>NZ_CP172404.1:2620833-2961666 GCF_048213115.1 Niveibacterium terrae | reverse complement strand
TCGTCGCCGCGGGTTACGCCCAGCGAGAGCAGGCCGGTCAGCGCCTTCGCATCGGCGAATTCGTGGCCCTTGTAGATCCGGATTTCGCTGGCGAAGCGCTTTGCGGTTTCGACCCAGCGCGTCGCGGGACGGGCGTGCAGGCCGTTCGGGTAATCGACACTCCAGCTCTGTTCGGCGTCGGAAGGCCAGGCCAGCGCTTCGGGAGCAGGGAAAGGGGGCTGGGCCGGCGTGTCGGCGAGCGTGCTGACGATCAGTTCGGCGTCGTCGGTCGTGACCAGCATGTCGATGCCGTCCGGGCGTTGCATCAAGCGGGTCAGCCGGCGCAGCAGCGTGATGTGTTCGTCAGACTGGGCCGCGATCGCGACGATCAGCTTTGCGTGTTCGCCGTCCTTCCAGGCGACACCGTCGCGGACCTGCACGACCGCAACGCCGGTGTGATGGATCAGGTGCCTGTCCTCGATCATCCCGTGCGGGATCGCGACGCCCGCGCCGAGGAAGGTGTTGGCGACCTCTTCGCGTTTTTCCAGGCTGGCGATGTAGCCCGGGTCGATATAGCCGGCGTCCGCCAGCAGCCGTCCGGCAAGCCGTATGGCTTCCTCTTTGCTCTGCACACTGGCGTTCAGTGCGATACAGGCTGTCGTAATCGTTTCCATCCTCTGCTCCACGGGTTTGACCTGTGATTCGTTCAAAAAAATGTAATCGATTACATCTGATGAGTCAAACAATTATTTCTATAGTCTGGTCTGGTGGGCGTCGCCACCCCTCTTTTCAGAGCTTTTCGTCTGTCATGGGGGAGGGGGCCGGAGACGGTGCGCTAGGTGGGTTGAGGATAAACGCTGCTTCAGCGTCGGAAATCAGGCACAATCATCGATGTTTCTGTAATCGATTACGCAAGAGGTCGGGATGGCAAGAATCAGCGATGTGGCGAAGAAGGCGGGTGTGTCGGTGGCTTCGGTCTCTCGCGCGCTCTCAGGCCTGCCCGGAGTCAGCGAGGCGACCCGGATCCGCGTCGAAGCCGCGGTCAAGGCGCTCGACTATCGTCCCGATCTGGCCGCGCGGCGGCTGCGCTCGCGGCGCACGAACAAGCTGGGCCTGATCGTTTCGGACATCTGCAACCCCTTCTTCACCGAGATCGGGCGGGCGGTCGAGGATGTGGCCTATCAGCACAGGATGAGGGTCATGCTGTGCAACTCGGATGAGGACCCCGAGAAGGAGGCGTTCTATCTGGAGATGATGCGGGACGAGAACGTTTCCGGCGTGATCCTGTCGCCGACCCTGCCTCTGCTCTCCGGGCTCAAGACTTCCGATCACCCTTTCCCGCTGGTCCTCGTGGACCGCTGCGAGCGCGACAGCGAAGTCGATGCGGTCGTGCTCGACAACTTCGATGCCGGTTTCCGGCTGACCGAGCACCTGATCGCGCAAGGCATGCGGCGCATCGTCTTCCTCTATGGCTCGGCCGGCTCGACCGGCGCCCAGCGTCATCAGGGCTATCTGGCTGCGATGGCTGCGGCGGGCCTGGCCCCGGACGCTGAGCCGATCGCGCCGCGCGCCGAACGCGCCCGCGAAGTGGTCGAGGTGCTGCTCAGCCGCAAGCCCCTTCCCGATGCACTTCTCGCCAGTAACGGTCTGATCCTGCAGGGCGTCGTCGAGGCGGCCAGGGCGCTCGGAGTGAGCTTTCCCGGGGAGATTGCGCTCGCCGGTTTCGACGACATGCCCTGGACCCGCCTGATCGAGCCTGGCATCACCGTGATTGCCCAGCCCACCTATGAGATCGGGCGGGCCGCGATCGAGCTGCTGCTCGCGCGGATCGCCTCGCCCGAGCAGGCGGTGCGCCGGCTCGTGATGCGCGGTGAGCTGAAGATCCGGGGGTCGAGCCGGAAGACAAGTGCCTAGCCGATCGGCTCAGGCAGGGATAGCGATTTGACTCTCCCGCGTCGGGGAAGAGTCAGGTTTCGACCTTGGGGTCGCGGTTCATCAGCAGCTCGACCGCGGCGCGCGCGTCGAGGCCTTCGTGGAGCACCGCGTCGACGGTCTTCGTGATCGGCATCTCGACGCCCAAGGCCGTGGCGCGGCGACTCACTTCGCGCGCGGTCGGCACGCCTTCGGCGACGTGACCGAGCTCGGCGAGGATCTGCTCGAGATTTTTGCCGGCGGCCAGAGCGAGGCCGACGCGGCGGTTGCGCGACAGGTCGCCGGTGCAGGTCAGGATCAGGTCGCCGACACCGGCCAGGCCCATGAAGGTTTCGCGCCGTCCGCCCAGCGCGAGACCCAGGCGGGTGATTTCGGCCAGTCCCCGGGTGATCAGCGCGGCGCGCGCATTGAAACCGAAACCGAGGCCGTCGCTGATGCCGCTGGCGATCGCCAATACGTTCTTGACGGCGCCGCAGACTTCGGCGCCGGCGATGTCGTCGCTTGCGTAGAGGCGCAGACGAGAGTGGTGAAGCTCATTGACCCAGTGGCGGGCAAACTCGAGCGATGAGGCGGCCAGCGTGATCGCGCCGGGCAGACCGGCAGCGATTTCCTGGGCGAAGCTTGGGCCGGTCAGCACGCCGACCGGGTGATCCTGGCCCAGCACTTCGCGGGCGATGTCGTGCGGCAGCAGGCCGCTCCCGGTTTCCATGCCTTTGCAGGCCCAGAGGACGGGAAGCTGTGGCGCGATCGAGGCGATCGCCTGCAGCGATGAGCGCAGACCGGCGGTCGGCGTCGCGACGAGTGCGAGTTCGGCGCCCGCGAGCGCATCGCTCAGCGAGTCTTCGATCGTGATCGAGTCGGCGAGACGGATTCCGGGCAGCAGCGCGCGGTTCTCGCGCTCCGCGCGCAACGCCGCCTGAAGCTCGGTCTCGCGGCTCCACAGTGCGATCGGGTGGCGGCCGGAGAAGCTGACCGCCAGAGCGGTTCCCCAGGCTCCAGCGCCGAGAATGGCGATACGGCTCACGGAATCATTCGCCCCATACGTCGGTTGCGCGGATGTAGCCGGAGACTCCGTCGCGGTGTTTGACCCTGACCCAGCCCGTGCTCGACTTGTCGACGAATTCGAGGACGAGGTCGCGGCCGGCCGTGAAGGCCACGGGGCTTGTCGCGTCGGCCTTCTGGTGGACTTCTGCGCTTGCCGCGGTGACGATGAGCGTGCGTGTCGCCGACAGCGCCTTGCGCTCGATCCAGGCGATGGAACCCGCGGCGTCGCGGACCTTGACCCACTGGTCGAGCGAGATGATCGCCTCGACCGGAGTGCCGCGGTGGACGACCCAGAGTTTTTTGCCCTTGACGGACGGCGTGTCGTACATGACGCCGACCTGGTTCAGGGAACGATAGTCGAGCGCCGCCGCCGCGCCCGGAAGGGCGAGGACGGCGGCGGTCAGCAGCAATGCCGGAGTGCGCATTCGCGTTTCTTTATTGAATCGGCACTTCGCCTTTTTCGGCCTGTTCCTGCTGGGCCTGCTGGCGAGCCTGGTAGAGCGCTTCGAAATTGACCGGAGCGAGCTGGATCGGCTGGAAGCCGGTGCGGGTGATCGCATCCGAAATCGCTTCGCGCGCGTAGGGGAAGAGGATGTTTGCGCAGCCGATCATCATGACCGGTTCGACATCGCTGTCGGCGAAGTTGCGGATCTGGAAGATGCCGGCCTGGGCGACTTCGACCAGGAACAGGTTGCGTTCCTTGATGTCGGCCTTGACGGTGACGGTGACGGTGACGTTGTAGATGCCTTCGTCGACCTTCTCGCCCTGGGTGTTCAGCTCGACGTTGATCTCCGGCTGTTCGCGCTCAAGGAAGATCTGCGGGGCATTGGGCACTTCGATCGAGAGGTCTTTGACGTACAGCTTTTCGATCGAGAACATCGGTTGTGCTTGTTCGGTCATGTCTGAAGCCTGATGTGGTTATTCCCCGCAAGGGGATGGTTTTTGAAAAAATTCATTCGTCCGACTTTGCCAGCAGCGGAGCGAGTCCGCCGGCGCGGTCGAGCGCATACAGTTCATCGCAGCCGCCAATATGCCGGTCGTCGATGAAGATTTGAGGAACGGTGCGGCGTCCGGTCTGCTCCACCATTCGCTCGCGGGCCTCGGGATCGAGATCGACGCGGATCTTCTCGATCGCTTCGACTCCACGGCTTTTGAGCAGCTGTTCGGCGCGGAGGCAATAAGGGCAGACCGCGGTCGAGTACATGGTGACTCTGGCCATCGTGTCTCAGGCCTTTTCTTTGACCAGCGGGTAGCCGTCTTTTTGCCAGGCAGCGATGCCGCCGCCCAGGCTCTCGGCCTTTTCGAAACCGGCCTTGGTGAGCAGCGCGACCGCCTTGCTCGAGCGCATGCCGCTCTGACAGACGAGGATCAGCGGCTTCGCCTTGAATTTGGCGAGTTCGTCGCTGCGCTTTTCAAGTTCAGCGAAAGGGATGTTGCGGGCGCCGGCCAGATGCCCGGCGGCGAAATCCGTGGCATCGCGCAAATCGACGATGACGGCATTGTCGCGGTTGATCAGCAGCGTCGCGTCGACGGAGGACAGACCCGCGCTACTGCGTCCGCGGACGAATTCGGCGAGCAACATGGCGCCACTGATCGCGGCGAGTGCGATGAGGAAGATGTTTTGCTTGATAAACTCCATGATCCAACTCAGAAAGCGGCCAAAAGCACGGGAGGTGCGGCGGCGTGATCCGATAAAATACCATCTTCTGGTGATCGATGGGCGCTGCCAATTCCTGCCGATCGCGATACCATTCCCCCAGCAGAGACCAGAACAGGAGTGTCCAGGAGTGTCCATGACCCGCAAGATCGCGCTGATGCGCGATGGCGAATCCTCCTGGAACCTGGAATGCCGTCCCCCCGGCTGGATCGAGTTCGCCCCGACCCTGGTGGGGGGCGAGGACACGATCGTCGCCGTCAATCAGTGCAGGGCAGAGAAGTAAGAACCGGATAGCCTTTGTGAACGAAACGCTCCGCTCCGGGGCGAAGATCGCTGCGGCGCTCTTCGCCTTTTTCTTTATCGCCGCGCCGATCCAGGCCAAGGAGGCCCGTCAGGACAAGGCCGATGCCGCGCATGTGAAGAGCGAGCCCGTTCGCAAGAAAGCGGCTGCGCCGGGCAAGCGCGGCGCGAACGAGCGCAAAAATGCCGACCGCAGGAGCGCCGACTACGAGCGCAAACGCGCCGAGTACGAACGCAAAAGAGTTGAGTTCGAGCGCAGGAAGGCCGAACTTGCCCGCAAGAAGGCCGATCTCGACGATGTGCACCGCAAGATCGGCAATCTGCATCAGGAGATCGCCGAGTCCGAGGCGACCCGCAACGAAGTCGCCGATGCGCTGTCGGTCGTCGAGCGTGCGATCTCGGCTTCGCAGAAGCGCTTGCGCGAAATCTCGACCGAGCGCTCGGATACCGAGGCCGAGATTGCCGAGATGGAGAAGCGGCGCGATCTGCTCAGTCTTCAGCTCGTCTCGCAGCGCCGCGCGCTCGGCGACACTCTGTACCGCTATTACGTCTTCGGTCGCAAGGCCGGAGCTCGTCGCCTGCTGGGGGGGGACGACCTGAACCAGGTGGCCCGCGACGCCTACTATCTTGAGCGCATGGCAGAAGCGCGCCAGGCCGAAATCCAGCGCGCCCGGACGACGCTCGCTGAGCACGAGAAGCTGATCGCCGGGCTGCAGCAAAAGCACCAGAGGATGGAGGCGCTCGAGCGCGAACAGGCCTCCGAGCACGATCGCCTGCTCGTCGAGCAGGGCAAGCGCGCCAAGGTCCTCGCTTCGGTGCAGGGCAAGCTGCGCGTCCAGCGCAAGGAAGTCGCATCGCTGACGCAGGACGAGACCCGCCTGGGTCTGCTGATCGGCGGTCTCGCCCGCCTGCCGCCGCCCAAGCCTCCCGTTCCTCCTCCGGTGCCCAAACCCCAGCCTCCGGCCAAAGCTCAGCCCAAACCGGTGGCCCAACCCCCGTCGAAAGCGGTCGCTTCCCAGCCCGTCGCCCGGCCGCTGCCCACCAAGCCTGCCGTTCAGCCAGCGCGCCCGGCGAAGGAGGCGAGCGAGCCGGTCAGCGGTCATGCCAGCGAAGTGGCCGATGCCAGCGTCGGCGGCGAGGCTTTTGCCGCGCTCAAGGGCAAGCTCAAGTGGCCTGCGCGCGGCGAGCTGATCGGTCGCTTTGGCGCGGCGCGCGCCGAGGGGGGGAGCCAGTGGAAAGGCATCTTCATCCGCGCCACGGGCGGAGACGTCCATGCGGTCGCGGCCGGACGCGTTGTTTATGCCGATTGGTTGCGCGGATTCGGAAACCTGATCATCATTGATCACGGCAACGAATACATGACGGTCTATGGCAACAACGAGGCCTTGTTCAAGGCACCAGGTGCGCATGTGCGAGCCGGCGAAACGATTGCCAGCGTTGGCTCCAGCGGGGGCAGCGAGAATTCCGGTTTATACTTCGAAATACGTTATCGAGGTGCCCCCCAGGATCCCGCCAAATGGGTGGCGGGGCGCTGATTGTCGCCACTTTAGAGCTAGGAACGGACAGGGAAATGCGCGGCAAGCTGCAGCAGGCTGGGTTGGTCTTCGTGGGGCTTTGCGCCGGAGTCGCGCTGAGTCTGAATTTCTCGGCCAGCGCCAACAAGGACGCGACTTCACCGCTCCCGGTCGAGGAGCTGCGCAGCTTTGCCGAAGTGTTCAATGCGATCAAGCAAGGCTACGTCGAGCCGGTCGATGACAAGAAGCTGATCGATGGCGCGATCAGCGGCATGCTCTCGAGCCTCGATCCGCATTCGGCTTACCTTGATCCCGACGCCTACAAGGATTTGCAGGCCGGAACCCAGGGTGAGTTCGGTGGCCTGGGCATCGAAGTCGGCATCGAGGACGGCTTCATCAAGGTGATCTCACCGATCGAGGACACTCCGGCCTTCCGTGCCGGAATTCGCCCCGGCGATCTGATCATCAAGCTCGACGATACGGTCGTCAAAGGCCTGTCGCTGAACGATGCCGTCAAGAAGATGCGCGGCAAGCCCAAGACCAAGATCCGCCTGACGATCGCGCGCAAGGGCGAGAACAAGACGATGGAGCTGACGCTGACCCGCGAGATCATCCAGGTCCAGAGCGTCAAGGCGAAGATGATCGAGCCGGGAGTCGGCTATCTGCGGATCGCCCAGTTCCAGGAGAACACCGCGTCGGCTCTGACGCACGAACTCGGCAAGCTCGAAAAGCAGGGCATGAAGGCGATCATTCTCGATCTGCGTAACGATCCGGGTGGTCTGCTCCATGCGGCGGTCGGAGTTTCGGGCGCCTTCCTGCCGGCCAAGGCTCTGGTCGTCTCGACCGACGGTCGCACCGAGGATTCCCGGCACAAGTTCTATGCGTCGCCTGACGACTATCTGCGCGGCAATCGCGATGACTTTCTGAAGAGCCTGCCCGCCGACATCAAGACCATGCCTCTGGTCGTGCTGGTCAATGGCGCGAGCGCATCGGCTTCCGAGATCGTCGCCGGCGCGCTTCAGGACAACAAGCGCGGTGTCATCGTCGGAACCCAGACTTTCGGCAAGGGCTCGGTGCAGAGCATCCTCGCGCTGGGCGGTAACGCCGCGATCAAGCTGACGACCGCACGCTACTACACGCCGAGCGGCCGCTCGATCCAGGCCAAGGGCATCGCGCCCGACATCCTGGTCAATGACACGCCGTCCGGCAATTACGCGCTGATCCGCGAAGCCGACCTCGAAAATCACCTGAACGTTCCAGGCGCCGCGGCGAGCCGGCCGGCCATCAAGGCCGCGCCGCTGGCTCCCGAGGAAGGACCGGAAGCGATCGCTCCTTTTGAACTGGGTGGCAAGAACGACCATCAGCTGGCGCAGGCGCTCAACGTGCTCAAGGGAATGCAGATCGCCCAGAGAAACCGCTGAGTGCGCGCCGGCGCATCTTTGAGGAGGCCGGCATGCTGGAACGCGAGAAAACCTATCGGATGGCTGGGCGCAACCATCGCCCGCACGAACCCGACTGCGAGCCGCAGACGCTGCGCAAGCGGCATCTGCTGAAGTTTCAGCACGCGCCCGAAGGGCAGGTCGAGGCCGCGCGCGAGCGTCTGCTCGGCCAGTCCCATCTGGCGGTCGAGGCGAGCGGCCGGGACGGCTTGAGCCTGTGGATCAGCTACTCGATCGAGCGCACCTCCTTCGAGGAGATCTGCGAACAGCTCGCTGCGATGGGTTTTCTGCTCGACGATTCGCTGCACTTCCGGCTTCTGAGGGCTTTTTGGCGCTACAGCGAGGAGACCCAGCTGCACAACCTGCGCTCGCCCGAGCGACTGATCAAGCAGTCGAACGAAGTCTATGTCCAGGCCTGGGCCCACCACCCCCACGGCGACCACGACGACACGCCCGAGGATCTGCGCGAGTTCCGCTGAACGAGAGCGGTCTTTCATTTCGCCGGCGCGGTCTCCGCGCCGTTTTCATCGATACCCATGAACGATCAGCAACTGCTGCGCTATTCCCGTCACCTGCTGCTGCCCGAGATCGATATCGCGGGTCAGCAGGCCATCGCATCTTCTCGCGTTCTGGTCGTCGGTGCCGGAGGCCTCGGCTCTCCGGCTGCGCTCTACCTCGCCAGCGCCGGAGTCGGCACGCTGGTGCTGGCCGATGGCGATGCGGTAGAACTCTCCAATCTGCAGCGGCAGATCCTTCATGTCGATGAGCGGGTCGGCATGGCCAAAGTCGAATCGGCCCGCCTCGCGCTCGCTGCGATCAACCCGGAAATCCTGCTCAGGCCCATCGCCGCTCGGCTGGCCGGGGACGAGCTGGAGCGCGAAGTCGAAGACGCCGATCTGGTGCTCGACTGCTCGGACAATTTCGCGACCCGTTATGCGGTGAACCGCGCCTGCGTGCTGCACCGCAAGCCTCTGGTTTCGGGCGCGGCGATCCGCTTTGAGGGCCAGGTCAGTGTTTTCGATCTGCGGGATCCGGCGTCGGCCTGCTACCAGTGCCTTTTTCCGGAAGGTGAGGCGGTCGAGGAATTGCGCTGCGCGGTGACCGGAGTGTTCGCGCCGCTGACCGGAATCATCGGTGCGACGCAGGCGGCCGAGGCGCTGAAGCTGCTCGCCGGCTGCGGCGAGGTGCTCGCCGGTCGGCTCTTGCTGCTCGACGCGCTCGCGATGCGCTGGCGCGAGATGCGCTACCCGCGCGATCCCGGCTGTTTGGCCTGTGCTCAGGCCTGAGGGCGAAGGATCAGGCGGAGGTCTTCGCCGATGCGGCGGACTTCGTGGAAGGCGAAGCGGGGGATTTGTGCCATCGCCGTGAAGGCGGGCAGGCTGGCGAGTCCGCGCGAGGCATCGCCCATCAGGCAGGGCGCGACGTAGAGCACGATCTCGTCGGCGAGGCCTGATGCGATGACCGCTCCCGACAGCGTGGCTCCGGCTTCGACCATCAGCTCGTTGATGCCGCGCCGGCCCAGTTCATCGAGCAGCGCGGCGAGATCGAGCTTTCCGGCGGCGCGCGGCGTCGCGAGCAATTCCGCGCCTTCGCTGTGCAGTGCCGCGGCGACCGGACTCTGCAAGGCCTCGGTCGAGCAGGCGATCCAGCAGCCGCCTCCGGCGAGCACACGCGCGTCGGTCGGCGTGCGCAGATCGGTGTCGACGACGATGCGTCGTGGTTGAGGGACCGAACCGATGTCGCGCGCGGTGAGCTGAGGGTCGTCGGCGAGCACGGTGCCGATTCCGGTCAGCACCGCGCAGCTGCGCGCGCGCAGGCGGTGGACGTCGCGCCGCGCGGCCGCACCGGTGATCCACTGGCTCTCGCCGTTCGCCAGGGCCGTGCGGCCGTCAGCGGATGCGGCGATCTTGACCCTGACCCAGGGGCGACCGCGTTCCATCCGGCTCAGAAATCCGGCCAGCGACGCGCGCGCGGCGCTCTCCATCAGACCGGATTCGACGGCGATTCCGGCGTTCGCCAGGCGCGCGAGGCCCTGGCCGGCGACCAGAGGATTCGGGTCCGTCAGCGCCGCGACGACGCGTGTGACGCCGGAAGCGATCAGCGCGTCGGCGCAGGGCGGAGTGCGGCCGAAGTGCGAGCAGGGCTCCAGCGTCACATAGGCGGTCGCGCCGACGGTGCCGTGGCCGCGCTCGCGCGCATCGCGCAGAGCCTGGATTTCGGCGTGGTTGCTGCCGGCCTTCTGGGTCCAGCCCTCGCCGAGGATTTCGCCGCCGCGCACGATGACGCAGCCGACGTTGGGGTTGGGCGTCGACACGCCACGCGCGTTTTCGGCGAGCTGCAGCGCTCTGGCCATCATCGCGTGATCGAGGCTCGTGAAGGGCATTGGTTTCAGATCTGCGGTTCGCGACGGGGCGCGCGCGGAGGCTTGAGCTCACGGATCACTTCGGAGAACTCTTTCGCGTCTTCGAAGTTGCGATAGACCGAAGCGAAGCGGATATAGGCGACCTTGTCCAGGCGCCTGAGCTCCTGCATGACCAGAGCCCCGATCTGTTCGCTGGCGACTTCGCGTTCGCCCAGCGCGAGCAGCGTGCTCTCTATCCGGTCGAGCGCTTCGTCGACGCTCTCGGCGGTGACCGGCCTCTTGCGCAGCGCGAGCTTCATGCTGGCGAGGATCTTCTCGCGCTCGAATTCGCTGCGGCTGCCGTTCTTCTTGACGACCTGGGGCATCTTCAGCTCGATCCGCTCATAGGTTGTGAAGCGTTTGTCGCAGGAGAGGCAGCGGCGGCGGCGTCTGACGATATTGCCTTCGTCGTTTTCCCGGGTGTCGGTGACCTGGGTCGATGGGGTGCCGCAAAACGGGCATTTCATGGGCGTTCAGGCTCCGCTGGATACGACAGCGCCCCGGCGAAGCGGGGCGCAGCTGGCATGCGGTGTTTCACCGCATGCACTCCGGGTGGTCGAGCGTGGGCTCAGACACCATAGACCGGGAATTTCTTGCACAGCGCGGCGACCTCATTGCGCACGCGGGTCAGCACCGCCTCGTCGTTCGGTGCGTCGAGCACGTCGGCGATCAGGTGGGCGACGCGTTCGGCTTCGATCTCGGTGAAACCGCGGGTCGTCATCGCCGGTGAACCGATCCGGATGCCGCTGGTCACGAAAGGCTTTTCCGGATCGTTGGGGATCGAGTTCTTGTTGACGGTGATGTGCGCGCGCCCCAGAGCCGCTTCGGCTTCCTTGCCGGTGATCTTCTTCGCGCGCAGATCGAGCAGGAAGACGTGGCTTTCGGTGCGGCCGGAGATGATGCGCAGACCGCGCTCTTCAGCGAGAACACGGGCCAGAACCCGGGCGTTGTCGACGACCTGTTGCTGATAGACCTTGAACTCGGGCGAGAGCGCTTCCTTGAATGCGACGGCCTTGGCTGCGATCACGTGTTCGAGCGGGCCGCCTTGCAGGCCGGGGAAGATCGCCGAATTGATCGCCTTCTCGTGCTCAGCCTTCATCAAGATCACGCCGCCGCGCGGACCGCGCAGCGTCTTGTGCGTCGTCGAGGTGACGACATCGGCGTGAGGAACAGGGTTCGGGTAGACGCCCGCAGCGATCAGGCCGGCATAGTGGGCCATGTCGACCCAGAAGATCGCGCCGACCGCTTTCGCAACCTTTGCGAAGCGTTCGAAGTCGATGCGCAGCGAATAGGCCGAGGCGCCGGCGACGATGATCTTCGGCTTGTGCTCGTGCGCGAGCCGTTCCATCGCGTCGTAGTCGATCTCTTCCTTCGCGTTCAGGCCGTAGGCGACGACATTGAACCACTTGCCCGACAGGTTCAGCGGCATGCCGTGGGTCAGGTGACCGCCTTCGGCGAGGCTCATGCCCATGATCGTGTCGCCGGGTTTCGCGAAAGCCATCAGCACGGCCTGGTTGGCCTGCGAGCCGGAGTTCGGCTGAACGTTCGCGGCGTCGGCGCCGAAGATCTTCTTCAGGCGGTCGATCGCGATCTGTTCGACGACGTCGACGTGCTCGCAGCCACCGTAGTAGCGTTTGCCCGGATAGCCTTCGGCGTACTTGTTGGTCAGCTGGGAGCCCTGGGCTTCCATGACCGGGCGGCTGACGTAGTTTTCAGACGCGATCAGCTCGATGTGGTCTTCCTGGCGGCGATTCTCGGCTTCGATTGCGGCCCAGAGTTCGGCGTCGGCTTGTGCAAGGGTCTGCTTCGGGAACATGGTATTCGCTACGAGTGGGTTCAAAGTCGAATTCTATCATGCAGTTGCCGGCATTTTGGCGGGTGTTGCGCGCATCAGCCGGGCAGCTCGTCCTGCGAATTGTCGAGGTGCGCGCGCCCGTCCCAGGTCTCTATCCGCCACGAGCCCTGCTCACGGCGCATCCAGTTCACGGTCGCGTTGCCGATCGCGAAATTCCTCCTCTGCTCGAGCGGCAGATGCGAGGCGAGCCGGTGCGCCATGTCCAGCACTCCGCCATGGGTCACGACGAGCACATGACTGCCGGAATGGCGCGCAGCGATGGCTTCCAGCGCGGCGCGCACCCGCGCAAAGAAGATCGTCAGGCTCTCGCCTCCGCCCGGGAAGTCGGCATCGACATCGCGGGCGATGAAGCGCTCATAGGCTTCGGGGAATGCCTGGCGCGATTCCTCGTAGGTGCGGCCCTGGAAGTCGCCATAGTGGCGCTCGCGCAACAAAGGCTCGGTGGTGACCGCGAGGCCCAGCTCCTGCGCGCTCACGCTGGCGGTCTCCCTGGCTCGCGCGAGGTCGCTCGCATAGATCGCGGAAAAGCTCTGCCCGGTCAGACTCTTCGCCAGCGCTCTGGCCTGGGCCTGGCCCCGGGCGTTGAGCGCGATATCGATGTGCCCCTGCATCCTGCGGGCGAGGTTCCAGTCGGTTTCGCCGTGGCGAATCAGGCAGAGGTGGCAAGTCATCCGGTTCGATATCAAAAAAATAATCAATTTTATCAGGGCCTTGCCCGGGACGGGAGCGAGGCTTCGCGTTTATGCTGCGGGTCTGACGAGGAGGTGCGGATGCGGGTTCTGATGGTGGCCAATCCGAAAGGCGGAGTCGGCAAGACGACTTTGGCGATCAATCTGGCGGGCTGTCTCGCCAGCCGGGGGCGGGAAGACGGCTCGACCCGGGTCATGCTCGGCGATGTCGACCGCCAGCAGTCGGCGCGCGACTGGCTCGCGCTGCGTCCGCGCGAGCTGCCCCGGATCGCGAGCTGGGATCTCGATCCGGGCAAACCGGCGCGGCCTCCGAAAGGCACGACTCATGCGGTCATCGACACTCCGGCCGGGCTGCACGGCGACAAGCTCAAGGGGCTCCTGAAGCGCGCCGACGCGATCCTGGTTCCGCTTCAGGCGTCGGTCTTCGACATGCGTGCAACGCGTGCCTTTCTCGACGATCTGGCGGAACTCAAAGCGGCCCGCGGCACTCAGATCGCGCTGATCGGCATGAGAGTCGATCCGCGCACCCATTCGGCTGGCGACCTGCAGCGCTTTCTCGACAGTCTGGGCCTGCCAGTCCTGACCCATCTGCGCGATACGCAGAATTACGTCCAGCTCGCCGCGCACGGGATGACGCTGTTCGATGTCCCGGTGGCCCGGGTCGGCAAGGACAGACTGCAGTGGCAGCCCATCGAACGCTGGCTCAGTCTGATCGAGGCTTGAGCCGGGAGAAGTCTGCCTTGACAGATGCAGAAGGGCGGGGTGTTGGCGTAAGCTGCGCCCCCAATCCGCTCAGAACCGGACGGATTCTTTCATTAAATCAACGCTTCCGATCCGAATGGACGACGACTTCCTGCCCCATCTCTCCGAGAAACAGCCCGCGCTGCGCATCATCCCCTTGCCCAGGGATCTCAATGGCGCGGGGGATGTGTTCGGCGGTTGGATCATGGCCCACATCGACCTGGCGGGCTCGGTTCCCGCCGTGCGCCGCGCCCAGGGGCGAGTCGTGACCGTTGCGGTCAATTCGGTGATCTTCAAGCAGCCGGTCAGCGTCGGCGATCTGCTCAGCTTCTACGCTGATGTGGTCAAGGTCGGACGCACGTCGATCACGGTCGATGTCCACGTCTATGCCGAACGCGATCCGCACGCCCCGCGGACCGTCAAGGTGACCGAAGCCCAGCTGACCTATGTTGCCGTCAACACCGAAGGCGGCAAGCGCGAAGTCCCACCTGAATCCCGCTGAGAGCCCCCCCGGGCTGCAGCGCGGGAAGCGTACAAACCCGTAGCAACGGGTATGAAAAGCATATCGAGAGGAAAACTGACCCCATGAAGAAAACGCAAATCGCCCGTCTCGTCGCCGCGCTGCTCGGCTGCGCCGCGACCGGTTCGGCGTTCGCCAGCGCTTTCCAGCTCTACGAGCAGAACGCTTCCGGAATCGGCAATGCGTTCGCCGGTTCGGCCGCCGCGGCAGAGGACGCCAGCACCGCCTACTTCAATCCGGCTGCGATGGTCTTCATGGCGAATCCGCGTCAGGTCAGCCTCGGCGTCGATATCGTCAAGCCGACCGCGAATTTCGATAACCGGGGCAGCACGGCCGCGAACAACGCGTCGCTGGGCGGCAACGGTGGCGATGCCGGTCCGTATTCCTATGTGCCTGCCGGACACCTCGCCTATGCGCTGTCCAAGGATTTCTCGCTCGGCTTGAGCGTCGGTGCGCCTTTCGGTCTGAAGACCGAATATGAAAACGGCTGGGCTGGGCGCTATCAGGCCTTGCTGTCCGACCTGAAGACCGAGAACGTCAATCCGTCCTTCGCGTGGCGGATCAACGACAAGATCGCGGTCGGCGCCGGGCTCAACTATCAGCGCTTCACCGCCGAGCTGAGCCAGGCCGTAAACTTCGGCGCCGCAATGTGCGCGAATGCGAGCGTCGCGGCGCTCTGTTCGGCCGGGCTGCTCAGCAACCAGGACGGGGTCTCGTCGGTTTCGGGCAGCTCCAATGCCTGGGGCTGGAACGTCGGCATTGCGGCCCAGCTCTCCGAGACGACGCGAGTCGGCGTCAGCTATCGCTCGGCGATCAAACACAAGCTGACCGGAAGCGTCAGTTTCACCTATCCGGATGTCTCGCTGCCGTCCTCGGTGCCCAACGGCGCCGCGATCGCGAGCGGTCTGAACGCGGCGATCCGCGCCCAGGCGGCCAGCGGTCCGGTTTCGGTCGAAGTGAAGCTGCCCGAATCGTGGACGATTTCGGCCTTCCAGCAGCTCGATGAACGCTGGTCGCTGCTCGCCGATGCGTCCTGGACCGGCTGGTCCTCGCTGCGTTCGCTCGATATCTACCGCGACAGTGGCTCTCTGCTCTCGAGCTCCTACTACAACTGGAAGGACACCTGGCGGGTCGCGCTGGGCGGTGGTTATCAGTGGAATCAGGACCTGAAGCTGCGCGCCGGCCTCGGTTACGACCAGTCGCCGATTCGCGCCGCCTACCGGACACCGCGCCTGCCGGATACCGATCGCGTCTGGCTGTCCTTTGGCTTCAACTACAAGCTCACGCCGCACGTCTCGGTCGATACCGGCTACACGCACATCTTCATGAAGAACACCGACATCGCCGAGAACGGTTACCACGCCGACTACAACCCGGGGGGTATCAACACGACCAATGCGGCGTCCCGCGGCACTCTGGTCGGGCAGTACTCGGGCTCGGTGGATATGCTCGGCGTGCAGTTCAACTACCTGTTCTGATTTTTCTGCCGCCCGGGCGCGCATAGGCCATGGACAGACGTCAGTTCCTCGGCGCTTGCGCGCTCGCTCCGCTCGCCGGTTGCGCCAGGCCGCCGGCGAGTCTGCCGCCCGGCGCTTTCCTGGGGCCTGATCCGCTTGTCGGTCACCGTCTGCGGGACGCAGCGCGCAAGCCCGAGGGGGCGAGCGAGCGCGTCGGCGTGCTGATCGTCGGGGCCGGAATCGGCGGTCTGTCCGCGGCCTGGTGGCTCAGACGTGGCGGTTTCGACGATTTTCTCGTCGCCGAGTTGCAGCCCGAGCCGGGCGGCAACTCGCGTTCCGGCGCGAATGCGATCTCGGCTTTTCCGCTCGCTGCCCATTACCTGCCTCTGCCAACGCTCGAATCGCGGACGCTGCGGCTTCTGCTCGCCGATCTGGGCGCGCTGCGCGGCGACCCTTTCGCGGCAAAGCCCGTCTTCGACGAAGCGCTGCTCTGCGCCGCGCCCCAGGAGCGGCTCTTCCTGAACGGGCTCTGGCAGGAGGGGCTGGTTCCCGAAGCCGGACTCAGCGCCCGCGAACGCGAGCAGATCCACCGCTTCTTCGCGAAGGTCGGGCAGATGCGCGGGATCAGGGCGGCGCGCAAGCCTTTCGCGCTGCCGATGGCGCTTTCGTCCAGCGAGGCCGATCTCGTCGCACTCGACCGTCTGAGCTTTCGCGAATGGTTGCTCCGCGAAGGTTTCGACTGCGAGGCGTTGCTCTGGCATGCCGACTATGCCTGCCGCGATGACTATGGCACCTCGGCGGACCGGGTCTCGGCCTGGGCCGGACTGCACTACTTTGCCTGTCGCGACGGCGAGGCCGAGGGCGCCTCGCTCGATACCGTGCTGACCTCGCCCGGAGGCAATGGCTGGATCGCGCGGGGTCTGGCGGATCCTCTGGCGGAGCGGCTTCGCTGCGCCACCGCGGTGACCCGGCTGCAGCGCACCCGCACCGGCTGGGAGGCCTGGCTCGCTCCGGCTTCGGGCGGCGTGGCGCGGCGCGTCGAGGCGCGCGCGGTGATCTGGGCGTCGCCGCTTTTTCTTGCCGCCCATCTGATCCAGGGCCTGCCCGATCCGGCCCTGAACTACGCGCGCAGCGTTGAATACGCGCCATGGCTGCTGGCCCAGCTCTCGATGAAGTCCAGCCCCGAAGAGGCGGGCGGCGTCGAGTTGGCCTGGGACAACGTGCTCTATCGCAGCGCGTCGCTCGGCTATGTCGTCGCAAACCACCAGCGCTTCGCGCTGCGTGCCGCTCCCAGCGTCTGGACCTGGTATCACGCGTTCGCCAGCGAGCCGGCGAGCATGGCGCGGATGAAGATGCTGATGCTGCCGCGCGAGCACTGGATCGGAATGATCGCCGACGATCTCGCGCCGGTCTATCCGGATCTGCTTCGCCACGTCGAGCGCATCGATCTGGTCCGCCATGGACATGCGATGGCCCGACCCGTTCCGGGTTTCCTGACTTCGGCTGGCCGGCACTGGTTCGCGGCCGGCTTGCCCGATCTGCAGTTCGCCCATGCCGACGTGTCGGGTTTTTCGCTGTGCGAGGAAGCGCATTCGCGCGGCGTCTGCGCCGCCGAGCGCGTGCTGGCCCGCCTCGCCGGGCGACGGGCTGACTCCGCGGTGCTGATCTGAGGGATAATCGGCGACCATGAAAGTACTGCGCGCCCTTTTCTATCTCCTCCTGCTGGCCAATCTGGTCTTGGTCTTTGTGTCCCTGGGGGGCTTCTCGCGCGCTCCGGGCGGCGAGCCCGAGCGTCTGTCCAGTCAGCTCCACCCCGAACAGATCCGCATCCTGGCTCAGTCTTCCCCGGAAGACTCGTCCGCGGAGCCCGCTCCTGCCGAGTCCGCGAGCGACTCCGCGCCGGCGCAAGCCGATGTAGCGAACGATTCGGGCGAGAGCGCCGAAGCCAAGAAGGCCGAGGCTAAAAAGGCCGCGGAGGCCCAGAAGAGCGAAGAGGCCAGAAAAGCGGAGGAGGCGAAGAAGGCAGCCGAACTCAAGAAAGAGGAAGAGCAGAAGAAGCTCGCCGAAAACCGTAAGGCTGAGGAAGCGAAAAAGCTCGCTGCGGCGCCTGCGTGTGCGAGCTGGGCCGGGCTGAGCCGGGCCCAGGCCGACGAGATCGTCCAGCGGGCACGCAGCGCCGGCCTGAAGAGCCTGCTCTCCAACGCGGGGACTCCGTCCGCCTGGTGGGTTCACCTGCCGGCGCAGAGCGATCGCGCGGGAGCCGAGCGCAAAGCGGCCGAACTGCGCAGCCTGGGCGTGACCGATTTCTTCATCGTCAACGACGCGGGTCCGAATCAGAACGCGATCTCGCTGGGGCTGTACAAGAACGAGGATTCGGCAAAGCGGATGCTCGAACAGCTCAAGGCTTCGGGGGTGCAGACGGCGCGAATTTCGACCCGCGAAGCTTCCCAGATCAAGGTCGAAGTGAGCGGGGCGGGCAATTCGCTGAGCGCCTTTACCAGCCAGAGCCGCTTTCCGGGCACGCACACAAGCTGCACGCCCGCGAAGCGCTGACATGTTCACGGTGGGCCTGACCGGCGGAATCGGCTGTGGAAAGAGCGTCGTTGCCGACGAGTTCGAGGCTCTGGGCGCCGTCATCGTCGATGCGGACCGGATTTCCCATGAGCTGACCGGGCCGGGCGGTGCCGCGATCGAGGCGATCGCCGCGCAGTTCGGCGCCGGAATGCTTACCAGGGACGGCGCGCTCGATCGGCGCGCGATGCGCGAGCGGGTGTTTGCGGAGTCGGCGGCCCGCCGCGATCTCGAAGCGATCCTCCACCCGCTGATCCGCCACGAATGCGCGGCGCGGCTCGCGGCGGCACATGGCCCTTATGCGCTGCTGGTCGTGCCGCTGCTGATCGAAACCGGACACTATCGGAGCCTGTGCGACCGGATTGCGGTCGTCGACTGTCCCGAATCGGTTCAGATCGAGCGGGTCATCGCGCGCAACGGTCTCTCCGAGGCGGCGGTGCGCGCGGTGATCGCGGCCCAGGCCAGCCGCGCGGCGAGGTTGGCCGCGGCCAACGACGTGATAGAAAATGGCGGCAGCCTTGCTACCCTGAAGCAACAGTTGCCCCCGCTCGATGCGCTTTATCGGCGCCTTGCCGGTACACAGGTCGGTACAGGCGCGCGTTCCCTGTTATGATTTGAAGCTGTTTTCGGATTTCGCATTTTAACTTTCTCGAACCCGGCACCGGATTGCGCGCAGTGATCACTTACGAATATCCGCTGAATGAGCGCATTCGCACGCTGCTGCGGCTGGAAGACCTGTTCGGAAAAGCCTCGCACTTCATCAATGCCGACGGCGCTTACGAGCACCACGTCGCGCTGATCACGCTGTTCGAAATCCTCGAAGTGGCTGGCCGGGCCGACCTGAAAGTCGATCTGGTCCAGGAACTCGAGCGTCAGCGGCAGATCCTGCTCTCCTTCCGCGAAAACCCCGACATCTCCGAAGAAGCTCTGTCCGGAGCGCTCTACGAGATCGAACAGGCGAGCTCGGATCTGCTCGCGATGGCTGGAAAGGTCGGCCAGTATGTGCGCGAGAACGAATGGCTGATGAACATCCGCAGCCGCGCCAATATTCCTGGCGGCGTCTGCGAGTTCGATCTGCCTTCCTATCACTACTGGCGTCACCGCCCGCTCGCAGAACGCCAGCGCGAGCTGACCGGCTGGCTCGCTCCGATGGCGCCGATCCGCGAAGGTCTGACCATCGTGCTGAGGCTGTTGCGCGCGAGCGGACGCACCGAGAGCCTGACCGCGCTGCGCGGTCAGTACCAGATGATGATGGGAGGGCGCTCGGCGCAGATGCTGCGCGTGCGTGTCGCTGACGAGGTCGCGTCGGTCCCCGAGATCAGCGCGAACAAGTACGCGCTGAACGTGCGTTTTGTCGGCGCCGAGAGCGTTGCCCGGCCGCGGCAGACTGCCGCCGACATCGCCTTTGAACTGGCTTTCTGCAACCTCTGATATGAGCCGAACCGTCAAATGCCCGACCTGCGGCAAACCGGTCGAATGGACGCCTGAGAGCCGCTATCGTCCGTTCTGCAGCGAGCGCTGCAAGTTGATCGATCTGGGCGCCTGGGCGTCCGAAACCTACCGGGTTCCCTGCGACTCACCGGATCCCGGCGAGGACGGTGAAACGCCCGATCCCGCTTCCCGGCGCAACTAGATCCACAGGCTGCTGGGCGCTGCCGCATCGGTGCGTGCAAGCATTCGATCAGGGGGGGGGCTGGATTCACTACGACGTGGACCCGCTTGGGCAGGTCTGGCGCCAGGTCACGCCGCGGCAGCGCGCGGCGGGTACGGCCACCCTGCAGAGTTTCGATGCGCTGGGGCGCCTGACCGACCGCTACGAGCCGGATCTGGAAAGCCATTGGGTGTTCGACACCGCGGCGAAGGGCGTGGGTCGCCTGGCTGAATCCTATACGGGGCCCGCGAGTGCGAAGGATTACCGCCAGCTCAGCGCCTATGACGCGTATGGTCGCCCGGCCAGTACGACGACCTGGCTCGACACGAGCTATGTCGCAACGAACGAATACGACGCCTGGGGGCGGCTGTCGGCGACGAGCGAGCAGCGGGGAAGCGATGCGGCCAAGCGTTACATCCGCCATTACAACGGCACCGGCTATCTCGAGAGCATCGAGCGCAACGGTATCAGCCTGTGGCGGGTGAGTGGCCAGGATGCGGCGAACCGCGTCACCCAGTCCCTGCTCGGCAGCGGCCTGACCGATAGCCGCATCTTCAGTGCAACGACGGGACGTCTGGGCTCAGCGGCGCTGACCACTGCCGACGGCACGGCCCGCCTGCAGGAGGCTTACCAGTACGACGTGCTGGGCAACGTGAGCTCCCGCTCCCAGTACTGGGATGCGGGCGGTTTTGCCGAGACCTTCGGCTACGACGCGCTGAACCGCCTCGTGAGCGCTCAGGTGGCGGGGCAGGCCGAGCAGGTCTTCGCCTTCGATGCGATTGGCAACCTGACCAGCAAGACAGGGGTCGGCAACGGCGGCTACACCTATCCGACGCCGGGAAGCGGCGCCGTGGGTCCGCACGCGGTCAGCAGCATCGCCGGAGTGGGATCGTTCAGCTACGACGCGGACGGCAACCTGATCTCGGGCGGCGGGCGCACGTTGAGCTGGACCAGCGCGAACTATCCGAGGCGGATCACCAAGGGCGACAGCTGGATCGAGTTTGCCTACGGGCCCGAGCACCAGCGGAGTAAGCAGACGAAGAGCGACGGCACGATCGTCTATTACGCCGGGGCGATGGAAGTCGAGAACCGCTCCGGTGCGCTGACGGTCAAGACCTACTGGCCCTCCGGGCTGGGCGTCGAAATCGACCGGCCGGGCGCCGCAACGCAGCTCAACTGGACGCACACGGACAGGCTCGGTTCGGTTGTCGCGCTATCGGCCGAGGATGGCACGCTGCGCGAGAAGCTCGCCTACGACGCCTGGGGCAAGCGGCGCGCGCTGGACGGATCCGCGACGCCGGACAGCCTGGACGGAGTCACCGACGATCGCGGCTTCACCGGGCACGAGATGCTCGACAGCGTCGATCTGGTGCACATGAATGGCCGGGTCTATGATCCGCTGACGGCCCGTTTCGTGAGCGCCGACCCCTACATCCAGTCGCCGGAGGACAGTCAGAGTTACAACCGCTATAGCTACGTCTGGAACAACCCGACGAACCTGACCGATCCGACGGGGTTTGAATCTGAGGGTGAAATCGAAAAAGTAGAGGTTGTTGGGAGGCGCGGTGGGAATGCCTCAAATGTTGCGCAAACCATAGGGGCGGGAATGGCGGCCGCGGCCCTTGTTGGGCGCGTTCTGGTGACGCCGGCAGGTAGAACGGCGCTTACTGTTCTGCAATGGGGATGCAAAACGCCGATCTCCTGCGCTGTTGTTGGTTTGGGGGTTGGAGCCTTTATCGGTTACGAGGTTTACCTGATTGCCAGCGCGAGCCAGCAGGCGGATGGGGAAGAAAAGAAGAGCGGGGACGGGGAGGCGCTAAAGGGTGCGGACAGTGGAGCTGGCTCTAGTGCATCCCCTCCACCTGATGACGATAAAACAAAGCGAGTAACCAATCCAAAACATCACCCTAATTCAATTAGTCCTGAGCCGGAAAATGCTGAGGAGCTGTTTCAGAATTCCATCAAAGATAAAAATGGAGTTCGATGGGTAAAGGATGCTGACGGAACTATTCATCGCTTCTCAAAGTCAAGTAATGGTGAGTTACACTGGAATGGTTCTACTGGAGGCGTTGATCCTATTAAAGAACAGAATGTTCCGGTTGAAATTCGACGCGCTTTTGGTAAGTAGGATGCTTGTGATGATATTCGGTAATTGTTCAAAATTTGCTGTTGAGTTTCAGCTCGCTGAGGTGTATGAGAAAAATAGCCAACGTGGGCTTGGGTGTTTTCTAATTTACGTTAATGGAAGGGTTTACGGGGTCAATGCGCCTGATGCGACACTGCTTGCCTGCTCATATGACGGTGTTGCTAACCGGATTTCAAATCGTGGCAGGCATGTTGTTCCATTTGTTCGCGAAAGAGATCCCAAAGATATTGTCTTTGCTTATCTCGCCTCTCGATTTGATGTTGGTGTTTCGAGGAGATGTTTTTGTGGACTATCTGCTTCTGAGTTCGAGGAGTTTCTAACTGCGCGTGGAATTGTCTGGGCTCCTGATGGAGATCAGGCATTCGATGACGGGAGTCATGTACTGCAATTTGATGATGGTAATCAAGTTCGTCTTATCGCATTTCTCAATGACGGGGGCTTGGATGATATTTCAAAAACGATATCGGATGTCTGGATGCCGTCGGACGAGTTTTATGGGATATTGAGTTCGTGGAAGTTGGCGTTTGATCGTGAGAGGGATGGCACGCTTATAAAGCGAATGCGACCTTGATTCTGTATGCCCTCCGTGGAAATCCGAGGTCTTGCGTTCGATCATATTTAGTTGAATCTGCCTGATTCGTTCTCGGAGTTGCTAAGCGAGCTTTGATTTTTTACGAATAGAGAGATGAAGTTGCTTCTGAGTGCTTGGTATGGATAGTCGATGTTTGATCGGGTGGTTCCGCAGTCGCTGTGGCTTGGGCTTGCCCCTGCTCCTCGCGGCGTCGGTTCTGCTCGCCGGTTTTGTCCTGAGCGCGTCTTCGCCGGCTCCGGTGCTTCCGTCCGCTGCGCCGCCTCGTTTGAACGTCAAAGTCTCGAACGAGGATCGTCCTCGGCCGCGCATCGCGTCCGGACCGAGCTTGGCCGTCTGGCTCAATATCCAGGCGGCACGGATGCATCTGCCGATCGACGAGATCACCTATGACAGCCAGGACGAACCCGGTCTCGCCCTGCGCCAGGAGCATGCGAGCTTCGATATCGGCGCGAGTTATCCGGTGCTGCGCCGCTTCGTCGAAACTTTGTCCCGCGAACGCCCGGATGCGGCGATCGAGAGCGTCGATTGTTCCCGGGATGATCTCTCCAGCCGCGAGTTGCTGTGCACCTTGAAGATATCGAGCTGGCGTAGGGCCACGTCGGGGGCCCATGACTAGGCGTTGGGCGATCCTGCTGAGCCTGCTGGCGGCGACCGTGTTCGCGATCTGGCTACCGGTCGAGGGCGCAAAGCCCGACGATGAGCTGGTCACGCCCGCGCTTCGTTCGGCTCACTCGCGCACCCGGGTTTTGCCCAAGACCGCTTCGTCGGAGCCTGCCGGCTCCGCGCACCTGCGTCTCTGGCCTGCGAGCAAGAGCGATCCCTTCCTCGCCACGAGCTGGGCACCTCCCCCGAAGCGTCTTCCGCCTCCTCCTCCGCCCCCTCCGAAGCCGGTGCCGGTCGTCCAGGCGCCCGAGGAGCCGAGCTTCCCGTTCCGCTTTGTCGGGCGTCTGCGCGATGAGACCGGGGCGACCCAGGTCTATCTGGCCCGGGGTGAAGGCGCGATCGTCGCGCACGAGGGCGAGCGCTTCGACCCGCAATATCAGCTGACTGGGGGGATTTCCTGCCTCTCAGAACTTCTCCGGGTGAGCACCCGAAACAAGCTATTGAACCTCTACAGCTAGATCCACAGGCTGCGGATCGCGGCGATGCCGTGCGCGCCGGCTTCGCGCGCGGTCGTGAGCGCGTCGGGACTGACTCCGCCGATCGCCAGAACCGGCATCGGCAGATCCGCAATCCACTCCGAGAAACGCTTCCAGCCCAGCGCCGGGGCGCCGGGGTGGCTGGCGGTCTCGCAGACCGGGCCGAGCAGCGCGTAATCGAGACCCAGGGCTGCGGCCCGTTCGAGTTCGGTGCGGCTGTGGCAGGATGCTCCGACCCAGGCGAAGTTGGGCCGCTCGTCGATGATCGCAAGCCTGACCGACGCCAGATGCAGCCCGTCCGCATCGATCTGCTTCGCGAACGAGGCTTCGCCATTGACCAGGGCAAGAGCGCCGACGGCGCGGCAGCGGGTGACGACCTGGCGGGCGAACTCGAGGCGGATCTCGGGCTCCAGCCAGCCTTCGCGGATCTGCACGAGGCGCAGACCTTTCGCGAGCGCCTTGTCGAGTGCGGCGAGCTGGGCGTCGACGCCCAGTTCGGTCGCATTGCTGACGCCCATCACATGGGGCAGGCGCAGTGCCTTGAGCACCGGGGCGTTGGCCGGAAGCATGGGCCCGACCGAAGTCGAATCGACCTTCTGCCAGACGAGGGAAGTGTGTACCTTCGCCTCGATCTCGCCTTCCCAATCGGTGACGAAAAAGAAGTGCAGGCGCACGTTCGCGTGCTCATAGACGTGGTCGCGGGTGATCCAGGGCCAGGCGCTGCGCACCGTGATGCCCAGCTCTTCGTGCAGCTCGCGGATCAGCGCCTCGCGTACCGTCTCGTCCTTCTCGACCTTTCCTCCCGGGAACTCCCAGTAACCGGGATAGAAGGTGTCGGGCGCGCGCTGCCCGAGCAGAAAGCTGCCGTCGGGGCGGGTGATGACTGCGGCTGCGACATTGACCTGCTTTTTCATGTTTCGATCTTGCCTCGTGAGCGAGGGCGGGATTGTGCCCTCTTCCGCGGCAGGACTCCATGCCCCGGGACAAAATGGCACGCGGGGCCGGATCCGTCTCTTGACAACGCGTTTCAGGCAGTATGAGGGAGAGGCAGGGAAATATTCGCCACGGACTTCACGGACGGCATCGCTTGGCGAGCCGCCTTTCTCTCGGGGCGCTCAGTCGACGGCGCGACCGGCGAAGTCGCGCGCGAACTGCCACGCGACGCGGCCGCTGCGCGAACCGCGCAGCAAGGCCCACTGCAGCGCATCGGTGCGGGTCTGCTCCTCTTCGACGCGCTCGGGCGGGACGCCGAAGCTCGTCAGCCAGTGCCGGACGATCGCGAGGTATTCGTCCTGACTGAAGGGGTAGAACGAGATCCACAGCCCGAAGCGCTCGGACAACGACACCTTCTCTTCGACCGCTTCGCCGGGGTGGATTTCATCGCCGACGCGCGAGGCCTGCAGGTTCTCGGCGTGATACTCGGGCATCAGGTGGCGGCGGTTGCTGGTCGCGTAGACGAGCAGGTTGTCCGGTGCGTTGGCGAGGCTGCCGTCGAGCACGCTTTTGAGCGCCTTGTAGCCCGACTCGCTGTCCTCGAAGGAGAGGTCGTCGCAGAACACGATGAAGCGCTCGGGTCTCCCCGAGACCGCATCGACGATCTCGGGGAGGTGGAGCAGGTCGGCCTTGTCGACTTCGATGATGCGCAGGCCCTGATCCGCGTAGCGGTCGAGCATCGCCTTGACCAGCGAGCTCTTGCCGGTGCCGCGGGCGCCCGAGAGCAGCACGTTGTTGGCGCGCGCGCCGTGGACGAACTGGCGGGTGTTCGCATCGATCCGGGCCTTCTGGCCTTCGATGTCCTGCAGGTCTTCGACGTGGATGCGGTGCGGCGTATGGACGGGTTCCAGCCAGCCGCGGCCCTGGCGGGTGCGCCAGCGGTGGGCGATCGCGCTCCAGTCCGGTTCGGGCAGCGGTGGGGGGAGGGCGGCTTCGAGGCGCGCGAGCACGGCTTCGGCGCGTGCGAGCAGACTTTCCAGCGTGGCGGGGTTCATGTTCGGAGACCGGTATACTCGGGGGGTAAACGAAACCAGTGAGTGTAGCCCCGCATGACTTGGAACCCCAGATCGCTCGCCCTGATCCTCGCTGCTCTCGGCTCTCTGGCCGGCTGTGCAACGCTGGTCCCGGAAAAGGCGCCCGAGTGCGCCGCCTGCCCCGTGTGCCCGGCAGTCAAGCCGGAGACGCCTTCCGCGCCCCCCGCCGAGCCTATGGTGCTCGCGAACTGGGCCGAGCTCCCGGGCTGGAGCGACGATGACGCCGGCCAGGCCTGGGGCGCGCTGATCGCTTCGTGCTCCCGGCTGAAGCAGCCCGAGTGGCGGCCGGTCTGCGATGCGATCCAGGCTCTGGGCCAGCGCCCCTCGGCCAGCGCCGCGCGTGCCCTGCTCGAAGAGCGGCTGCAGCCGTGGCGGATCCAGAATGCCGACGGCACGAAGGAGGGCTTGATCACCGGCTATTACGAGCCGCTGATCCGCGGCAGCCGCACGCGCACGGGCCGCTATGCGACGCCGGTCCTGGGCGTCCCCGACGATCTCCTGACGATAGATCTGGGCAGCCTCTATCCGGAGCTCAAGCACATGAGGCTGCGCGGCCGGCTGGTCGGGAACCGGGTCGTCCCCTACGATTCGCGCGCGAGCATCGACGAGAAGGGGGCGGCTGGCACTCTTCCGGCCAAGGTTCTGCTGTGGGCCGAGGATCCGATCGACTTCTTCTTCCTGCAGGTTCAGGGTTCGGGGCAGGTGCAGCTCGCCGATGGCGGACGGATCCGGATCGCCTATGCGGACCAGAACGGCCACCCCTATCTGTCGATCGGCCGCTGGCTGGTCGCGAAGGGGGAACTCAAAGCCGAGCAGGCCGGCATGGATGGCATCCGCGCCTGGGCGCGCGCGAACCCGCAGCGCCTCTCGGAGATGCTCGATGCCAATCCGAGCTATGTGTTCTTCAAGGAGGCGCCGAACAACGGCGAAGGCCCGCACGGCGCGCTGGGCGTCCCGCTGACCGCGCAGCGCTCGATCGCGGTCGATGTGCGCACGGTGCCGCTCGGCGCTCCGGTCTTCCTGGCGACGACTTACCCGCGCTCGGAGACGCCGCTGCGCCGTCTCGTCCTGGCTCAGGACACCGGAGGCGCGATCAAGGGGCGGGTCAGGGCGGACTTCTTCTGGGGCTTCGGAGCCGAGCCGGGTGCGAAGGCCGGGAACATGCGCCAGAAAGGTGCATTGTGGGTGCTTTGGCCGCGCGATCACCGCCCGCCGACGGCTGCCTCTGCGGGCTGAGCGGAAGCTGAGCATGAATTTGGTGCGCTGCATCGAAGTGCGCACCGAAGCGGGGCGGTTTCTGTGATTTTTGGGGCGTCGATTTTCTCAAGTCCTTGATTTTCAATGGGGCACTGAGCTGGTGCGCTTGTTGCTTATTGGTGCGCTTCCCTGCTTAGGAGCCCCAGATGCAGTCAATCAAGTCCTCCGGCGATGTGCTGTTCGTGCTGCTCGGCGCGATCATGGTGCTTGCGATGCACGCCGGATTCGCGTTTCTCGAACTCGGCACCGTCCGCAAGAAGAACCAGGTCAATGCGCTGGTCAAGATCCTGGCCGACTTCGCGGTCTCGACGATCGCCTATTTCTTCATCGGCTACGGCGTCGCCTACGGCGTGCATTTCTTCACCGGCGCCGACACCTTCGTCCAGCAGAACGGCCTCGCGCTGGTCAAGTTCTTCTTCCTCTTGACCTTCGCGGCCGCGATTCCGGCGATCATCTCGGGCGGCATCGCCGAACGGGCGCGCTTCTCGCCCCAGCTTGCCGCGACCTTCGCGATCGTCGGCCTCATCTATCCGTTCTTTGAAGGCATCGCCTGGCATGGCAACTTTGGCTTGCAGGCCTGGCTGAAGGGCGTGTTCTCGGTCGAGTTCCACGATTTCGCCGGCAGCGTCGTCGTCCATGCGATGGGCGGCTGGATCGCGCTCGCCGCGGTGCTGCTGCTCGGTGCCCGTCGCGGCCGCTACCAGAAGAACGGCGCGATTTCGGCCCACCCGCCTTCGAGCATCCCCTTCCTCGCCCTGGGGGCCTGGATATTGACGGTCGGCTGGTTCGGCTTCAACGTGATGAGCGCGCAGTCGCTGGACAAGATCTCCGGCCTCGTCGCGGTCAATTCGCTGATGGCTCTGGTCGGTGGCACGCTCGCGGCGCTGGCCTTGGGACGCAATGACCCTGGCTTCGTCCACAACGGTCCGCTCGCCGGCCTCGTCGCGGTCTGCGCCGGCTCCGACGTGATGCACCCGCTCGGTGCCTTGGTCGTCGGCCTCGTCGCGGGCGCGCTCTTCGTCTCGATGTTCACGCTGACCCAGAACCGCTGGAAGATCGACGACGTGCTCGGCGTCTGGCCCCTGCACGGCCTGTGCGGCGCCTGGGGCGGCATCGCTTGCGGCATCTTCGGCTCCCGCGCGATGGGCGGCCTGGGCGGAGTAAGCCTGGGCGCCCAGCTGATCGGTACCGCAGCGGCGATCGTGGTCGCGCTGATCGGCGGCAGTGTGGTCTATGGCCTGCTGCGCGCGACGGTCGGCATCCGCCTCGACGCTGAAGAGGAATACGCCGGCGCCGACATCACCATCCACAACATCTCGGCGACCCCGGAGCGCGAATCGCCGTGGTGAGCGGTTGAGCGCAGCGCACGCGCCGGAGCAAGCGGCGCGTGCGGACGGAACCCACCAAGAGCCCACGCATGCCGTGGGCTTTTTTGTGGGCGGTCAAGGTGTGAGGCTCACTAATAGACACAAGCCTTCTCGGCCCGTAAGCTGTAATGCAGCTAGTGGATGCGCTCGCGTAGTTGATCGGGCTCTTTCGTTGCGATCAGTGGAGGCAAGGGGGCGGCTTGTTTTATGGATTATTGGTGCCGTGCAAAGGGAACGGGATGTGCACGCAGCCTTGATTGACGGCCTGCTTCCAACAGTTTTCCTCTGCAAGGTGTACAACAGCATTCAGCCAGAATGATGCGCAACAATACGGTTTTGGAAAGCCTCTTTATTAATGAGCGACTGGTCTATTTGTCATGTGTCGTGGCTGGGGCTATATGCGGAAGATTGCTTGCCTGGCGTAAAGGGCGCCACTTCTAGCATGGTGTTCGGTGCTGCTCCCTTCGGTCGCAGGGAGCAGCACGATAGAACCGCGCCGCGCCAGTAAGCTTTACGCTGGGCGGCTTCTTTTCATTGCCTAATAGACCGTAACGAATAGCGAGCTGGCACTGAAAGATTGCTTCTATCTGGCTTTGCTGACGCCGAGGCTCTGGCGAATCTCCATGTTCGGGATTAGTGCGAGCTTTACGATCAGGTCCGACAGGCTGTTGAGCGATACATCGTGCCCGCGGAAAGCCTCGTCCCGGTGCGAGAGCTGGTAATTGACCGCCTTGTCGCGGGTGAACCAGCCCGGCCGCAGGATCGTGTAGTCCAGGTCGGATGCTTCGATCAGCGCAGCGGAATCCCGGTAAGGATCGAGCACGCTCTGGTATCGCTCTCCAGGCACTTCACCGTAAATGCCCATTGAACTGATGAAGATCAGGCGACGGACGCCAACGGATTTCATGGCCGCGATGATGCTGCGCGCCTGCGCCGCCATGTCTCCGGCAAGATTGGCATAAACAACGTCCTGCCCCTGCAGCGCAGCTTGCAGCGCGGCTCGATCCAGGACGTCGCCTTCGATGATGGAAACGCGTGCCGGGTCGGGGTTGGTGAGGCGCTTGGCGCGACGCAAGTAGAGCGTGAGCGCAACGTCTTCACGTTCGAGCAGGAAGGGGATGGTATTGCGCGCGAGTTGCCCGTTTGCGCCGAGAATCAGAATGCGGGTCATGACCGTCCTTTCAATGGTTCGGGGTCGTCAGTTCGTGCACGAGAAATCCAGCGCCTGTGCTGCGTCGACCGTCTGTTTCGCTTCTTCGGGCAAGAGCACGCCGTCTCTCACGTTGGTGCTGACGATGGCCTTCACCCGTGATAGGTAGGCGGCATGGCTGCCGTATCGTTCGCACAGTTGCGCCGGCGTGAAGTCGACGTGGTTGCCGGACGGGCCGCAGAACCACGGACCGCTGCCGATACCCGCGTTGCTTGCCATCGGCGCATCCTGCGCGGCGGTACGAATACCGCCGAGGATCTGGCCGTTGGCGTCGCGTACATACTTGTTTTGCTCATCGACCACGAATCGGGGGGCGCTGGCAGGCGCAGGCCCGTCGGCAATCCAGCCGTTCAGGGCGTGCAAGGCCGCCTTCATGACATCGCCATTCGGTACGCGGCTGTAAATGCTGTCCGGCGAGCACGGGCCCTTGCTGCGAGTGATCTCAGAAAGGCTGAGAGCCCGGCCGTTCGCATCCCGAAATGCCGCATCGCGCTTGATGAAGGGATCGACGTAATGCTCGATTTCGTCGAGCGAGAAGTGCGACGCGCCGTTGATCTCCCACCAGCGTTGATGATCCGTATCCACCTGAGGTGCATAGCCCATCAAAGCCGTGAAAATCTCGGTGCCGATCGCGATCGTTTTTGCCTTGACGTCCGTGCGCAAGCTGCCGCTACGGTCATAGAACAGGAAGCCGTCGTACACCTGATGCAGAGGCTGGATGCTGTTGTAGTAGGTGGAGACCTTCAGTGTCGATTGCGACTCGGCGGCCGCAATCAGTCGTTTGGCGTGCAGGCCGCCCAGCAGTCCGGACGATTTGCGCTTCGCCTGCTTGCCGACTTGCGAGAAGATGTCCCAGGCCAGCACATCTCCGCCTACGGCCATGATCTTGGGATCGGCTGGGTCGATCTCCTTGCCATTGGTCGGGTCGATATTGGACGCAGCTACGCTGAGGGTGCGATAGCGCGCCGGATTCCATTTTTTCATCGCCTCGACACCATTTCGCTGGGTGCTTACGCCAATCCAGGCATAACCTTCGCGCAGCAGCAGCTCCCGCGTAGCGCCGAACACGAAGTCGATATCCTGGTTCAGCGAAACATTGAGCCACTCGACCACGACGGTGCCGTTGAAACGGGCCGGATCGATCGGCCGGCGGACCAGCACACGGGTGAGGTAAGGATGTCCGGAGTCGATTAACTGCGCATCGCGCAGGGTGTCGGCGATGCGATAGCGCTTGGCCTTGCCGTGGACGAAGTATTCCTCCTCGACATAGCCACTGGCTTGCAGGGAGATCGGCGTTGCACTCATGGCTGTGCCGGTTGCGGGGGCCAGCCTAGCCGTCGGGAGCGCAAGCTTCATGCTCGTCGCGGCATTGGCCGTTGCGACAGTGCTGGTGAAGGCCAGCGCAAGCAGCGTCTGGCCCAGGATGCGTGCGGCGAAGCCGCCGCCCGGTGCGCAGGGTGAAAATGTTCGATGCAAGTTTTTCATTCTTTATTTTTTAAATTCATCGCGGCGACCGCGAGCCGCCGCGATGGATTGGGTCAAGCCGGGGTCGCAAGCGCTCCGGTCTTCATCGAAGCGATGACGCCACCGTCGATCAGCAGATCGCTGCCGGTGATGAACGCGGCATCCGGACCGAGCAGGAAGGACGCGGCAATGGCGATCTCATCGGGGGGCGCCATGCGCTTGGCGGGCGAAGCGTCAATCATGGCGCGGTACATGCCGCCAATCTCGGAGTTGAGTTCGTGCAGCGCCAGCGGGGTGACGACGATGCCCGGGCTGATCGAGTTGACGCGCGCACCGCGCTCGCCCCAACTGATCGCGGAAGCCTGAACGCGCAGGTGGTTGGCACGCTTGGCGATCATGTAGGCGACCACGGTGTTCGGGATCACGTCTGCCTGCAGGAAGGGCAGGGCCAGCAGTTCCTCGGTGGGGGTGTGAAGCAGCGCCTGATCCTGCTCGGGCGGAAGGGCCGGCATCATGTGCCCGGCCATGCTGGAGATGATCAGTCCAGAGCCTCCCGGGGCGATGACCTGGCCGAACTCGTCGAACACCACCGCCGTGCCGTAGAGGTCAACTTTCAGCACGTCTTCGATCGGCGCCATATTGGGGGACAGACCGGCGGTGTTGATCACCTGCATCACGCTGCCGAGCGCCGCAGCCTTTGCCGCCAGCGCCTTGACCGACTCTCGCGAGCTCACGTCGACCGGCTGTGTCTCGACCGCATAGCCGGCGTCTCGCATCGATTGCGCGGCGCTGGCCAGCGTGGTCTCGTTGAAATCCGCCAGTAGCACGGTGCGGCCGAAGCCCTGCCGACGCGCGATCGCGACACCGATACCGCCGGCGCCAATGATGACGATGACTTCCTTGTTCATGGCAATTCTCCTGGTTTGATGGTTTCGGTTCGTGTTCGACTTAGAGCGCGCGCTTCAGAATCTCGGCCAACACGCTTTGCGTGTAGGTTTCGGCCAAGCCAAACCAGGCTGCATTGCCCTTCAGGTTTTCGAGAATGGCCGGCAGCTCGGCTTCGGTGATGCCCAGTTGCGACAGGCGGGTCGGCGTGCCGATCGAGTCGAACCACTTTTCCAGCGCGGCTATACCTTCTTCCGCCGTCGGCAGGCCGAAGACCTGCTTCGCGAAGCGCTTGAACTGTTCGGGATTGCGGCCGTGGTACCACTTCATCCAGGCCGGCATCACGACCGACAGGCCAGCTCCGTGCGGCACGCTGAAGAGCGCCGAGAGCGAGTGTTCGATCATATGGTTCGGGTAGCCGAAGCCCGCGGTCCCCGAATAGATCAGACCGTTTAGCGCCTGGGTCGAAGCCCACGCAAACTCGGCGCGTGCCGGATAGTTCGCGGGATCCACCAGCAGGATTCCGGTGGTCTCGATCACCGTGTTGATGATCGCTTCGACCATGCGCGAGTGAAAACGCGGCTGCACGGTGGCGGTGAAATAGCCTTCGATGGCGTGGGCGATGATGTCCGCAGCCGAGTACACAAGGTAGTCGCGCGAGACGGTCTGCATCAGCGCGGGATTGACGATCGAGACCTTGGGGAAGGTATGCACGGAGCCGATCGCGAACTTCTCCTTCGTCTCTTCGTTGGTAACCACGGCGCCGTTGTTCATCTCGCTGCCGGTGGCGGCAAGCGTCAGCACGTCGAAGATCGGCAGCGCGGCCTGGATGGTGGCTTTGCCGATGAAGAGATCCCAAACGTCTCCGTCATGCATCACGCCGGCGGCAATCGCTTTGGAGCTGTCCAGCACGGAGCCGCCGCCAACGGCCAGAATGGCCTCGACCTGATGCGTTCGCGCCAGTGCGATCCCTTCGCGCACCTTTGAAATCACAGGGTTGCTGACGATGCCGCCGCATTCGACGAAGGCGATGCCTTGCGCGGCGAGGCTATGGGTCACGGTGGCGAACAGGCCGTCACGCTTGATGCGGTCGCTGCCGTAGGTCAGCAGCACCTTCTTGATGCCGTGCTCGGCGAGGTGGCGGCCGATCTGCTGTTCCTTGTCGATGCCGAAGTCGATCTTGGTCGGATTGAAAAAAGTGAAGTTGTCCATCTGTGTCTCCTGATGCTTGAGAGGAAAGACTTGAAGGACTGCACTTTAGGTTTCAGATAAACATCGAACTAGACGGATAGGCTTTGAATGATTTACAACCAAAAAGTACAAATAAAGCGACGGAGGAGTTGTGTCGATCAATGAAGTGCGCTCAATCACCACTTTCGTGAGGGCTGTTGAGCTGGGCAGCTTGAGCAAAGCGGCCGAAGCCCAGGAAATCTCGCCGCAGGCTGCAAGCAAGGCCTTGAGGCAACTGGAGGCCTACCTCGGCGTCCGTCTGTTTCATCGCACGACGCGGAGCATGTCGCTCACGGAAGAAGGGCAACGCTTCCTGGAAGCGGCTCAGCCGGCATTGATCGGTTTGCAGCAAGCCTTGCTGACGGTGCGACAGACCCAAATAGACATTGCCGGTCCGCTGCGCATCACGGGGCCTCGCACCGTATTTCAATCGATCATCGGTCCGGTTCTGGATGAGTACATCCGACTCTATCCGGAAGTTCAGCCTGACCTGCAGTTCGATGACCGCATATCCAACTGGGTGGAAGAGCGCGTCGATGTCGGTTTTCGTTTGGGGCATGCGCCGCAGGAGGGGCTGATAGCCCGTCGCTTGCTCCCCTTGCAGCTGATCATCTGCGCAGCCCCCTCTTATCTGAAGAAATACGGCGCGCCGCAGACGCTTTTCGATCTCGCCAGCCATCGCTGCAGTGCCTTTCGCCGGGCCTCGGATGGCCGCGTCGTGCCCTGGAGCGTGAAAGTTGGAGACAGCATTCAGGACCAGCCTGTCAAACCAGCGTTTTGCACCAACGACGAGGCCTTCGAGCTGCGGACGATACTGGCCGGCGAGGTGATCGGCCAGCTTGCCGCGCCAAGCGCGGCTGCTCTGATCCGGGCAGGAAGACTTGTACCCTTGCTGGTCGATCATGTGGCGGACAACTACAGTCTGTACGCCTACTACGGTAGCCGAGCTGCCGTCCCGGAACGGGTGCGACGCTTTATCGAACTGGCGCTTGACCGGCTCACCGATAACAAAGACTTCTTTTTGAGCGCAGAGGAACTGGCCTGTGCTGCCGCAAGACCCTTGCCAGATTAAGACCGTAAGCTCCGAGCGCGCTTTACGAATCCTTTCCGTCGGTGGGGCTTGTCACTGTGGCCGTCGATCAGGTCTGGCCTTCGGTCCGCTCCGGATCTATACATCAGCGGATGCGGGCGAGCCCTTGCTCGTCCGGAATGAGAGGGCAAAGCCATGTCGGATCACGTCTATAAGCTCATCGATGTTGTCGGTTCTTCGGCGCAGAGTTCTGATGAAGCCATCCGCAATGCGATCGAGACCGCCGCCAAGTCGATCAAGCACATCGAGTGGTTCGAAGTGGTCGAAACCCGTGGCCATGTCGTCGATGGCAAGGTTGCCCACTTCCAGGTCACGGTCAAGATCGGTTTTCGGCTCGACTCGCACTGATCGCCTGCGACAGCAAAAGCGTTTTGGGTGTGATGAACAAGGGCCGGTCCCGCGGGGGATCGGCCCTTGCTGTTTGGCGCTTAGCCGTTCTCAGGCTTGTGTGGGGGAGCCGAGCCGGACCGCGAATGCCGCCAGCGAGGCAACCGTGGCCAGACCGGTCACGGCGATCCAGCCGAAGTGCGCGAGCAGAGCGCAGCCCAGAGCGGAGCCCGCGGCCATGCCGATGAACATGCCGACGAAGAGCACCGCATTCAGACGGCTGCGCGCGCCCGGCTCGATGCTGTAGACGATGCTTTGGTGCGCGATTAGCGAAGCCTGCACGCCCAGATCGAAGGCGATGGCGCCGCAGCCGAGCAGCCACAGCTGCCCGTTTGGCGACAGCAGAGGGCTCAGACACAGGGCCGCGAAGGACAGAGCGCTCAGCGCGGTGCCGAGGCGGGTCACCAAGTCCGGCCCCTTGCGGTCGGTCAGCTGGCCTGCCAGCGGAGCGACCAGAGCGCCCGCGGCGCCGGCCAGGCCGAAGGATCCTGCGACCGCGCTACCCAAGTGGAAGGGCTCGGCGTGCAGCATGACGGCCAGACAGGACCAGAAGGCGCTGAAACCCATCGAGAGCAGGCCTTGGGCAAGCGCTGCCTGGCGCAGGGCCTTGTGCCGGCGCAGCAGATCGAGCAGCGAGGCCAGCAGGGCCCGATAGGGCAATTGGGTGGTCGGTGAAAATCGGGGCAGGGCGCGCCAGGCCGCGATGCCGATCAGCGCGACCGCGGCGGCAGCGAGCAGGAATATCGCTGGCCAGCCGAAGTGCTCGGCGACGAAGCCGCTGATCACTCGCGAGAGCAGGATTCCCAGCAGCAGACCGGTCATCACGGTGCCGACGATCTTTCCTCTCTGCTCCGCGGGGGCAAGGGTGGCCGCGGCAGGCACGATGTCCTGGGCGAGGGTGGCGGTCAGTCCCACGGCCAGGCTGGCAAGCAGCAACATCGGCAGCGAGGGGGAGAGCGCGCAGGCCAGCAACGCCGCGACCAGCAGTGCGGATTTGACCAGGATGATGCTGCGTCTATCGTGCCGGTCGCCGAGCGGGACGAGGAGCAGGATACCCAGCGCATAGCCCAGCTGGGTCAGCGTGGGAACCCAGCCGATCGCGCCGCTGCTGGCGCCGATCGCGCTCGCGAGGATGCCGAGCATGGGCTGGCTGTAGTACAGGGAGGCGACGGCCAGTCCGGCTCCCGAGGCCAAAAGAAAGACCTGGCGCGATGAGGGCTCAGCGGTGGTCGGCAGGGCGCTGAGGGTTTCGAGCCGGTTTGGGCTCAGGGCGGCCTGGCCGTCATGCGAATATTGGATGAAAGACATCGCTAACTCCGGTTGCTCTTCGATGGGGCGGAGTTTGGTGCTTAAGTCTTGCAATCGGTAGTGCCGCATCCGGAAGATTTGTTATACATTTTCCGTATGACAAGGCCTATGAACGCTTCTTCTGATCAGCCCCGTCCCGCCGCTTCCAGCTCTGGCGACAGGATTGATTTGATGCAGACTTTTGTCCGCATCGTCGAGGCGGGCAGCCTCTCGGCGGCCGCGGCTCAGCTGGGGAGCTCCCAGCCGACGGTCAGCCGGCGCCTGCAGACGCTGGAGCGGTCGCTGGGTCTGCGCCTGTTGCAGCGGACGACCCACACGATGAGGCTGACCGTGGACGGGGAGCGCTGCTACGAGCGGGCCAAGGAGCTGCTGGCAAGCTGGGCCGCTTTTGAATCCGATCTGCGCGGCGCGGGCGAAGAGCCCGAGGGCGTGCTGAGGGTGTTGGCGCCGCACGCCTTCGGCCAGGAGCGGCTGGTCACGCCGCTGGCCGAATATCTGAAACGCTATCCGCGGATGAGCGTCGAGTGGACGCTCCACGACGACCGCGCGATCCAGGATTTCATCGCGGCCGGCATTGACTGTGCGATCCAGGTCGGAGAGGTGAGCGATCCGGGCCTGGTGGCGATCAAGCTGACCGAGGTGCCGCGCATCGTCGTCGCGGCGCCTTCCCTGTTGAACGGAGCGCCGCCCCCCGAGCACGCGGCCGATCTGGCCACTCTGCCTTGGCTGGCGCTGCGCACCTACTACCGCAATGAGGTGAGTCTTCGCCATGCGCAGACTGGCGAGCTCAAGCGCTTTGCGATCTCGCCGCGGATGAGTACCGACAGCCTCTACGCATTGAGAAGCGCGGTCCTGTTGGGGCTGGGAGTCGGCATCGGTTCGGCCTGGGTTCTGGCCGACGACCTGGCTGCCGGGCGCCTGGTCCAGCTCGCCCCGCAGTGGCAGGCCAAGCCTCTGCCGGTGAGCCTGGTCTATCCGTATGCGCGTTTTTATCCGGCCCGGCTGCGTTGTTTCGTCGAGATGATGAGGCCTGCCGTGCCTTCGGCCGTCGCCGGATGAATTCTGGCTGTGTCTTATCGTCGCTCCTGACTTGAACTACCAGCCTGTTGCGATGTCTGGTCGGCAGCTAGGGCGGGAATGGGACGAGGCAAAGAGAGCTGCGATGGAGCAAGGTTTTGATCTCGGCCATGAGTGGGTCTTCCCCGGATGGTGAATGCAGTCGTGGCAGGCTATACACAGTGATGCGGTGGGACTCCAGAGCCCTTTCGGTGGCTTTGTTGTCTGCGGTTCCTGAAACCATGCAGGGAGAAGGCGATGATCGTTGGCGCTCTGTTCGGAAGGGGCTCGTTGAGGGTTCGCTTGCTTGTTGCTCCTGCCGTATCTCTTCTTGGTTTCATTTTTCTCGGAGTCTTCGCTCAGCAGACGATAGTTAACAACCTCCGCTCGGATAAGGAGACGCAGCTGATGTCCGTGGTCGAGCTGGCCACGGGAGTGTTACAGCGCTATCAGGCGCTCGAAGCGGCTGGGCAGCTTTCGCGCCAACAGGCGCAGGATGAGGCGAAAAAGAGCCTGTCTGCCTTGAGATACTTTGGAACCGAGTACTTTTGGATCAACGATCAGGGCGAACCCTTCGCCAGGATGATCATGCATCCGACCGTTCCGGCCTTGAACGGGCAGTTGCTGGACAAGGAGAGCTTCCTGAAGGCGACCGAGATGTATTCGGTCGATGGCCGGCAACGCGAAGGCCTCAACAAGGTCAATCTGTTTCAGGCCTTCGTGTCCGTCACCAAACGCCACGGCGAAGGCTTTGTCACCTATGAATGGCCCAAGCCCAGAAAAGAAGGCGGAGTGAGTCAGGAGCTCTATCCCAAGCTCTCCTACGTCAAGAGCTTCGCTCCTTGGGGTTGGATCGTCGGCAGTGGCCTCTACATCGATGATCTGGATGCCCAGGGGGGGAGGGTGGCCAAGCTGATAGCGGTCCTCACCATTGGGATTTCGATCTTGACCCTAGCGGTTGCGTTGCTTGCGCGGCGGCGAATCTTGAACGAGCTGGGGGGGGAGGTCAGCACCGCGTTGGACGCGACAAAGCGAATCGCTTCGGGCGACCTCGTCACGCTTGTCGAGAACGGCTCCGCTCCGGCCGGGAGCATGCTCTCGGCTCTCGAGGGAATGCGCGGGCAGCTCGATATGCTGGTCAGCGAGATGGCCAAGAATTCTCGAGTGCTGTCGACCGACATGGCAACCCTGACCTCGGAGGCGTCGAGCATGGGAGCCCGGCTCTCTTTGCAGAAGGACACCTTTGACGAGGTGTTGTCCGTTGTCGAGCGGATGCAGATGCAGATGCAGCACTTGTTCGATCTCGCTCGCGAGACGGAGGCGAGCAGCCGATCAATAGCTTCGCGCTCTCAAGAGGGTGAGAACATGATGGGAGGGACGACGGAGGGAATGAATCAGGTTTCTCTGATCATGGCGCAGTCGTCAAAAGATGTCCAGGTTCTTGCGGACCAGGCGCGCGCGGTCGGCAGCGTCGTTGTGACAATCCAGGAAATCGCCGAACAGACCAATCTTCTGGCTTTGAATGCGGCCATCGAGGCGGCGCGAGCCGGTGAATATGGGAGAGGTTTTGCCGTCGTTGCCGATGAAGTCAGAAAGCTCTCGGGAAGGACGAGCGGAGCGACTCACGATATCGCGACGACGATAAAGAATATCCAGGCCAAGGTTCTCGATGTTGTCCGCGAGATGGATTCCGCCCTTCCCGTTGTCCAATTCGGCGTCGATTCCGCGAACAAGACGGCGAGCTTGCTCGCGGACTTTCGGCTGGAGGCGGATAGGGCCTTTGGCAAGATGGAGGAGTTCAGCCGGGTTGTCAGCGCCGAAGTCGCCAACGCCAGCAATGTTGTCAATATCGTGACTCAGTCGATCGAGATTACCGAACAGGCCGTCAAAATGGTCGATGGCGCGTCGCAAGTCGCCGCCAAAGCCGATCGCACCGCGGAGGCGCTTGCGCATCAGGCTCTGCGCTTTCAGGTCAGCTCTTCCGGCGATTCACAGAGCGATGAAGGGGCTCCCCATGCCGTTGCTCTGGAGTGGTCGCCGCGCCTGATGGTGGGCGAAGTCTCGATCGACACCCAGCACCGGCGTCTGGTTGGCTTGTTCAACGAACTCAACGAAGCGCTGCACAGGACGGGGACCGAGCAAAAAATCGGCCGTGTCCTGGATGATCTCCTCGAATACACGCAGTTTCACTTCGCGCACGAAGCCAGCTTGATGAAAAAGTATAACTATCCGGAGAGTCGCTCGCATCTCGCCTTGCACGATGATCTGGTCAAGCGCGCGCTTGAATACAAACAGCGTTTTGTGGCGGGAGAGCCTGTCGGTGCGGAGCTGATCACTTTTGTCCGTGACTGGCTGACTCAGCACATCCTGAAAACCGACAAGGCCCTGGCCAGCTACATCAACAGCCATTCCGCTTCGCCTCGTCACTAGACTGAGTTGCTCGGGATTGTGCCGTGACGCTGCGATTGCCCTGGATGCGGAGTGCGTGTGACCTCAATCGAACAAATCTCGCCAGAACGAAGAGCGGCGGTGTTCGTTGTGCCCGCGACCATGCTCATCGTGGCCATGCTCATCGCGACCACGTTCGTCGTGGCGGCCCCACCCGGATTCCGTGACTTGGATTGATACGGCGATGGTGCTGTTGATGGGGGGCGCTCGGACAGGAGTGTTCGTTCGATGATCTTGTCGAGTTCTCCGCGATCCAGCCAGACGCCTCGACAGCTCGGGCAGTAGTCAATTTCAATGCCTTGACGTTCGGTCATCGCGAGTTCAATGGTCTTGCAGGCGGGACAAAGCATGGTCAGTTCCTTTGAGTCGAAATATCGGAGGACGGGTTTTCGCTGAACGGTTCGACATGAATCACGGTATCCGTTTTCTCGAATACGCGGGTGATCGCTTGTTCCAGTGCATCACACAGGGGGTGGCTGACGGCCACGCTTGTCTCCGGTGGCATCAGACGCTTGAACTCGACATGTCGAATGGCTCCCGATTTTCTGGCTCGCAGTGACGTGTGGCGGGCGAACTCGGGCAGGGGGGGGTGATTGCGCTTTCTATCGCAGCCAGATCCTCCGCGGGCAATGCGGCGTCCATCAGACCGTCTGCAGAGCGGCGCAGGATACTGATGCCGGTCTTGACGATGTTCGCTGCGACCAGCAGAGCAACCACCGGCTCAAGGATTTTCCACTCGGGCCTGAAGATCAGGACGCCCAACGCAATAACAACTCCGACCGAGGTCCAGACATCCGTCAGCAGGTGATGGGCGTCTGCTTCGAGCACGATGCCGTCGTGCCGGCGGGCATAACGCAGCAGAACAGTTGCAACGATCGCATTGAGCAAAGAGGCCAGCAGTGAGATCGCAATCCCCAGACCGATCTGGCCGGGAAGCTCCGGAGAAAACATTCGCTGCAGAGCCGCCCACCCGATCGAAAAGGCGGCGACAAGAATCAAAGCGCCTTCCAATCCACTGGAAAAGTACATCGCCTTGTCATGCCCCCAGGGGTGGGAGCGATCCGCGAGACGTTCCGCGACGATCAATACGATCAGGGCAACGCTTGCGGCGACCAGGTTGACGAAGGACTCGACTGCATCCGAATAGAGACTGACCGAATTGGTCAGAAAGTAAGCACCGAACTTCAGGGACAGCGTGGCAATCGACGTAGCGATCGACAGAACTGCCAGTTTTTGTGCGGGAGAAAGTGTCCAGGTCACGGTGCAGATGTCCAAGGGTAAAGGTCGGATTCGGCAAACCAAGCAGGCCGGACAGAGAGCATCAGGTGCGCGAACGGGTGCATTTTTGCAACGGTGCGCGCCGACCTACGAATACATGGAATCGTTCCGCGAACAGATTTCCCGTTTGACGGTGGGACTTTTTCCCAGTAGAGGGGCAAGGAAGAGGCGGGCAAGGTTGCGCGACGTGGCACGGCTGATGGGCGATGAGCCAAACGATCTGCGGCGCATTCTCCATCGGGTCTCCGAAGGCGATCTGGGCCGTCTGCCTGCGCTCGAAGCCCTGGGCGAGCGCCTCAGCCGCAATGTCGAGCAGTTGGCTGGGGCGATCATTTACGCGACTCTGGTGGTCTGTGGCGCTTTGTGCTGATCCTGACTCCGCATGAACACTTCGGAAAGCACCTTGTCGGTTCCATCAGGATCACTCTGGGGATTTTCGGGATGCTCGCGACCGTGATTGGCCGCTCCCGCCGGCCCTAGCTGCCTCCGTTGATCCCGGCCTCCCGTTCCTTCAAGAGCCTCATCTTTTCCGCGATATCGACCTCCAGTCCTCTGGGGGCGGGCTGATACCAGCGAGGAGTCGGCATCCGGTCCGGGAAGAAGGTCCGCGGATCGGCCGGTGACCGATCCTCCGCGTGGCGGCGCAGGCGGGCGGGAAACCCGAAATCCCTGTTCTGCGCCGCATAGGCTCTCGCTTGCATGAAAGCGGTCGCGCTGGCGTTGCTCTTGTCCGCGGCGGCCAGATAGATCACCGCCTGACAAAGAGCAATTTCGCCGTCCAGACGGTCCTCGTGTTCGCAAGTCGCCGCGGCCGCGCTGCTGATCTGCAGCGCGCGGGGATCGGCGAGCCCCACGTCATCCCTCGCCATGCACAGGATTCGCCGAGCCAGATAGCGAAGATCGGCGCCCCCATCGAGCATACGGCAGAGCCAATAGACCGCGGCATCGGGGTTCGATCCCCTGACCGACTTGTGCAGTGCGGAGATCTGGTCGTAGAAATGGTCCCCTCCCTTGTCGAAGCGCCGCCTGCCGGGAGGAAGAAGGGGCTGGATGAAATCCGTCGAGATCTCCGTGCGGCCGCTCGCCCCGGCGGCTGTGGCGCATTGCTCGAGAAGGTTCAAAAGTCTTCGCGCGTCACCATCGGCATGATCGATGATCATTTTCAGACCATCCTCGCTGAATCTCAGGTGGCCCAGGATTCTTTTTAGGGTGCTATCCAGCAGTTTGCGCAGTTCGCTGCTCGATAGCGATTTCAGGATATAAAGCCGGGTCTGGGCGAGCAGGGCCGGGCTGAGCGAAAACGAGGGATTCTCGGTCGTCGCGCCGAACAGCGTGAGCAATCCGCTTTTGACGTGAGGCAGCAGGGCTTGCTGCTGGGTCTTGTTGAAGCGATGGATTTCATCGACGAACAGGATGGTCGCTTGCCCTTTCGCCGAATTGAAGCGCGCCCGCTCCACCGCGGCGCGGATATCGGAGATGCCGGCGATCACCGCGGACAAGGCGATGAAGTCACCGCCGGCCGCCTGAGCGGCCAATCGGGCCAGAGTCGTCTTGCCGGTCCCCGGTGGTCCCCAGAGGATCATCGAATGCGGCTTGCCTGACTCGAGCGCGCGCCGGAAAAGTTGGCCTTTGCCCAGCAAGTCGGACTGACCAAAAACCTGATCGAGGCTCTTGGGTCTCAGGGTTTCGGCCAAAGGCCCGGCCGAACCATCGCTAACGGACATGCCTGTTCCCGGAAATCGGTCCTGAATCGCCCGGCTCATGCGGGCGCAGTTTGTGAAAGGCCGAGTGGCCTGATCGAGGAGCACACATTTAATCATCTTTCAGCGACCGCCGGAGGGATCTTGCCGGGTCCCGGGGCCAGAGGGGCATCTGGCTGCATGGATCGATAACACAGTGAGAGCCCGCAGACCATCAATTTTTGATTGTTTCTCGTTCAATGCCTGATGGACTAGTCCGGTGAGGGCAATCGACATAGAGTGCGTTCCGCTCCTTCCCCCCTGATCGCTCCAATGTCCGCACAAGATCCCCTGCCTGACAGTTTCGCCGCCCGCGCTGCTATTGAATGCGCATTGAGTGCACAGCAGGCGGGGCGGCTGGACGAAGCCGAGTCGCAATTTCGCCTTGTCTTGCAGCGCTCGCCTGACCATCCCGACGCACTGCATCACCTCGGCATTCTGCTGAGCCAGAAAGGCCGGCCCGATGAAGCCGTCGCGCTGGTGCGCAAATCCCTGGATCTGGTTCCGGACGCGAGTGGCTGGCATAACAACCTGGGGAATCTGCTCGCCGCCCAGGGGCGCAATGCTGAAGCCGCCCAGACGTTCATCGCTGCGCTGCAGATCGATTCAGAAGATCCTGTCGTCTGGAACAATCTGGGGGCCGTGCTGCTGCGCGAGGATCAACTGGAGGAGAGCGGGACGGCTTTCGAGAATGCCCTTTTTCTCGACCCGCGGTTCGAGGATGCGCTGATCAATCTGGGCCATGTTCAAACCCGGCAGGGCAAAAGCGAGGAAGCCGCTCATAGCTATTGCTCGGCCTATGTTTTGCGCCCAAGTTCCGACAAGCCTAAAAAAATGCTCGGCACAGCCTATTACACGCTGGGCAGAATCGGCGAGGCGGCGGAAATCTATCATTCCTGGTTGCAGGAGGAGCCGGACAACCCGATCGCGCGGCATCTCTGGGCCTCCTGTTCGGGCCATGATGTGCCAATTCGAGCCTCTGACGCCTACCTCGAAACGCATTTCGACAATACGGCCAGGGATTTTGACGCGAATCTGCTCAGGGATCTCGCCTACTGCATCCCGGAGAGGGTCGGTCTGGCGCTGACGAAACTGGCGGTGCCGGCCAATTCGCTGCGCGTTCTCGACGCAGGATGTGGCACGGGGCTTTGCGGGCCTCATCTTGCACCGTTTTCCCGGAACATGGTCGGCGTGGATTTGTCGGGAAAGAGTCTGGCGCTTGCCGGGGAAAAGGGCCACTACACCGAGCTCGTTAAAGGCGAAGTCGTGGCCTACCTCTCCGCGGCGGTGGCGCGCTTCGATCTCGTCGCGGCGGCCGATACCTTCATCTATTTTGGTGATCTGACCCCGTTCCTTATGGCTGCGGCGGGCGCGCTCGGCGACGCCGGTTTGCTGATGGCTTCGGTCGAGGAGTGCCGGTCCGGCTTCAAACTGAATCCGAGCGGTCGCTATAGCCACAGTCGGGAATACGTCGAGACGGCATTCATCGCGGCGGGCTTCGAGCTTCTCTCGATTACGGCTGTCGACATCCGCTTTGAACTCGGCAAACCGGTTGCAGGCCTGTTTGTCGTCGCGCGCAAGGCCGGTGTGGGCGCGCTCTCCCTGATTGATGACTTCAGTTCATAAGTCCATGCGCGCTGTGGCGGCTAATCAAACGCCGCCGTCCTCGGTAGATTGTTCCTCTCCACCAAGGGGGGGCGAGAGGGCTCAGTTGCCAGGATGTTCCTCTGTCAAACATGGAAATGGCTTCGCCGCCTCCCCCGCCGTCCTTGCCCGTCAAGGATCCGAAGCCGACACAATTGAAGGAATACGCGTGAAAAAAGTCATCCTCAACAACGGCGTTGCAATGCCTGTTCTTGGTTTTGGCGTCTATCAGATCAGGGATGAGGCCCAATGCGAACAGGCGGTAGTCGATGCGCTGGCGACCGGGTATCGGCTGATCGATACCGCGGCGGCCTATCTCAACGAAGAGGCAGTTGGCAGGGCGATCGCGCGCAGCGCTGTGCCGCGCGAGGATCTCTTCATCACGACCAAGCTGTGGATTCAGGATGCGGGCTATGAACGCACCAAAAAGGCATTCGCCAAATCCCTCGAGCGCCTCGATCTCGACTATCTGGATCTCTACCTGATCCACCAGCCTTGCGGAGACGTTTATGGTTCTTGGCGGGCGATGGAGGAATTGTACAAAGAGGGCAGGATTCGCGCGATTGGCGTCAGCAATTTTCAGCCCGATCGCCTGATGGATCTGATCGTGCACAACGAAGTTCCGCCCGCCGTCAATCAGGTGGAAACCAATCCGTTCTGCCAGCAAACCAGCAGTGCCCAGTTCATGCATCACAACAAGGTGCAGATCGAGTCTTGGGCTCCGTTTGCGGAAGGCCGAAACAATCTGTTTGAGAACGAGACGCTGCAGTCCTTGTCCCGCCAATACGGAAAATCCGTCGCTCAGATCGTGTTGCGCTGGTTGATCCAGCGGGACGTAGTCGTCATTCCGAAGTCTGTCAGCAAGGCGAGAATTGTTGAAAATTTCGATGTCTTCGGTTTCGAATTGAGTGCCGCGGATATGGACAGGATAGCCGCGCTGGATACGCGCGAGAGCTGTTTCTTCTCTCATCGCGATCCTGAAATGGTCAAGTGGCTGGGTGGCGTCCACTACGAAATCTGAATCAAACAAATCTCTTCCGTGCGGTGCGGAGGAGTGCAGAAAATTTCAAATATAGAGGACTAGACAATGAGTTACGAAACGATCAATCCGTATACCGGCGAGCTTGTCCAGAGCTTTCCGTTTGCAACCGATGCCGGAGTCGAGTCGGCGATCACTGCGGCCGATCAGGCTTTTCAAGCCTGGAAGACGAGCACCTTCGCGCAGCGCGCTGCCGTGATGCGCAACGCCGCGGTGCTGCTGCGCCGGCAAAAGCGGAGCTTCGCCGCGCTGCTGACGCTGGAGATGGGCAAGCTGGCCGGTGAGGCTGAAGCCGAAGTAGAACTGTCGGCGCAGATCCTCGAGTACTACGCCGTCCATGCCGAGGCGCTGCTGCGCCCGAGCAAGCTCGAGTCGAGCGATGCCGCGGTGCTGGAGGCCAAAGTGGTCCACGAGCCGCTGGGCGTTCTGCTGGCCATCGAGCCGTGGAATTTCCCCTATTACCAGATTGCCCGCATCATCGCGCCCCAGCTCTCGGCCGGGAACACGATGCTGCTCAAGCACGCTTCCAACGTGCCCCAATGCGCTGCGGCCTTTGAAAAGCTGATGCTGGACGCCGGACTCCCCAAGGGCGGATTCCAGAATCTGTACGCGACGCGCGCTCAGATCGAAACGATCATCAACGATCCGCGCGTGCACGGTCTGGCCTTCACCGGCTCCGAAGAGGCGGGAGCCTCAGTGGCTTCTCTGGCGGGCAAGGCGCTCAAGAAAGCGACTCTGGAACTGGGCGGCGCCGATGCCTTCGTGGTGCTGGCCGATGCCGATCTTGCGAAGACCGTCGATTGGGCCGTTTTCGGACGGCACTGGAATGGTGGCCAGGTCTGCGTGTCCTCAAAGCGCATGATCATCGTCGACGAGATCTACGACGAGTTCCTGCGCCAGTACTCTGCGAAAGTCGCGCAGCTGCGCATGGGGGATCCCGCCGATCCGGCGACGACCCTGGCGCCGCTGTCTTCCCGGCAGGCCGCGCTCGAAGTGCGCGAGAAGATCCAGCAGGCCGTCTCTTATGGCGCGAAGGCGACCGAAGTGGGGGCGGACGTTCCTCGGATGGGCGCTTTCGTTCGGCCGACCATTCTGAGCGAAGTGACTCCGGACAATCCGGCCTACCGCTGGGAGTTCTTTGGCCCGGTCTCGATGCTGCTGCGTGCCCGGGACGAGGAAGACGCGATCCGGATCGCCAACGACTCCCCGTTCGGCCTGGGCGGCTCGGTCTTCACAGCCGATACCCGGCATGGTGCGGAGGTCGCCGCGCGGATCTCGACGGGCATGGTCTTCGTCAATCATCCAACCATGGTCAAAGCCGATCTGCCCTTCGGTGGCATTCGCCGTTCGGGGCATGGACGAGAGCTGATCGACCTCGGATTGATGGAATTCGTCAATCACAAGCTGATCGCGGTTGCCGACATCGATGCCGCTTTCTGAGCCGCCGAGCGTAGATTTGGCTATCTCTCGATGAGACGCCATGAACAAAGCGCATCGGCTTTTCTCTGACGCCGCATCAAGGCAGACCCCGGGGCTTTGCCGCCCCGGGTATTTTTAGATGCGAAGGGATGTCGTGAGATGAAACCGAATACGCGCGTGAGCCGGAGATTGATCAAGAGGCTGTCGCTCGATGCTTTGATGCTTGCGCTGATCCTCGTCGAGTTTGCCTATCCGCTCACCGGGAATCTGGCGCATGAGCTGATCGGGATAGGGATGCTGATCCTGTTCCTCGTGCACGGTGGCTTGAACTGGCAGTGGTTCCAGACTCTGCACAAAGGCCGCTACAACGGATTGCGCCGGGCCCGCGTCAGCGTCAATGCCCTGCTGCTGGCCGCCGCGCTGCTGCTGATTCTCAGTGGGCTGCTCAATTCGCATTTGCTCTCTTCGCTCGCGGGTTTCGAATTCCATGCCTTGTCCCGTGAACTTCACACCGCGGCGGCTTACTGGTTTCTGATCCTGATGGCGGTCCATTTGGGGCTGCACTGGAAAACAGTCCTCGCAGAGGCGAGGAATCTGCTGGGATGTGCGAGGTCTTCGCGCCTTCGCCGCTTCGCGCTGCGGGCCTTTTCAGCGGCCATCGCCATCGCCGGAATCCATGCTTCATTCGAGCGGGGCGTTCTGTCGAAACTGACTGCCTATTACTCCTTCGACTACTGGGATTTTGATGGATCTGTTGCCGGTTTTTTTATTCAGTACCTATCAATCGTGGGTCTATATGCGTGCTTGGCGTACTATGCGCTGCAATGGCACACGAGCCGGAAGCGCTCGCCCGGGAGGCTTCGTTCCGGGCTCCTGTCGGCGATCGGCGCATTCCGGAAAAGATGATTCGTTGCGCCGTAACGCCTATGACCTGAGAAAGAACTGATGCGCGACTATCAACGAACCTTGCCTTTGTAGCGCAAGGCATCGACGAGCAGCGCGAACGCGGGTGAGGACTGGCGCCGGCTCGGATAGTAGATGTGGTAGCCCGAAAAAGGCTGGCACCAGTCGTCGAGCACCCGGACCAGGCGCCCGGCGGCGACGTGTTCGAGCGCGACATCCTCGGGCAGGAAAGCCAGGCCGAATCCGGCCAGGGCCGCTCGGAGCCGCGGTGTGCTGCTGTTGAAGATCAGCTGGCCGTCCGTGCGCACGTTCAGGCTCTGGCCATCCTTCTCGAAATCCCAAACGAGCAGCCCCCCGTAGGTCGGCAGCCGGATGTTGATGCAGTCGTGCTGGGTCAGCTCTGCCGGCGTCAGCGGCGGCGGCCGGCGAGCGAAGTAGGACGGCGAGCCGACAACGGCCATGCGCAGGTCAGGACTGATGCGCACCGCGATCATGTCCTTGGCGACCTGGTCGCCGAGGCGGATCCCCGCGTCGAAGCGCTCCGCGACGATATCGGTCATCCCGTAGTTGAGGTTGACCTCGACCTTGATGTCCGGATAGTCGGGCAGGAATTTCTCGAGCGCGGGCCAGAGCACCGTGTCGGCGGCGTGCTCGGCAACCGTGATCCGGATCGTGCCCGCGGGTTTGTCCCGCATCGCGCTCAGCGCGGCCAGCTCGGTTTCGATTTCCTCGAAGCGCGGGCCGATGTTCGAGAGCAGGCGCTCGCCCGCTTCCGTGGGTGAGACGCTGCGCGTCGTCCGAGTCAGCAAACGGATGCCCAGCCTGGCTTCAAGCCCTCTTATCGTATGGCTCAACGCCGATTGGGAGACTCCGAGCTGAGCGGCCGCGCGGGTGAAGCTCCCCTCGCGCGCAACGATGACGAAGGCGAGCAGGTCGTTGAAGTTTTCGTGCGCCATTCATGAGTCCAGTTCATAAGACCATGCGCATCATAGCGGCTAATCAAAGACCAATGCGCTCGGTAGATTCTCCTCTTTGCTCTCTCGAGGAGAAGACGAATGGCACAGGATCAGAAAAGTGACCGGGCGGTGGGAGTTTCCCGGCGGGGCGTGTTGAAAGTGGCCGCAGCCGGGGCCCTCGCGGGAGTTGCCGCGACTCTGCTCTCTGGTCAGTCTTCGGCTTCAGCCGTCAGGAAGAGGACGGGCAAGACTCTGATCGTCTACTTTTCGCGCACCGGCAATACGCGTGAAGTCGCCAATCAGATCCAGCAGAGGGTGGGGGGCGACTTCTTCGAAATCCGGACGGCGCACAGCTATCCCAAGGAATACCGGGCGACCACCGATCAGGCCAAGCGGGAACTCGAAGCCCGTTTCCGGCCCCAGCTCGTCGGCGATATCAAGAACATCGACGCCTACGATGTGGTTTTCCTCGGCTATCCGAACTGGTGGGGAACGATGCCGATGGCGCTTTTCTCATTCATCGAAAAGTACAAGCTGGCCGGCAAGACGCTGATGCCGTTCTGCACGCACGAGGGAAGCCGGCTCGGACGTAGCGAGGCGGATCTGAAGGCGCTCTGCCCGAATTCCACGGTCCTCGAAGGGCTTGCGCTGCGCGGTGGAAACCTGGCCAACGTCAAGGCGGAATCCGCTCACCGGGAGGTCGCTGAGTGGCTCCAAAAGATGGGCCTGGTCGGCTAGCAGGCAGGCTTTCCGCCCGGAATGAGCGATACTGGTTTCCGCTCATCCCGGGCTCGGGCGGGATGAGCGCCCGGCCCATTGACCCCATCTTGAGCGGTAAGCGCAAGGATCGCGATGCTTCACATCATTACGGGTTTGATCTGTGTCTATCTGGTTTTGCGGCTGGTTAAGCCTGCCTCGTGGAGCTTCGCTCGCAAGTGCTGCGCCGCGTTGAACCTGCTGTTCATTTCGCAATATCACCTCTTCGTTCGCATCGCCTTCGGAACCCTGGTGTCTCCCGAATGGCCTCTGGCCGTGCAGTGGGTCATGGGCTGGTTGTTCGGCGGTTTCATCCTGCTGGCGGCTTTCACGCTGCTCGCCGATGTCGTTGCCATCGTGTTCAGGCGGCTGCGCAGGGCGGGCTTTGCGCGGACTGTCCCCCTTTTCTTTCCCCGTCGCGCCCTGGGACTTTGCGTCCTCGCATTTACCCTCTCAGGAATCGGAGTCTGGCAGGCGGTTCGCGTGCCGGACGTTCGTCATCTGGAAATTCCGCTCGCTCGCCTGCCCGCCGAGCTGGACGGTTTGCGCCTGGTTCAGATCTCCGATCTGCATGCCAGTAGTCTTTTGCGGGCGCCGTGGGTTGGCGCGGTCGTCGCCAAGGCCAATGGCTTGAAACCGGATCTGCTGCTGGTGACCGGAGACCTGATCGACGGGACAACCGGGCAGCGTGCTCCAGATGTGGCGCCCTTGCGGGCCTTGACGGCCAGGTTGGGCGTGTTCGCGATCCCGGGAAACCATGAGTATTACTCGCGCTACGAGCAGTGGATTCCCGCCTTCCGCAAGCTGGGACTGCATATGCTGCTCAATGAGCATGTGCTGCTCCGCGACAAGGGCCGCGCCTTCGTGTTGGCCGGGCTTACCGACCGGGTTGCGTCAAGATTTTCCGAACCGGAACCGGATATCGCCGCGGCGCTCGCCGGATCGCCGCAAGGGCTGCCGGTCATCCTGATGGCTCATCAACCGGGCGGGGCGGGGAGCAATGCCCGAGCCGGCGTCGATGTGCAGCTCTCCGGCCACACGCACGGAGGCCAGATCATCGGCCTGAGCCTCTTCGCCAAGCTCTTCAATCAGGGCTTCGTCTCGGGCTTGTACCGGGTCGGCGCGATGCAGCTCTACGTCAGCCGCGGAACCGGCCTCTGGGGCGGCTTTCCGATTCGTCTCGGCGAACCGTCCGAGATCACCGAAATCGTGCTCAGGGCGGCGCCCGCCGCGCGATCGCGCCCTCAGGAATAGCTCAGCGCCCAGACGAAAGGGCTTGCCGACCGGAGGGCGGGGCGGTGAGAGCTCCCGCCAGGCAGGGCAAGCCGGCCCCGGCCTGAAAACGCCAGCCGCGGCAGATCAAGCCGCTTCAGAGTGCCTTTAGGTAAAGGTTTTCGACTTCGACATCGCTTGCCGCGACCGGGGCGCAGCCGGTACACGGATCTTCCTGCGCCGGGCGGATCCAGGCCGCGATGTCCTCACGCTTGACGCCGAGCTCGGCAAAGCCTTTCGGGATCCCGACCCTGACCGAGAGTTCGCGGATCAGGCGGATCGCAAGTTTGGAGGCCTCCTCAAGCGAAAGCCCGTCCGTCTGTCCGCCCATCGCCTGGGCGATCGCTGCGAAGCGCTCCTCGCGGTGCGGGCGGTTGAACTCGCTGACGACCGGCAGCAGGATCGCGTTGCAGACGCCGTGCGGCAGATCGTGGGTGGCGCCAGGCTGGTGAGCCAGAGAATGGACATAACCCAAGCCTGCGCTGTTGAAGGCCATTCCGGCGAGAAACTGCCCGTGGCACATCATCGTCCTGGCCTCGAGATCCTTGCCGTCATCGACGGCCTGCGGCAGATGGCGTGCGATCAAGCGGATCGCCGCCAGCGCCGAGTGGTCGGTCAGCGGATGGGCGGCTTTCGATACATAGGCTTCGACCGCGTGCGTGAGCGCGTCTATGCCGGTCGCGGCGGTGATCGAGGCGGGCAGGCCGAGCATCAGTTCGGGGTCGTTGACCGCGAGGTCGGGGATGATCGCCGCATCGATCAGCACCATTTTCACATGCCTGGCGGTGTCGGTAATGACCGCGTTGCTGGTCACTTCGGCCGCCGTGCCGGCCGTCGTCGTGATCGCGACGAGCAGCGGTCCGCACTTGCCGATGTTGCCGACTCCGGCCAGCTCATGGACGCGTTTGTCGGGATTCGCGACGAGCGCGCGCACGGCCTTCGCGGTGTCGATCGAGCTGCCGCCGCCGAAACCGATGATCGCATCGCCGTCGGACTCCCGGAAGGCCGCGAGCGCCGCTTCAGCGACATGGTCGGTCGGATTCGGTCGGACGGCGTCGAAGACGGTCGGTGCCAGACCCGCCTCGCGCAGCGAAGCGAGCAGGGCATCGACGAGCCCATGTTTGAGCAGCTGGGGATCCGTCACCAGCAGCGGGCGGCGAATACCGCTGCGCTGCAGGAAAGGGGTGACCTCGAGCACGCAGCCGGGGCCGGAGAGGCTGATCTTGGGCAGGCACAGGGAAAAACTCATCGGATACTCCATTCAGGGACAGTAAGCTTGTTCCGGCAGCGATGCGACCGGAAAGATTCGCTCCGTCTGCGGGCAAGGCTCGCCCTCAATGCCGGCGCGCGGCACCTGGTTCAGGCTGACGGAGCGGGAGAAAATCTGCGCTAGGACGCGCCGGGAGGCGTCGCGGTTTCGACGCTCCGCCGGTACTGCAGCGGGTTCATGCCGACTTCGCGGTGGAAGCGGCTGGTGAAATAGTTGCTGTCGTTGAAACCGCAGGCGAAAGCGATCTCGGTCACCGGTTTTTCGGTGTTCTTGAGCAAGCGCATCGCATGGCAGATGCGGATGCGGTTCAGGTAGCTGTTCGGCGACAGGCCGGTGACTTCGGCGATCTTGCGGCTCAGCGTGCGCAGTGGGATGTCGAAGTGGGCGGCGAGCTGATCCCAGTCGACCTCCTCGTCGAAGTGGCTGTTCAGGTGGCGCAGCATGCCTGTCAGTCGCTCATCCTTCTCCTGCTGAGACGATTGCTGCTGAGCTTGGCCGCGCCACAGTTCTATCATCAACTGGCCGAGCAGCAGCTCTATCATCTGGTCCGAGTACTCGGACGGATTTTCGGACTCCTCGGTGATCCGGTTGAGCAGACCTTCGATGCGCTTGAGCGTGCCGGCGCCGACGACATAGGGGCCATCTTCCTCGCCGGCCTTCTGGGCGAGCATCTTCACCAGAGATTCATGGCTCACATGCTTGAAGCGGGACGGCAGGATCAGCACGTTGGTCAGATGCAAATCGTCGAGCTGATCGAGCAGGTGGCTCTGACTGGCGCGCACATAGAAGATGGAGCCGCGGCAGACAGGCGCCGGATTGCCATTGATGTAGTTCATGCCGCTGCCCGAGCGCGCAATCACGAGCTCGTCGAACTCGTGCACATGCTCGGGGTAGGACCACTGCGGCGAACGCTGCAGCACCGACACCACTGTCTCCGGATTGCGGAAGTACTCGTCGCGAGTCAGCGTTTCCATCATCTTCTCCCTACTCCGCTACGCAGCGGCGCCCGGCGCTTGGCGAGAGCCTCTGCTCGGATTGCGCCGCCTTGGCCCCGACAAGAAGCTCTCGTGATCAGATCGCGAGCGTCTGGCCTGAGCCTGCCAGCCCATTTGACCTGGCTCAACCGTCGAGGTCCTTCCTGCCCCTTCGCTGCTTGCGGCGCCGCGGGCAGGTTTCCGGCGATCACAGCCCGAAGGTCTCCTTGAGTTCCTGCATCGCCTGGGCGCTCACACCCTCCGGTTCAAAACCTGCCGCGAGGCACTTCAGGAACAGCTTGGCCCCCTTGTTCGCCACGTCGATGAAGTCGTAGGCGGTGAGCGCATCGCGACCGGTTGCCACCGCGCCGTGCTTCTCCCACACGGCGACGTCGTGACGGCGAAGCTTCGCCGTCGTCCCCTCGGCCATCGCTTTGGAACCCGGCATGCAGTAGGGCACGATACCGATGCCGCGTGGTACGAAGGCACGCACTTCGGGCAGCATCTTCCAGCACACATCCGTGTAAGCCAGCTCGTCGTGCGCATATTTCGGGTGGTGCGAGAGCGCGATCAGCTCAAGCGGGTGGGTATGGATAACGCAGCGATCCCCTGAGCCCGAGCGGAACTTGTCCATCACGATCTCGACGTGGGAGATGAACTCACTGGTCGGTCGGAAGTCTGGTTGGCCGCGCCCCCCCCACAGAATGTGATAACCCTCGGCCTTGTCGTCGATGCGCAGCACGCAACCGGCCAGATCCGGGGCGCGCAGCTCGCGGATCCGCTCGCCTGTGCCCTTGACGAAGAAGATGTGACCGGCGGCATCCGTTGGGAATGAGCCGCTGCCTGCCGCCACACTCAGAAGGCAGTGCGGAAACTGCGACAGGTCGCTAGGTGGTTCGCCGAAGATCTCGGTCAGATCGACCGAGATGTTGCCGCCATTGCGTTCGGCCCACTCGCGCTGCCACAGGTAGGCCGAGATCTCGACGACCTTCTCGATTTCGGCTCTGACGGCCGGGTTCAGTTCTATCGTGTTCATGTTCAGTCCGGTGTTCGTTTTCTTGGATTCAAGGGGGCAATCTAGCCAGGCTGTCCGTCCTTCGCCTTGATTTCCCGGCCAGGCGCGTGGGCGCCTGGCCGAAGAGCACAGAGGCATCAGGGCAGATGGAAAACCTCGATGAGGTCGCGGCTGACGGGGCTGTCGTCCGGATTGGTGGGCATGATGTCCTTCATGTACGCCCACCATTTCCTGCAGCTCTCGGTACCCGCGATCGCGTCCCAGCGCGCTTGATTCTCGATTTCGACGTAGGCGAAGAGCTGACTGGTCCGGGGATCGAGGAAGATCCCGTAGTTGCCGGCGCCGTGCGCCTTGAGCGTCGTGACCAGCTCAGGCCAGATCGCGGCGTGGCGGCGCTGGTATTCGTCGTGTGCGTCGGGCTTCACCGACATCAGGAATGCCTTGCGTATCATCGCTACTCTCCTCAGTTGGCCGCCATGCCCATGCCGACCAGGTTCGCCGCCGCGATGATGACCAGCATGCCGCCGCACAGGATCATGACCGGGCGCGAACCGACGCCCTTCCATTCGGCAAGCAGCAGGCCGACGAGGCCGCCGCAGAACACGTAACCGCTCATGTGCAGCATCCAGTTCGCGAACGAGAGTTCGTGCGGGATGCTCGCTTCACCCCAGGCATAGAAGAAGAACTGCAGGTACCACATGATCCCGCCGGTCGCGGCGAGCAAGGCGTTGATCGCCAGCCCGCGGGCCGGTTGCGACAGATCGGCGCGGATCGACAGCTCTGGCTTCGTCGCGAGCCGGATCAGACAGTAGGCGAAATTGACCAGCGCTCCGCCGCCCATGATGATCCCGTAGCTTGGCAGCATCGCGTAGAGCGGATCGATGCCCAGCGCGAGCGAGGCCGCCTTGATCGGACGTCCCGCCTCGAGACCGAAGGCGAAGCCGGCCGAGAAGATGCCGCACATCACAGCGAGGCACAAACCCTTCTTGAGATTGAAGTCCTGGGTCTGAGTGCCCAGCCTCTTTTCCTTCTGGTGTCCTGCATAGGTGACGATCGCGATGCCCACCAGCGCCACCAGCACGCCGACCAGCGTGATCTGTCCGCTCGGCGTCGCGAGCATCGTGCCGAACTCGCCGCGAAGGATGGGCGGCATCAGCGTGCCGACGACGAGCGTCACGCCGATCGCGATGCCGATACCAAGCGACATGCCCAGATAACGCATCGTCAGACCATAGTTGATGTTACCGACGCCCCACATCGCGCCGAACAGGAACATGCCCCAGAACGCCTTGCTGTCGACGACGCTGTAGAACGAACGGAAGTCGTCGATCAGGAAAGAGGTGACGATCCACGGGAGCAGGATCCACGAGAACAGACCCGCGAAAGCCCAGGTCGTCTCCCACGACCATTTCCTGACCTTGCTGATGGGGGCGTAGAACGACGCCGCGGATGCTGCCCCGACGAGGTGCCAGCCTATACCCGAAACGATTGCCGACATGCTGTTGTCTCCTTATCTTATTTGTTGTCCATATTGGGCGCCGCCGGCCGTCGAGGGTCAGCGGCGCTTCCGTTCAACGACGCTTGACCAGGACCTCGGCCTCGTACTTCTTGACGGTCGCCAGCCATTCGGCGCCGATACCGACGCCCTGGCGCTCGCAGTACTGATCCCACACGGCGCTCCACGGCATGCTCTTCAGCTCCTCGAACAGCGCGAAGCGCGTCGTGAAATCCAGTTCCGCCTCGGCGCGCCGCAGCGTTTCGGTCGGCTCGAGCAGCGCGCGCAACAACGCCTTTTTCATGTTGCGCATGCCGATCACCCAGGCCGCGATCCGGTTGATCGACGCATCGAAGAAGTCGAGCCCGATGTGCACGCGTCCGAGCAGCCCGTTGCGGACGATCTCGCTGGCGATCGCCTGCGTCTCGTCGTCCAGCGTTACCACGTGGTCGGAATCCCAGCGCACCGAACGGGTCACGTGGAGCAGCAGGTCCTGGACGAAAGGCTCGACGGCGCTGATCTTGTCGGACACGACTTCGGTCGGGTGGAAGTGGCCGGCGTCGAGGCAGAGGGCGGTCTTGCGCGACACTGCATAGGCCATGTAGAACTCGTTCGAGCCGACCGTATAGCTCTCGGCGCCTATGCCGAACAGCTTGCCTTCGACCGCGACGAGGTGGTGTGCGGCCGGCACGTTCGCGGACATGATCTCGTCGAGAGCGTCGAGCAGGCGCTGGCGCGGAGCCAGGCGGTCGGCCGGCTGATCTTTCATGCCGTCCGGGATCCAGATGTTCATCACCGACTTGGTGCCGAGTTCCTGACCGAAGTAATCCGAGATCCGGCGCGAGGCGATGCAGTGATCTATCCAGAAACGGCGGATCGCCGGATCGGGATGGGCCAGCGTCATGCCGTCGACGAACTTCGGATGCGAGAAGCAGCTTGGGTTGAAGTCCAGGCCGAGCCCGCGCGACTTCGCCCACGCAACCCAGCGTTCGAAGTGTTTCGGCTCTATCTTGTCGCGGCTCACCTTCTCGTCGCTGTCGATGTAGAGCGCGTGCAGGTTGAAACGCTTGCGGCCCGGGATCAGCGCCATCGCGGCTTCAGCATCGCTGCGCAGTTCCTCGGCGGTGTGCGCCTTGCCCGGATAGTTGCCGGTGGTCTGGATGCCGCCGGAGAGCGCCACATCGGGGAATTCGAAACCGACCACGTCGTCACCCTGCCAGCAGTGCATTGACACGGGGATCGCATCGAGCGCGGTGAGGGCGGCCTCGGTGTCTATGCCGATCTCGGCAAAACGGGTCCGGGCTTCGTTGTAGGCAGTGCTTGTGTTCATGTTCAGGTCCTTTGAGGGTGGGTTCATTGCGCGACGGGGACGGCACGGCACAGGTCCTGGAACCTGTTCCAGTGGCGCTCGACGCTGTCCGAGACATCCGGGTGCGGCAGCACGGTCTCGCTGGCGAAGCCATGCCGGATCAGGCTGCGGATCGCGGCAAGGTCGGCGAGCGCACCATGCGCGCGCAGCTGGGCGGTGATGTTTCCGAGCGCTGAGGCCTCCACGGGGCCAGCGATCACCGGCAGAGCGCAGAAGTCGGCGCAGAGCTGATTCAGGAAGCGGTTCTGGCTGCCACCGCCGACGATATGGATGCGCTTGAAGCGGCGGGTAGTGATCGCTCCGAGCTCAAGCAGCGTCTGACGGTAGAGGAAGGCGAGGCTCTCGAAGATGCAGCGGGCGGCCTCGCCGGGGCCCTCTGGGGCTCCCTGCCCGGTCTCGAGGCAGAAGGCGCGGATCTGCTCGTACATCGACGGCGGATTCAGGAAGCGGTCGTCGTTCGGGTTGATCAGAAAGCGCAGCGGCGGCGCAGCTTCGGCCTGAGCGGCAAGCTCCGCGAACGAAAGGGCAGGGAAGGCGTCGCGCAGGCGTTGCACGAGCCACAGACCCATGATGTTCTTGAGCACGCGATAGCTGCCATCGACGCCACCTTCATTGGTTACGTTGGCCGCGAGCGCCAGCGGATCATTGCAGGCTTGCCCGCTCTCAAGCCCCATCAGCGACCAAGTGCCCGAGCTGATGAAGACGGAGTGCTCGTCCTCGAGCGGCACCGCGACGACGGCCGAAGCCGTGTCGTGCGTCGCCGGCAAGACGACTTTGACGCGCTCGCCGCTCTTCGCGGTCCACTCGCCGACCGTCCGGCCCGGCTGGCTCAGCGGCAGGAACCACTGCTCCGGCACACCGAGCTTGCGCAGCAGCGGACGGTCCCAGTCGCGCGCCTTCAGGCTGAGGAGCTGGGTCGTGCTGGCGTTCGTGTACTCGCAGCTGAGCCCGCCACCGAGTCGGTAGTGCAGGTAGTCGGGCATCAGCAGCAGCGTCTTGACGCGCGGCAGCCAGTCCGGGTTCTCCTTCTTCAGCGCGGCGAGCTGGAAAATCGTGTTGAACTGCATGAACTGGATACCGGTGCGGGCATAAAGCTCCTCGCGGCCGACAGCCGCGAGCACCTGATCCATGACCCCATCGGTGCGGTGGTCGCGGTAGGACACCGCCTGTCCAAGCAGGCGCCCCTCCTGGTCGAGAAGCACGTAATCCACGCCCCAGGTATCGACGCCGAGCGAAGCGGGGGTGATGCCACGCGCGATGATCGCGTCGAGACCCTGCTCGATCTGCGCGACGAGATCCTCGGTGTCCCAGCAGTCGTGTCCATCCCGGCGCAGAAAGCCGTTCGGGAAGCGGTGGACTTCCTCGATTTCCAGCGTGGCGCGCTCGCTATCGTGGCGGGCGAGGAGCACGCGGCCGCTGGACGCGCCCAGATCGACGGCGGCTACGTGGGTGATTGTCATGACTTGCGCTCCAGATCCTTTGCTTGAGTGAGCGCATGTTAGAAACCGCTCTGGATCACGGCCTTATAAATAAAGCCATATGAGGCGATAAATTGGCCAAATCCTTCGAGGGCGAGAACTGGACGGCCTTTGCGACGTTTCCCCCGGGCCCCGGACTGCTCCCGACTTGAGCGGGATCAAACCGGGGACGGCCGGAAGCCCGGGAAGCGGCCGCCAGGCAGGCCCGTCCGGCCATCCTCGCCGGTCTAGCTTCCGATCTGCTGCGCCGTCGCGCGGATGTCGCCGTGCAGAGCGCTGCCTTTGCGAGGATCACGCTGAGCGCGGCCGCCGCCCAGGCTTCTCGCGTTCAGCGGTGAGGGGCGCGCCGGGGGGCTGAACCCCGCGCGATTCATGAGTCCAACTCATAGGCTCATGCGGATTGTGCCGACTAATCAATAGCCTTCACGCTGGGTAAATTCTCTCCATCGATGACGAAGGAAGGCTTCGGCCGTCGGCTCATCGACTGCGTTTGGCAATCCGCGAACGAAATCATCCTCTTCGCCGAAGAGCCCTGACTCGCACCCGTTGCAAGGAAAACAACGCGATGGCGGAGATGCCCGCATAGGCCTCTCCCTGTCTGTCCCCCTTTGTCCGTTCTCTGAAAGAGAGGCCTCTCATGATCCCAAATAGCGGAGCTTCACAGTGTTGATCGGCATCGTCCGCGTCGCGCTGCGACGCCCCTATACCTTTGCCGTGATGGCGCTGCTGCTGCTGATCCTCGGTCCATTGGCGGCGCTGCGCATGCCCACGGATATCTTCCCCGAGATCCGGATTCCGGTGATCGCGGTGGCCTGGCAATACACGGGGCAGCCTCCGGACCAGATGTCGGGGCGCATCTCCACGCCTTTCCAACGCATATTGACGACGGCCGTCAACGATATCGAGCACATCGAGGCCAACACCTATCCGGGGGTCAGCGTCGTCAAGATCTTCTTCCAGCCCGGCGTGAATATCGCGGTCGCCAATGCCCAGGTCGTTGCGGCCTCGCAGGTGGCCTTGCGCCTGATGCCTCCCGGCATCTCCCAGCCCTTGGTCCTCAACTACAACGCGGCGACGGTGCCGATTCTGCAGCTCGCGCTCTCCGGAAAGGGGCTCACCGAGAAGACCCTGTTCGACCTGGGCATGAACACGGTGCGCATCCCGCTGACGACGATCCCCGGGGCGGCGATTCCGACGCCTTATGGCGGCAAGCAGCGTCAGGTGCAGGTCGATGTCGATCCCGCTGCGCTGCAGGCGAGGGGCCTGTCCGCTCAGGATATCTCGGCCGCGCTGGCAGCCCAGAACGTGCTGGTTCCGGTCGGAACGCAGAAGATAGGCGGCCTCGAATATACGGTGCAGCTCAACAGCGCGCCGTCCGCGATAGCGGAGCTCGCGCGCATCCCGGTCAAGGTGGTCAAGGGCAGCACGATCACGCTCGGCGATGTCGCGCAAGTCCACGACGGCAATGCTCCGCAGACCAACATCGTGCACGTCGATGGAGGTCGCTCGGTGTTGATGTCGGTGCTGAAGAACGGTTCGGCCTCTACGCTGGCGATCGTCGATGGCGTCCGCGAGAAGCTCGCCGAGATGAAGGGCGCGCTGCCGGACGAGCTCAAAGTGCTGCCGATCAACGATCAGTCCTTGTTCGTGCGCGCCGCGGTTCGCGGTGTCGCGACCGAGGGAGCCATCGCCGCGACGCTGACCAGCGTGCTGATCCTGCTGTTCCTGGGTAGCTGGCGCTCGACGCTGATCATCGCGGTTTCGATCCCGCTCTCCATCCTGGGTTCGATCATCGCGCTCGCCGCTTTCGGGGAGACCCTGAACCTGATGACGCTGGGCGGGCTCGCGCTGGCGGTGGGGATTCTGGTCGACGATGCGACCGTGACCATCGAGAACATCAACTGGCACCTCGAGCAGGGCAAGGATGTCGAGACCGCGATCCTCGATGGTGCGCAGCAGATCGTCGCGCCGGCGCTCGTATCGCTGCTCTGCATCTGCATCGTGTTTGTCCCGATGTTCTTCCTGGATGGGGTGTCGCGCTTTCTCTTCGTGCCGATGGCCGAAGCGGTGATGTTCGCGATGCTGTGCTCCTTCATCCTCTCGCGCACGCTGGTCCCGACGATGGCCAAGTTCCTGCTGCGCCGGCATGCGGCCCATACCGATCTGCATGGCAAGGATGGGGCTCTGCCCGCGTCGCGCAATCCGCTGGTGCGCTTTCAGCGCAACTTCGAAGTGCGCTTCGAGAGGATCCGCGAGGGCTATCGGGGTCTGTTGCAGCTCGCGATCTCCCATCGCAAGACTTTCCTGATCGGCTTCGTCTGCGTCGTCGTCCTGTCCTTCGGGTTGCTGCCCTTCATCGGCAGCAACTTCTTCCCCGCTGTCGACTCGGGGCAGGTGCTGATGCATGCGCGGGTGCCGGTCGGCACCCGCGTCGAGGAGACCGCGGTCCGCTTCGCGCGGATCGAAGAGGCGATCCGGCGCATCATCCCCGGCGATGAGATCAGCACCCTGGTCGATAACCTTGGCCTGCCTCCCAGCAATATCAACCTGACCTACAACAACACGGGGGTCATGGGCTCTCAGGATGGCGACATCCAGATCGCGTTGAAGCAAGGGCACCGGCCGAGCGCCGAATACGTGCGCCGGATGCGGGAGATCCTGCCCAGGGAATTTCCGGACACGACTTTCTCGTTTCCGCCCGCCGACATCGTCAGCCAGATCCTCAACTTCGGCGCGCCCGCTCCGGTCGACATACAGATTCGCGGTAGCAAGATCGAAGCGAACTACGCGTACGCACAGCAGTTGCTCAAGCGCGTTCGCGCCATTCCCGGGGTTGCCGATGCGCGCATCCAGCAGTCGAACAAATCGCCCTTCTTCAACGCCGAACTCGATCGCACCCAGGCCCAGCTGCTCGGGCTCTCAGCGCGCGACGTGACGAACAGCCTGGTCGTGAACCTGGCCGGTAGCAGCCAGGTCGCTCCGACCTTCTGGCTGAACCCGGCCAATGGCGTGAACTACCCGATCGTGATGCAGACGCCGTCTTACCAGCTCGATTCGCTCTCTTCTCTGGCGAACCTGCCGGTGGGCAACGGAGTGAACGCCAATGTCACGACGCTGGGCGGTGTGGCGCGCTTCGAGCGCGGCACCGGGAGCGCTCTGGTCAGCCACTACGACGTGCAGCCTATGGTGCAGATCCACGCGAGCACGCAAGACCGCGATCTGGGCGCTGTCGCCGCCGACATCCGGCGCGCTCTCGCCGATACGGCCTCCGCCGTGCCCAAGGGAACGACGGTGCAACTGCTCGGTCAGGTGCGCACGATGGACAGGGCCTTCTCGGGCCTGCAGCTCGGCCTGCTCGGCGCGATCGTGCTGATCTACCTGCTGATCGTCGTGAACTTCCAGTCCTGGGTGGATCCGGCTGTGATCGTCTCGGCGCTGCCTGCGGCGCTGGCCGGCATCCTCTGGATGCTGTTCGCGACGAACACCACCTTGTCGGTGCCCGCGCTGACCGGCGCAATCATGTGTATGGGGGTCGCGACAGCCAACAGCGTGCTGGTGATCAGCTTTGCCCGCGAACGGCTGGCCGAACTTGGCGACGCGTCGGCCGCCGCGCTCGAAGCCGGGTTCGTGCGCTTCCGCCCGGTGCTGATGACGGCGTTGGCGATGGTCATCGGCATGCTGCCGATGGCTCTGGGCCTGGGCGAGGGGGGCGAGCAGAACGCGCCGCTGGGCCGCGCTGTGATCGGCGGTTTGATCTTCTCGACTTTGGCCACCCTGGTTTTCGTGCCGGTGGTCTTCAGCCTGGTGCACGGGCGCCGCGCGTCCGGGCGAGCACAACTTTCTTCTGGAGTTTTTTCCCATGCCTGATAAGACCTCTTCTTCGCGCAAGCACCTGGCCGCGCTGGGCGTGGCCGGCCTGGCCGCCGCGCTGCTGGCGACCGGCTTGATGAGCCGCCGATCGCAGGCCGAACAACTGCGCGAAAGCACCGCCGCACAAAACCTGCCGTCCGTGGCGCTGATTTCGCCGTCCGAGGGGGCGGGCGAAGAGCTCGAGCTGCCCGCCCGGATCGAAGCCTGGGCGCGCGCGCCGATCTATGCGCGGGTCAGCGGCTACCTGAAGAGCTGGAGCGTAGACATCGGCTCTTCGGTCAAGGCGGGGCAGTTGCTCGCCCAGATCGAGACACCGGATCTCGACCAGCAACTGCAGCAGGCGCGCGCCGAACTGGCCAGTGCGCACAGCAACGCGTCCCTCGCTTCCAGCACCGCGAAGCGCTGGCAGTCGCTTCTGGCGAGCGACTCGGTCTCGCGGCAGGAGGTCGACGAGAAGACGGGTGACTCGGTGGCCAAGCTGTCGACGGCGAACGCGCTCCAGGCCAATGTCGAGCGTCTGCGGGCGCTGCAGCGCTACACCCGGCTCGTCGCTCCTTTTGACGGAGTGGTCACCGCGCGCAACACCGATGTTGGAGCGCTGATCAATGTCGGCGGCGGCGCCGGCAGCGAACTCTTCGTCGTCTCGGACGTTCGTCGTCTACGCGTCTATGTCAGCGTTCCGCAGCGCCAGGTGGCGCAGATCCTTCCGGGCAGCACGGCTCAGCTTACCGTGCCGGAGCGCCCGGGGCGCAGCTACCCGGCGACGGTTCAGTCGCTGTCCCGGGCGATCGATTCCGGATCGGGTGCGATGCTGGTTCAGCTCGCCGTCAAGAACGACTCGGGCGAGTTGCTACCCGGCGGTTTCGCGACCGTCCGTTTTGGCTCGGCGATGTCCAAAGGCAATCTGAGCCTGCCGCCGAGCGCGGTGATCTTCGGCAAGGCCGGGGTGCAGGTCGCGACCGTCGCCGATGGGCGCGTCCAGCTCAAGCCGGTCACGGTGGTTCGCGATCTCGGCAGCTCTCTTGAACTGAGCGGAGGGATTGCGCGCGGCGAGCGCGTCATCGACAACCCGCCGGATGGAATCGCGAGCGGCGATCGTGTGCGCGCCGTGGCCGACCGCAAGGTGACGAAGTGAGGCGGCGGCTTGTCGTGGTCGCGGCCCTGTGGGCGGCCGGCTGCAGCCAGGCGCCGCTAGCGCCGCCCCCCGCTGTGCCCCTGGCCATGGCTTTCAAGGAAAGCCAGGGTCCATGGACGAGCGCCGCACCCGCCGACACTCTGCCGCGCCAGGCGTGGTGGAAGCTGTATCAGGACGCCGAACTCGATGCGCTCGAGCAGCGTCTGCTCGACAACAGCCCCGATCTCGCGACGGCCTTCGCGCGTTACCAGCAGGCCAGGGCCGAGACCGGTGCGCTGCGCGCGGCGCAGTCGCCGACGCTGGGCGCTTCGCTGAACGGGCAGCGTGACCGCCAGTCCGAGCGCCGGCCGCTGCGCGTGCTCGGGCCGAACTCGCCGGACGAGTACAACAGCGCCACGCTGGGCCTCGAACTCGATTACGAGATCGACCTGTGGGGGCGCGTGCGCCAGCGAGTCAGCGCGGGCGTCGCCCAGGAGCAGGCCGCCGCGGCCGATCTCGCCGCGGCCCGTCTGTCGTTGCAGGCTCAGCTTGCCGATTCGCTGGTCGCGCTGCGCGGTCTCGACCAGGAGGTGCAGCTGCTGCGCGAAACGGAAGCGGCCTATGCGCGTGCAGAAGAGATGATTGCGCGGCGCCATCAGAACGGCATCGCCTCGGGGCTAGACCTCGCGCGTGCCCAGGCCCAGCTGGAGACGACGCGCTCGCAGGTCGGACAGTCCCAGGCCCAGCGCGCTCTGCTCGAACATGCGATTGCGGCGCTGGTCGGCGCCAGCGCGTCGAGCTTCTCGATCGAGCCCCGCCTCGTGCCCGCGACGGTGCCGACGGTTCCGCCGGGCTTGCCTGCCGCGCTGTTGCAGCGTCGGCCCGACATCGCGGCGGCTCAGCGGCGCGTCGCGGCGGCCAACGCCACGGTCGGTGTCGCGCGCACGGCCTTCTTTCCGTCGCTGACGCTCAGTGGGGCGGCCGGATTCCAGAGCAGCGATCTGGCCCACTTCATTGAAGCGCCGAACCTGTTCTGGGCGATAGGGCCGAGCCTGCTGATCGATGTGCTGGACGGCGGTCGCCGCGACGCGAACATCGCGCGCGCACAAGCGCAGCTCGACGAAGCGGGGCAGCGCTACCGCGCTGTCGTGCTGGCGGCCTTCCAGCAGGTCGAGGACCAGCTTGCGCTGCTCGCCCGCTACGGCGAGGCGGCCGCCGCAGATGGGCGCGCCGCGCAGGCTGCCCAGCGCGCCCAGGACATGGCCACCGAGCGCTATCAGCAGGGGGCGGTCAGCTATCTCGACGTCGTGACCGCGCAGACCGCCAATCTGCAGGCGCGGCGCAGCCTGCTCGATCTCGCGACGCGCCAGCGCCGCGCCTCGGTTCAACTGGTCCGCGCGTTGGGCGGTGGCTGGACGGCGGCGAGTCTGGACTGAGCTCTCCTTGCCGCGACACGACACCGTCCGAGGTCGTGTCGCAGTCAGGAGGGGGGGCCGCGTGGTGGCTCAGTGGCCAGTGTTTATGCGTTTTTATTCATAAGCCCATGCACTCTGAGCCGGCTAATCACCGCAGCGCGCGGCTGATAAATTCAAACCACCAGCCGCCACAGTGTTCGCGGCTCCTCTCGCCTCATCACGGAGAAAACAATGCAAAAGCGAAAACTCGGCAACAGCGATCTGGAAGTGTCCGCTCTGGGCCTGGGCTGCATGGGGCTGAGCCACGGCTACGGCCCGGCCACGGACAAGGTGCAGGCGATCGCGCTGATCCGCGCTGCCTTCGAGCGCGGTGTCACTTTTTTCGATACCGCGGAGGTCTACGGACCTTTCTCGAACGAGACTCTGCTCGGCGAGGCGCTCGAGCCCTTCCGGGATCAGGTGGTCATCGCGACCAAGTTCGGCTTCGTCTTCGGCGACGACGGCAAGCAGCAGATCCTGAACAGCCGGCCCGAGCACATCAGGGAGGTCGCCGACGCATCGCTGAAGCGCCTCAGGACCGACGTGATCGACCTCTTCTATCAGCACCGCGTCGATCCGGACGTGCCGATCGAGGAGGTCGCCGGTGCGGTCAAGGATCTGATCGAGCAGGGCAAGGTCAGGCACTTCGGCCTGTCCGAAGCCGGAGCCGAGACGATACGCCGCGCCCATGCCGTCCAGCCGGTCACCGCGCTGCAGAGCGAGTACTCGCTGTGGTGGCGCGAGCCCGAGGCGCAGATCCTGCCGCTGCTCGAGGAACTGGGCATCGGCTTTGTCCCCTTCAGCCCGCTGGGCAAGGGCTTCCTGACCGGAGCGATCAACGAGAACACGAGCTTTGACAGCACGGATTTTCGCAACGTCGTCCCCCGCTTCACGCCCGAGGCGCGCCATGCGAACCAAGCCCTGGTCGAGCTGATCGGCCAGATCGCACTGCGCAAAAAAGCGACCCCGGCGCAGATCGCGTTGGCCTGGCTGCTGGCGAAGAAGCCGTGGATCGTCCCGATCCCCGGTACGACCAAGCTGCATCGCCTCGAAGAGAACCTCGGTGGGGCGGCGCTCGAACTGACGTCTGAAGACCTTCTTGAAATCGAGCTTGCGCTCTCGCGCGTCGAGGTGCAGGGCGATCGCTATCCTGCGCATCTGCAGAAGCGGGTGGGACGCTGATGAGTGGGAGGCGTATGACGCAATCGTCGGTTCCTGCGCGGAAGAGGGGAGGGGCGACCATGTCCGGTGAAGCTCCGAACCACGATCTGCGCATCCTGCTCGTCCTCAGCGCGCTGATGTCCTTCTCGTCGATCGCGACGGACATGTATCTGCCCGCTCTGCCGACGCTCGTGGCCGATCTGCATACCGACATCGCCCGCGTCGAGCTGACCATCTCCTGCTTTCTGGCTGGTTTCAGCCTGGGGCAGCTGTTCTGGGGCCCCCTCGGGGACCGCTATGGGCGGCGCATGCCGATCGCGGTCGGTCTGGTCCTGTTCTTCTTGGGCTCGCTCGGCTGCGCGCTGTCCGATTCGATCGTGACTATGATGGGCTGGCGCGTGGTGCAGGCCGTCGGAGCCTGCGCCGGGCCGGTGCTGGCAAGGGCGATGGTGCGCGATCTCTACGCGCGTGAGCGCTCGGCGCAGATGCTGTCGGTTCTGCTGATGATGATGGCGGTCGCTCCGTTGCTGGGGCCTTTGCTCGGAGGTCAGGTCCTCGTGGTCTGGTCCTGGCGGGGGATTTTCTGGATTCTGGCCGCGGCGGGCCTGCTCGCGCTGCTGATGCTGTGGTCCCTGCCCGAAACCCTGGCGCCGCAGCATCGCGCCACCGAGCCGCTTGGGAACACGCTGCTCAGCTATCTGGCGCTGGCTCGCGATCCCCGCTTGCTCGGCTATGCCGTGTCAGGAGGTTTCTACTACGGGGGCTGCTACGCCTTCATCGCCGGAACGCCTTTCGCCTATATCGACTATTACCACGTGCCTCCACAGCACTACGGCTTGCTCGTCGGCGGCAATATCGTCGGGCTGATGGCTGTCAATTTTCTGAATACCCGGGTGGTCATGAAGCTGGGCAGCGAGCGGATCTTCCGCTTCGGTACCTGGGTCGCCGCCTTGTCCGGAGTCGCGCTAGCCTGGGACGCTTGGTCGGGGTGGGGCGGAATACTCGGTTTGGCTCTGCCGATCTTCGTCTTCATGTCGGTCAGCGGCTTCATCGTTGCCAATTCGGTGGCGAGCGCTCTGGCGTCTTTCCCTAAGCAGGCCGGCGCGGCATCCTCGCTGGTCGGCGCGATGCACTACGGCAGCGGCGTGTTGAGCGCGGCGATGCTCGGCTGGTTTGCGGACGGCACGCCCAGGACGATGGGTTGGATCGTTGCAGCGGCCGGTATCGGCTGCCTGGTGACGGCGATGCTGCAGACCTGGTGGCTCCGGCGGTCCGCTCCGTCCGGTTCGAGCGATCGCCAGCTTTGCGCGGCGCGCCCGGATTAGGCTGTGGTGCTGCGCGGCTGCGGCGCCGGATAGCGCAGCGCCTCGACGACCAGCGCGAATGCCGGAGACTGCTGACGGCGGCTCGGGTAGTAGAGGTGGTAGCCCGGGAAGGCCGGGCTCCAGTCTTCGAGCACCCGGATCAGGCGTCCTTCGGCGATCTGTCGTTCGACCAGATCCTCGGGAACATAGGCCAGAGCGAATCCTTCTTCGGCGGCGGTCAGCATCTGCGGCGTCGTGTTGAAGATCATCTGGCCTTGAACCTGCACCTGCAGCTCCTTGCCGTCCTTCGCGAATTCCCACGCATAGAGGCCGCCATAGGTTGGCAGCCTCAGGTTTGCGCAGTTGTGCTCGGTCAGCTCGTGAGGCGTCCGCGGTTTTGAGTGGTTCGAGAAGTAAGCGGGGGAGCCGACGACGGCCATGCGCATATCGGGCGCGATGCGCACCGCGATCATGTCCCGGGCGATCTGGTCGCCCTGGCGCACGCCGGCGTCATAGCGCTCGGCGACGATGTCGATGAAGCCGTAGTTGATGTTGATCTCGAGCTTGAGCTCGGGGTATTCCGGCAGCAGCTTTGCCAATTTGGGCCACAGGATCGTGCTGGCCGCATGGTCGTGCGAGCTGATCCGTATCGTCCCCGCCGGCTTTCCTCTGAGTTCGCTCAGCGCCGTCAGTTCGGTCTCTATCCCCTCGTAATAGGGGCTGATGCTGGCGAGCAGGCGCTCACCGGCTTCGGTCGGCGAGACTCCGCGCGTCGTGCGCGTCAGCAGCCGGATGCCCAGTTTTTCCTCGAGACCCCGGATGCAGTGGCTGAGCGCCGACTGCGAGACGCCGAGCTGGGCCGCCGCGCGGGTGAAGCTGCGCTCGCGGGCGACGACGATGAAAGTCTGGAGATTGTTGAAGTCTGTCCGGGGCATTGATGAATCAAACTCATATCAGTATGCACAGTATAGCGGCTACTCCCTGGGCGGCAGGCTGAGGAAAATGGGCTCCCCTGATGGCGGCAGGGCCGTGAGCGTTCGCGCTTCGCGGATGCCGCCTCGCTGTCTGCCCCCGGCTTTACCCGCGAAGTCGTGCCTCGGTATGGAAAAATTCAGATGGAAATCATCAGCAAGCGATCTTTTGCGGGGGAACGCCCCCTGTTTGCGACGAACAATGTCCGCCTGGAGGGTGTGCAGTTCCTCCCCGGCGAGTCCGCGCTCAAGCACTGTCACGATGTGGAAGCGATCGGCTGCGAGTTCATGGGCAAGTACCCGTTCTGGCACGACGAGAATGTCGTGATCGAGCACGGCCTTTTCACCGCGAGCAGTCGGGCGGCCATCTGGTACACGCAGAATATCCGCATGGCGAACTGCGTCGTGGAAGCACCGAAGATGTTCCGGGAAGTCCGCCACCTTTATCTGGAGAAAACCCGTTTGCTCGATGCGGCCGAGTGCTGCTGGAATTGCCGCGATGTCGAGTTTCGCAATGTGGAGATCGACAACGGTGATTATCTGTTCATGAACGCCACGGACATCCGGATCGACGGTTTCAAGCTGCAAGGCAATTACTCATTCCAGGGCACCAAGAACGTGGTCATCCGCAATGCGCGTCTCGACTCGAAAGATGCCTTCTGGAACTCGGAAAACGTGACCGTCTACGATTCCGTCCTCGACGGGGAATACCTCGGGTGGCATTCGACGAATCTGCGCTTGGTCAATTGCACGATCCGTGGGACTCAGCCCTTGTGCTATGCGCAGAATCTGCTCATCGAAAACTGCGTGATGGTGGATACCGACCTGTGCTTTGAATACAGCACGCTGAAGGCCGAGATCAACAGCGATATCCTCAGCGTCAAGAACCCGAGCGGCGGTTTCATCCGCGCGAAAAGCATCGGCGAGCTGATCCTCGACGAGAACTGCGCGGCGCCGGGCGCTTGCGAGATCCGCGTCGGCGAAGCACTGCCTGCCTGAAGCCGACATGTTCCACGATTTCGACCCGATCGTTGAGCGCCGAGGCAGCGATTGCACCAAATGGGACAGCGCTCCGGACCCGCGCGTCCTGCCGATGTGGGTGGCGGATATGGACTTTCGCACCGCCCCGGCTGTGATCTCGGCTCTGGAAAAGCGGGCCCGCCATGGCGTCTTCGGCTATGCGAAGGTTCCGGCCGCCTATTTCGACGCGATCACGCTCTGGTTTGCGCGACGCCACGGTTTTGCGTTCAGCGGGGAATGGCTGCTCCCCACGACCGGGGTCGTGCCGGCGCTCTCGGCGATCATCCAGGCCCTGACCGAGCCCGGGGATGGCGTGATCATCCAGACGCCGGTTTATAACTGTTTTTTTTCGTCGATTCGCAATCTGCGCTGCACCGCCGTCGTGAACGAACTCGTCTATCGGGACCGGACCTACACGATCGATTTCGCCGACCTCGAGAGAAAAGCCGCCGACCCGAAGACGAAACTGCTGCTGCTCTGCAATCCGCACAATCCGGTGGGCCGGGCCTGGACCCGGGAGGAACTGACCCGGGTCGGCGAGATCTGCCTCAAGCACGGCGTGATCGTCGTCTCCGACGAGATTCACTGCGACCTGGTGCATCCGGGGCATCGGCACATTCCCTTCGCGGCGATCCGCGAAGAGTTCCTGCTGCACTCGGTGAGCTGCAGTTCCCCGAGCAAGGCATTCAATCTGGCGGGTCTGCAGGTAGCCAATATCCTGGCCGCCGACGAGGGACTGCGGCAAAAAATCGACAAGGCTCTCAACGTCAATGAAGTCTGCGAGATCAGCCCTTTCGCGATCGATGCGCTGATCGCCGCCTATACCGATGGCGAAGAATGGCTGGAGGAGTTGAAGCGATACCTGCAGGGAAACTACGGATATCTGAGAAATTTCTTCGCCAGGCATCTGCCGCAGTTTCCGGTTCTGCCGCTGGAAGCGACTTACCTGGTCTGGGTGGATTGCTCCGCGCTGAAACTGCCTTCGCAGCGCATCGCCGAAATGCTGCTCGACGATCAGAGGCTCTGGATCAATCCCGGTTCGATGTACGGGAGCTGCGGCGAAGGTTTCATCCGCATCAATATCGCTTGTCCGCGGTCCTTGCTGGTCGACGGGCTCGCCAGGCTCCACGCCGCACTTCAGTCGTGACGGTAGCGCAGCGAAGAGGATTCTTGCCGCGCAAAGCGCGGCAGCTTGGCGGTTAAGCCGGGAAGGCCATCGCCCGGCACTTGTCGCAGACATCCCAGGGCAGGCAGTCGCAGACGCGGGCCTGCTCGACGTAGTGGCTGCCCACATAGACCTTGCCGCTCTGCTGGGTAATGACGGCGCTCGCCTTGCGGGGCGCGGCCTTGGCCGGGAGGGCGGGGGCGGGGCTGGACGCATCGTGAGGCGTCGGCGACCACTTCGAGAACGGGGCCATGTCCTCCTTGTCCATCACGTACCAGATCTTGCGGGCCGCGTCCCAGCGCGCGCCCAGCTTCTTGGCGCCATCCTTCTCGGCGAAGGGAACCTTCAGGTCGAATCTCATGGTGTTCCCCGGTCAGCAGTAGAGGGGCGGGATTATAGCGGCATGGCCCGCGCGCTCCCAGGGGGGCGATGGCTTCCGTGGGGGGCTTGGCAAATACCTTGCCGCACCGAACGTCGGACGGCTAGAGCTCACCCGACTTTTCGGCATCAGGACAGAGGAAAGTCTGGCTCCAGCTGCGCATCTGTTCCATGACTGGCGCGAAACTCATGCCGATCCCGGACAGGCGGTACTCAACCTTGGGCGGGATTTCCTGATAGACCCGCCGCTCGATGAAGCCGTCGCTTTCGAGTTCGCGCAGCTGTTTGGTCAGCGTCGACTGCGTGATGTCGCCCAGGTGCCGGCGCAGCTCGCCGAAACGCCTGACTTCGAATGCGTGGAGGTACCAGAGAATCAATATCTTCCATTTCCCGTTCAGAACGGATTGCAGTGTGCGCATGGAAAGGCACTGCGCTTCCGGGCTGTATTGGAATTTTTTGTCGGGAGTGGTTCGCATTTTCTGAGCTGTCCTTGTGCTGATCCTCGAAGAGGTGCGCCGGGATGCAATATACCGGATTTACGAACATGGTATCAATAAAGATACTATGTCACTTTTTGTGCACATATGCCATAAAAGTACCGTACTTGTTCCGGATGAGTCGCACGGATAGACTCATTGCAAATTCGAAATCGCCAAAAAAGAGTCGTCCGACTCTCTTGTTCGATTCACGGAAAGGGTACTTTCATGAAAATCAGGGCTTCGGTCATCGGCGGGATCATCTGGAATGAAACCAAGGGAATGACTCCCGTTCCGACGCAAAAACTGTTTGACGATCTCTATGTCGTTCAGGATCTGTTTGCGAATGTCTTTCTGATCAAGGATGGTGAAGACTATGTGGCGATTGATGCCGGGATAAGCGCGGCGAACATCAAAAGCGAGCTGGCGAGCTTGCATGTCGATGCTCGCAATGTGAAAGCGGTTCTTGTTACGCACTCGGATATCGATCACGTTAATGGTATCGCCGCGTTTGCGGATTCTGAGGTCTATCTCCCGGAAGCGGAAGTTCCGATGTTGAACAACTTCAGAATCACGATGAGCGAGTGTGAAATGAGCGATGCCGCCGAGACCTATAAGGATTTCGAGCAGAGCGGCGAGCTGAATCTGTTCGCCGGTCTGGAGTACTGGCCGGATGACGACATCGAGTTTGCCGAGGGCGAGAACGGAGGGCGGATCTCCTTCTTGAAGAACCGGCTGGACCGGAGCTACAAGACCGTCGGGGATGGCGAAACGCTGAAGATCGGTAATATCAGTATCGAGACGATCCTGATCGATGGCCACACGAAGGGGCTGACGGCCTACCTGATCAACAAGAAGTACCTCTTTGTCGGCGACGGGGTGAGCCTCGTCGATGGACAGCTCCGTCCGTTCAACAGCTTCTTGAACCTCAATGAGGCCTTGCACCGGAAGAGCATCGAAAAGATCAAGAACCTGAAAGGGTTCAAGTATCTATTCACCCAGCACTATGGTTTTACCGATGACGCGCAGATGTCACTCGCGGGGTGAGTTTCGATGTTTCGAATTTCAAGTCATCTATTGGGTTTTGTGTCATGAAAAAGTGAATCTGTCGCTGGCCTTGCTGGTCTTGATAAACCTTCTGTGCGCGTTGTTGCATGCGGTCTTTCAGTTCAGCCTCCTGTCTTTTGAGGGAGGGCTGCGGGGCTTTTTGCTGACCGAAAACATCGTCATCGCGTTTGTGTTTGTCGGCTTTTCCTGGGCTTTGTCCTTGGGGAGTCCCTCCGTCAGGCAGGCCGCACTGTCCGCGAGCATTTTCTTCTGGGGCGCCTTTATGGTTTTTGTGCTCGCCATTCGACCGACCGAAACCACACTGGAGCTCGTCAGAGGCCTTTTGTTCCTGCCGCAGTACTGCTACTTGTTCCTGTTCGGCGCGATGGCTCTCGCGCTGAGCATTGCGAATCACCGAAAAGCCTTGCTTGCCGACGCTTAAGCCTGGAGCCGACCCGCTGAGCAAACCGGGCCGGCCGCTTTGCCCGCCGTCATCTTCGTCGGCGGGTTCAAGCGGGGCAGGGGAGGTGGGGCAGGTTTTCATCCTCGGCGAACCAGCCGAGCAGGAAGTCCAGCATGCTGCGCATCGTCGCCGTCTGGTATTCGCGCGATGCGTACAAGGCGTGGATGCCCAGCGGGGACGGCGATTCATCGGGTAGCACGACCGCCAGTTCGCCGCGCGCGATCCGCGGGGCGACCGAGAACACCGGCTGCATCGCAATCCCCGCGCCCGCTATCGCCGCATGCATCAGCACGACGGAATCGTTGGAGCCGAGGTTTCCGCTGACCGGAACGCTGAGCGTCGTGCCCGGACGGTCGAAGTTCCAGAGGCTCTTGCCGTAGTAGGCGTAGGTCAGGCAGTTGTGCCGGGCGAGATCCTCGGCGCGCTGCGGTGTGCCGTGTGCCGCGAGGTAGGTCGGCGCGGCGCAGATCACCGAGGCGCACTCGCCCAGCCTGCGGGCGATCATGCCCGGATCGAGCTGATTGGTGATGCGGATCGCTAGATCGATCCGCTCTTCGACCAGGTTCGTCACCTTGTCCGCGACCTGGAGGAAGACCGACGCGCGCGGGTAGCGCTTCAGATAGGCGGCCGTGGCTGCGGCCAGCGAGGCCTCGGCGAGCGACTGCGCGCAGGCGATGCGCAGGATGCCACGCGGATCATCCATGTCTTCGCTGCCGTCCTGGGCGATGTTCCCGGCCAGCGCCAGCATCTCGCGGCAGCGCTCCAGCGCCGCTTCGCCCGCTGAGCTCAGGCTGATCCGGCGTGTGCTGCGGTGGAACAGCCGAGCTCCGACCCAGGCCTCCATCTCGCCGAGGTAGCGTGTGACCATCGCCCGCGACATATCCAGCTGCTCGGCCGTCGCGGTCAGGCTACCGCGCTCGGCGATCGTGACGAAGACCTGGGCGGCGGTGATTCTATCCATCATTTGTCCGGAAAAGGAAATAATCCATTTCATTTTCTGCGGTTTATCGAGCAAGTGCAAATCGCTAATCTGCTCTCAACGCCGGACCTTCACCGGCCATACAACACAGAGAACACGATGAACCGTCGCCAACTGATTTCCACGCTTTCCGCGCTGGGCCTGATCACAGCCCTCCCGCTGGCCCAGGCAGCCCAGCCGCTCGAACTTCAAATCTACAATCCCGGCGAGAATGCGATCTTCCCGGTGTCCTCGACGATCGTCTCCGGTGCGCATGAGGTGGTGCTGATCGACGCCCAGTTCCAGCGCAACGACGCCGAAGAGCTGGTGCGCAAGCTCAAGGCCGGCGGCAAGAAACTGACGACCGTCTATATCAGCCACGGCGATCCGGACTACTACTTCGGGCTGGACGTGATCCAGGCCGCTTTCCCGGACGCTAGGATCGTCGCGACCGCTCCGACCGTCGCGCATATCAAGGCGACGATGGACGGCAAGCTCGCCTACTGGGGCCCCATCCTCAAGGACAACGCGCCGCACAAGCTGGTGCTGCCCGAGGTGCTGGCCGGCGACACGCTCAAGCTCGAAGGCCGAAGCCTTGAAATCAAGGGTCTCGACGGGGCGAGTCCCGAACGCAGCTACCTGTGGATTCCGTCGCTGAAGACCGTGGCCGGAGGCGTCGTCGTCGCGAGCGGCATCCACGTCTGGGTGGCCGACACGCAGAGTGCGAAGAACCGCAGCGATTGGCAGACCACGCTCAACAGCATCGCCGCGCTCAAGCCCGCCGCGGTCGTGCCCGGCCACACTCTCGGCGAGCTGCCCAAGGGCTTGGGAGCGGTCAAGTACACCAGCGCCTACCTGAAGGCTTTCGAGGCCGAAGCGGAAAAGGCCCAGAACTCGGCCGAGCTCGTCGCCGCGATGAAGGCGCGCTATGCGCAGGCGGGCGAGGAGGCTTCGCTGGAACTCTCGGCCAAGGTTATCAAAGGCGAGATGAAGTGGCCGCAGTGATCGGCTGATGCACCGCCTTTCCGGCCTCGTTGGCCGTGGCGGCAAGCCGCAAAGGAAAACCATGAACACTCTTCACTACATCTTCGATCCCCTGTGCGGCTGGTGCTACGGCGCCGCTCCGCTGATCGCCGCGGCGCGCACACTGCCTGGTCTCAAGCTCGCTCTCCACGGCGGCGGCATGCTGGCCGGCGCTCAGCGCCTGCGCATCACCGAGCAATGGCGTAACCATGTGCGATCGCACGACGCCCGGATCGCCCAGCTGACCGGCCAGACTTTCGGGAGCGCCTATTCCGACGGCCTGCTGTGTGACACGACCGCAGTGCTGGACTCGGCTCCGCCGACGACCGCGATCCTCGCCAGCGAGGCGATCGCCGGGCGCGGGCTGGACATGCTTCATCGTCTGCAGAGAGCTCACTACGTCGAGGGGCGGCGCATCGCGGACAAGGCGGTGATCTTCGCGTTGGCCGGCGAGCTTGGCCTGGCGGGGGACGCCTTCGCGGCCGCTTTCGAGCGCCTGAGCGGGGCGGCGACCGCCGCGCACTTCAGCGATAGCCGGTCCTGGCTGGCGCGCCTGGGCGCCCAGGGCTTTCCGAGCTTCGCGCTGGAGCGCGCCGACGGCACGCTGGAGCGCATCGAGGCCAGCCGTTTCTATGGCGACGTCGCCGCCTGGACGCACTATCTGGCCGAGCGCGCTCCCGCGTCCGCGGCGGATCCCGGCGAGCTGGGGCAAAGCTGTGGGCTGGACGGTTGTGCGATTTGATCCCGGCCCCGGCCCTTCAAGCGCGGCTTGTCGGGTCGGGGCCTTGAAGGTGATGTGCGCGCCTCAGCCGGGGTGGCCCGCATGCAGCAGCAAGGCGCCAAACAGCACGAAGCAGGCTCCGCCGGCACGATTGAGCCAGCGGCCGCCGCGCTTCGAGCCAATCCAGCGTTTCGTTCTCTGTGCGAACAGCACGTAGCCGCCGTGGATCAGGATCAGCAGCGAGCAGAAGGTCAGCACCAGCAGCAGGAACTGGGGCAGGAAGGCACGCGAGCGTTTGATGAACTGCGGCAGTACCGACAGGAAGAAGAACACCGCGCTCGGATTCGAGAATTGCAGCATCCAGCCTTCGAGAAAGAGCGAGCGACCGCTGATCTGCGAGGCCCGCGTCGCCGCGAATTCGACCGGTGGCGCCCGCCACAGCCTGACTCCCAGATAGATCAGGTAGGCCGCGCCCCCCAGGCGGATCACGGTGAAGGCCGTGGCCGATGCCGCCACCATGACGCCGAGGCTGGACGCGGAAAGCACTGCGACGCAGAACACACCGCAGGTCAGCCCGGCGATTCCGATCAGGGCGGGCCTCAGTCCATAGTTGAGCGCATTGGTCAACGACTTCAGGACTCCGGGTCCCGGGCTCAGGATGGTCATTGCGGCCATCAGCGTGAAGATCGGATAAAGCTCCAACGGTGTTCCCCTCAGCAAGCGCGAGCCCCACAGGGCGCGTTAGGTTGTTTGGTCTGTCCTCATTCTTCGACTTAGTATTCGATACGTAAAATCTAAAAAAACTAAGGTATCCATACGGGAAATAGATGAAATGACGATCAACTTCCGCCTGATCCGCCACCTCTGGCTCTTTCTGGCCGTCGCCGAGGAAGGGAATTTCGGCCGCGCCGCGAAGAGGCTGGGTATGACCCAACCGCCCCTGACCGGACAGATCCAGGTGCTCGAGAGCGCACTGAAAGTCAGGCTCTTCGAGCGCTCGCGCCGAGGCGCCCAGCTGACTCCGGTCGGTCAGGCGATCCTGCCCGCGGTGCGCCGATTCGCGGAACAGCTCGAGCGCCTGGAGCTCGCCGTCCGCGAAGCCAAAGAAGGGCAGAGCGGCGTCCTGACCCTGGGCGCGATCACGTCGGCGGTGCTGGACATCCTGCCGGCGCTGATCGAGCAGCTGAAGATCGACTACCCCAGGCTCACGGTCTCGGTGCAGGAGATCGATAGCGGCGAAGCCGTGTCGGCTCTGGAGACGGGGGAGCTCGACCTGGCCTTTGTCCGGATAGAGGGACAGATCAGCGACGCGATACGGGTGATCCCGTTGAAGCAGGAGCGCCTGGCGGTCGCGCTGCCGCGCGGGCACGCGCTGGCCGAGCTGCCCCTCGTTCCTCTGGAGAGCCTGGCCGACGAGGACTTTGTGATGTTCTCGCGCCCGCTCAACCCGTTCTCATTCGACACGCTGATGGCCTATTGCCGGGCGAGCGGTTTTTCGCCGCGCATCCTGCACGAAGTGCGCTCCGTCGCGTCTCAGGTCGCCTTCGTTGGCTGCGGACAGGGCATCGCCCTCGTTCCCCTCGCGCTGCAGAGGATGGCGCCGGAGAACGTGGTCCTGCGCCCGCTGCAAGGCGAGCTCCATGTCGTGACCACCGCGATGGCCTGGAATGCGACGCGGAACAATCCCGTCGTCGAGGCCATCGTCAGCCGGCTGAGCGCGGAAGCCGAGCAGCCACTGAGCGAGCAGAACTGAGCGGGGGGCAAGGGGATCTTGGGGGGCGCGAGCCCCCCCGGGAGCATGGATGTCATTTTTGTCGAATTTTCCGCCCCTCCGCGCATTCCGCACACTAAGATCATGATGTTTGTGTCGCGCGCAGGGGGCCATGTGTGCCTGGTTTCATCGCAAGTCCGTTCCTGGACTTTTGGCCTGCTGGTGGCCTTGTTCGCTCGGCCCTGTCTGGCCGACGAGCTCACCGTGTTCGCCGCTCCGATTCGCGACTACATGAACAGGATTGGGCCGACGCTGGATCAATCGTCCGGGCTGATGATGGAGATCACGGCTGGCGCGTTCAGACAAGCGAGGCTGAGCGCGACGGTCGCGCCATCGGTTCCCTGGGCGAGAGCGCAGGCTCTGGCGAAAGACAAGCCCGGATCCATCCTCGTGCTGCTGGCGCGCACGCCTGTGCGCGAGGAGCAATGGCAGTGGCTGTCCATGGTCTATACGGACAAGATTTATGGCTACACGCTGAAAGGTCGGCCCGCTTTTACAAGCTATGAGGACATTCGGGCGAGACGGCCGCGGGTGGGGGTGATGCTGGGGAGTGCTTCGGAATCCATGCTCAAAGGAATGGGCGTTTCCACTGAAGCCGTCGTCGATATCGAACGGAACTTCATGAAGCTCCTCAGCGGCCGGCTCGATGTCGTATTACAGCAGGGCATGGAAGTGCCTCCCGCGATCATGGCCGTGGAGTCGCTTCACCGGGCCGAGTTCAGCTCGCGCATTGCCGATTTGCGCCGCACCCCGATCAGCACTCTTCCGCTCTGGGTCGTGACCTCCAAAAAGACGTCTGCTGCCGATGTTGTGCGCCTGCGCGCGGCACTCGACAGCTTCAAGCAGTGCGTCGAGTACAAGGCGATTGTCAGAAAGTACGAGGACAGAAACCTGATCATCGAGCAGTGATCTGCTTTCTAAACGGTGCTTTGAACGAGCCGCTTGTGTTGTCCAGAAATGCGCCAATGGAGCGGACGTCCCTGCGCAAGAGTGCCTGACTCCTTGTATGCAAAAGAGGCGTATTCGGGAGGGGGGGGGCCGGAACGACAGCGGTGCGCTGGCGTTCCGGGTTTCGTTCCTCACGGCGATCGGAGCCGCGGGTTGAGGCGGTGCCGACGCGCACGGCTCCCAGGGTCAGGCCTTCCGTGTTCCCTGGATGAACCCGGCGATCTGCTTGGCGGCAATTTCCGGATATTGATGGTGCGGGCCGTGGCCGGCGCGCGGATAAGTGATCAACTGCAAGCTTGGCAGCTGTCCATTGAGCGCATACCAGTTCTCGACAGGAAAGATGATGTCGTGATCCGCGCCAAGATGCAGGACGGGAACCGTGGTCGTCTTCAACACCGTGAGCACGTCGTCAGATGGAAACACTGGATTTCGCGGTGTATTGCCGATCTGCGCCATCGCCCAGTCGGCTGGAATGTCCGGGCTACGCGTATTCTCTTGTGAAAAAATTCGATCAAATGAACGCTTGGACGCGGCGCAACTACCCGCGTCCTTGGGTTCAAAGAAAATCGTCGTGAAGCCTTCCAGACTGTTGCCCGGCTCCGCGGCTCTATCGTAGAAGAGCTGCTCACCCGGTTTGACGAGTAGCCCGGGCGGTGTCGTGGCGAGCAATACGACATGGCTGACATTGGCTCCATACATGGCCAGGAATATCTGTGCTGCGATCCCGCCTATGGACCAGCCGCCGATTACGACATCCTTCAGAGCCAGGGCATCGATCAGATCCTTGGCGTCCTTGGCCAGGGATGCCGGGTCATAGCTTTTCTCGCCCGTTGATTGGCCGAAGCCCGAGTAGTCAAAGCTCACGACCTGGAAGCCCTCTGCCGCCAAAGCATCGATGAAGGCCGGATCCCAGAGGCCGAGCACACCGCGGAAGCGGTGGCACAACACAATCGGCTTGCCTTTGCCCACCGAGCGGTAGGCGAGCTTGCGTCCGCCGACTTCCACGAAGCGAGTCGGGGCGGTCGCAGCGCCTGCGCCCTGGGCTGCCATCGCTTGTGGCAAGGCTAGAGAGAGCGCCGCGGCGGCAACGCCCGCTTTGATGATATTTCGACGCGAGAGCTTCTCTTGCCCACCGACTTCGATCGAGGGTAATGCTGACGGGCTATTGATCAACAGAGGGTCTTTCATTGGGCATGACTCCATCGTTTTGAACACGGAAAGAGTTCGTTTCGGTTTGCATGCAATGGCCGCGCAGACGCTCATCGGCCGGGTGCCGGTTTTACTTCTGGCCGGGTGGGTTGGCGATCAGGTCGGCGTTGAATGCGTTGAACAAAGCGTGCTCGTTCGGGCCTGGATTGGCGCGGACCGCCCGCACGGCTTCGACGACCAGCTCCTCGTCCTCGCTCGCCAGCAGCGTCATGGTCTCGGCAATGAAGGCATCGAGGGGCATGGCGCGCGGATCCCCGCTCTTCCCGATGAGGTCGGTATCCACCCACGGCGGAGCGATTTCCTGCACCGTCACTGCGGTGTCGCTCAACATGAAACGCTGAGACAGCGCGTAGGCGTGCAGGGCGGCCTTGGAGGCTGAATAGACGGCGGACGTCGCTAGCGGCAGATAAGCCAGGATCGATGTGTTGTGAATGATCGTGGCGCGCGGCTGACGCTTCAGATGCTCGATCAGCGCTGAGGTGAGGCGGATCGGGCCAAGCAGGTTGGTGTCGATAATGTGGCGCGAGACTCTATCGTCGATAGGGCCGCTGGCATCGTCGAAGGGCATGATGCCGGCGTTGTTGATCAGCACATTGAGCGACGGATAGCGGGCAATCAGTATTTTTGCTGCGGCCTCGATGCTGGCGGGGTCTGCGACATCGAGTTCGATCGCTTCCATACCCGGATTGGCGGCGACGACTTCATCGAGCAGTGCCTTGCGGCGGCCAGCGATGATGACTTTGTTGCCGCGCAGGTGGAATGCCTCTGCGAGTCCGCGGCCGATGCCGGAGGTGCCGCCGGTGATGAGGACGGTGTTGTCGGTGATTTTCATGGCGAGTCCTTGTTGGATGTGAAGTATCGAAAGATCCGGGTACTGCAGCGTGTGACCGCTTCGCTGTTGGGCAAAGACGAGGTCGGTGCCGGCAAGAGCCCCTGTCTGTGGGTTTTCGATATTGCTGACTGCATGGTAGGGCGTCTTGATAATGGCGCAAATGACGTATATGGTGCTGTTTTAAGACATTCGCAGAAGGGCCTGGGGCATGCACCGAATCGGTTATGTTTTGACGGAGGGCTTTCAGGCGCTGGCGCTCGCAAGCCAGTCCGTCTTCGAGTTCGCCAACCTGGTGGCCGGCGAGTCCTTCTACGCAGTGGAGAACTACTCGGCCGTGGGGGGCGAGACTCGCGCTTCGCTCGGTCTCACGGTTGGAACGCATGGACTTGATGCCAACAGCGAGGCGGACACCTGGATATTCGCTGGCGTAGTCCATCCGCTGGCGCGTCCGACGCCGGCTGCGGAGCTGGCTTTTGCACGTCAGATCAGCCCGCGAGCCCGCCGCATAGCAGCGATCTGTACGGGCGCCTTCGTGCTGGCTGAGGCGGGTCTGCTATCGGGGCGGCGCGCGACGACGCATTGGGCATACGCGCACGATATGCAGAAACTGTATCCGGACATTCATGTCGAGGAGGATCGCATCTACATCGTTGACGGCGCGGTGTGGACCTCGGCGGGAATGACTGCAGGGCTCGATCTGGCGCTGGCGATGGTCGAAAAGGATCTTGGAGCGGAAGTCGCCCGCTCGGTGGCGCACAGGCTGGTCATGCACCAGCGTCGCTCGGGCGGGCAGTCTCAGCATTCCGAACTGTTGGATCTGGCGCCGAAGTCGGATCGCATCCAGAGAGCGCTCGATTTCGCGCGAAAAAATCTCCACCTGCCACTCACCGTGGAGGACCTGGCGGAGGCTGTGAATCTGAGTCCCCGCCAGTTCAGCCGCGTATTCACCGCTGAAACCGGCCAATCGCCAGCCAAGGCCATCGAGGGGCTCCGCCTGGAAGCTGCACGACTGATGATCGAGCAGAGCCGTCACCAGCTTGATGTCGTTGCCCGCGAAACCGGATTTCGTGACCGCCGCCACATGCGGGAGGCTTTTATGCGCGGCTTCGGTCTCCCGCCTCAGGCTGTGCGGCGGGAAGTTCGGGAGAGAGGCTGAGGCACTTTGTCACCCCTTGAAGCTAGCAGCCGTCCGGGAGCTTGGATGCCATCATCTCGCGCCGGTCGAGCCGTCGCCCATCGACGACGAAGGTCCCGTCGCCGACCGCATGGACGGTGCGCTTTTCACGGCGCTCGGGATCCATATAGGCGGCAAGGCCTTCGAGCACGACGATGTTGTGCGCTTTGACGATGTCGACGAGCCTGCACTCGATGTTGGCGAGGCACTCCTCGATCAGCGGCGCCTTGACGAATTGCCCCGGAGCCGGCGTGAGTCCGAACCTGGCAAACTTGTCGGTGTCGGCGCCGGAACAGGTCCCGATTCCGACCACCTGATCGAGCATATCGACAGTCGGGATCGCGATGACGCATTCCCTGGTCGCTTGCAGCGCCGCGAAGGAGTGATTCCACTCGCCGGTCGTGAGCGCGAAGACCGGCGTGAAGTCGATCACCATCGTCCACGAGATCGTCATGATGTTGTTCTTGACCCCGTCGTGGGTCGTCACGAGCACGACCGGCCCGGGTTCGATCAGCGTGAAGGCCTTGCTCAGCGCGAGAGGGTGCATCAGAGCTCCTCGGGGAGGCAGATGCCTTTCAGAATTGGTCGAAAAATGATCCGATGCAAGCGCTGAGTTTCCGGACTCGATCTGCGACAGTGAGGAGGTGGGAATGAAGAGGATGTTCTACCAGGTCTATGTCCGGGACGCGGATGCGGCCGTGGATCTATATCGGCGCGCTTTCAATGCCGAGCTGCTGAACCGGATGGCGGGCGCTGACGGCTTGATCGTCCATGCGGAAATGGCGGTGTTCGGCCAGATCCTGGCCCTCAGCGAATCCTCTGAAGCCCTGGGAATGAGCGATTCAGGAAATACGATGCAGTTCTGCATCCAGTTCGATCCAGACGAGACGGCTATCGTCAAAGCCGCCTATCAGGTGCTTGAAGAGGGCGCGACGATTTATCATCCGCTGGGCAAATGCTTTTACAGCGAATGCATGGCGGATCTCACCGACCGATTCGGCGTGCGCTGGTGCCTGTTTGTTTGACTGGGGTTGGCCAGGGGGCATCAAAATGAACGCAGTTCGGCCATTTGAACACGCGCGGCACATGCTCCAGGAGCAGCTTGCCTGCGCGGGCAAGCCGAGTACCGCGTGTAGTCCGTACAAAAAGTGTGCCCCCAAGTTTTCTTCAAGTTCCTTGATCGCACGCGATAGTGGTGACTGTTCGATGTGTAGGCGCTCCGCGGCCCGAGCGAAGTTCCTCGGCAACTGCCATCAAGCAGCGCAGATGGCGAAGTTCCGTGTTCCTCCCCAGGCACTATTGGGTGCTCAATCGCTACTTGATTGCCACCATTTCCGATTCGCGGGCTTGCCAACCGCCACCAAGAGCCCTGAAGGCTGCGACCGCAGCACGTGCTGATTCCGTTTGCGCCTGCACTCGCGCATCGGAGGCGCGCAACAGGCTTTCGTCGGCCTGCAAGACTTCGATCAGGCTGACGACCCCTTTTTGATAGGCCGCAAACGAAGCGCCACGTGCGCGGCCGAGCGAGTCCACGCCCTGAGTCAGCACAGCTGCTTGCTCCTCGCGTTTGACCAAGGCGGACAAGGCGTTTTCCACGTCCTCAGCTGCCCTCAAGACGGCAAGCCGGTATGCGGAAAGCCTCTCGGCTTCCTGGCCCTTCGCCACCTCGATCTGCGCGTTGATGCGCCCGAAGTCGAACAGACGCCAGCGCAGACCGAGCACGCCAGAAGCCTGACTGGCACCGCTGGTGAAGAGATTGCCGCTGGATACCGCTGTCGCGCTGCCGATCAGACCGCTCAGCGAGAGCTTGGGGTAGTACTCGGCGATGGCGACTCCAATACGCGCGTTCGATGCGGCCAGCCGACGCTCGGCGACGATCAGGTCGGGCCGGCGCCGGAGCAGATCTGCCGGCGACCCGGTGGCAGCGATCTGCGGGGCGGTCGGGATAGCGACGGCTTCGTTCAACTCCGCCCGATGCGTGCCGGGCGGCGAGCCCAACATCACGTCCAGTGCGTTCATCGCCACATCCAGACCGGCCTCTAGGGCCGGGACGGAGGCCCGTACCTGGGAAAGAGCACCTTCGGCTTGCCTGACCTGAAGCTCAGGCGCCAGACCCTTGCCCTGCAGCAGCTCGATGATCGCGAGCAGTTCCTGCTGCGTCTGTACCTGCCGGCGAGCAACATCCAGGCGAGCCTGCAATCCACGGATACTGATGTAGATGTCAGCGGTCTGTGCGGCCACAGCCAAGCGCGTGGCAATCGCGCCCGCTTCCGAGGACTGGTACTCGGCACGCGCGGCTTCCCGTTCGCGACGCAGCCCGCCGAACACATCCATTTCCCAACTCGCGCCGACGTTGGCCTCGTAAGCATTGCCGTAGCGGTCGAAACTCGGGTTCGAATTCAGGACTTGTCCCAGCGGAGTTTCGATGGACTGGTGGGCTCTGGCCGCTTGGCCGCTCACATTGCCGGAAGGCAGCAAGGCAGCATTGGCCGTGCCCAGCCCGGCTCGTGCTTGTGCTACGCGCGCCGAGGCCTGCGCAAGATCGAGGTTTTGCTCCAGTGCCAGCGTCACGAATCGCGTCAGCTGCGGATCGCCAAAACCTGCCCACCAGGAGGAGAGTTCGGCGCTGGATTTTGCCTGTCGCTGATCGAGGGCAGCCTGACCCTGGTAGCGGTCGGGCAGGGGCAGATCAGGCCGGACGTAGTCGGGGCCGACAGCGCAGCCAGTTGCCAGGCCGGCGAGGATGAGCGCGACCAGTGTTTGTTTGAGCGGCATAAGGAGTCTCTCACGGAAAAGTCTGGTGACTATAATACAAATAAGTCACTCGTTGTCCGTTTTTTGTGACCGGCGTAAGCTCGCGCTCATGAAGAAAGCAAGCACTTACCCCATTTCGCCCCGAGGTCCCGCTGACCATGAGGTGCGAGACCAGATCGTCGCCGCGGCCACCGAGCATTTCAGTCGCTACGGCTACGAGAAAACGACTGTCTCGGATCTCGCCAAGGTCATCGGCTTCTCGAAGGCCTACATCTACAAGTTCTTCGAGTCCAAGCAGGCCATCGGCGAGATGATCTGCGCCAACTGTTTGCGCGAGATCGAGTCCGAGGTCAGCGCGGCTGTCGCCGAGGCCGATCAGCCGCCGGACAAGCTGAGGCGGATGTTCAAGGCCAGCACTGAGGCGAGTCTTCGGCTGTTTTCTCAGGACCGAAAACTCTACGAGATTGCCACCTCAGCTGCTAAGGAGCGCTGGCAGGCAGTTCTTGCCTACGAAGAACGCACCCGGAAGCTACTTCGGGACGTCTTGCTGGAAGGGCGGCAGAGCGGAGATTTCGAGCGCAAGACTCCCCTCGACGAGACGACGATGGCGATCTACCTGGTCATGCGCCCTTACCTGAATCCGCTGATCCTGCAGTACAGCTTTGACTACACTGAGGCGGCGCCGGCTCTACTGTCCAGTCTGGTGCTTCGCAGCCTGTCGCCCTGATGTGAAGAGTTTGTGACTATTGACTGAATTGGTCACGAGTCCCACAATGAAAGCCCTGATCACTTTGCTAGAGGGACTTTCATGCTTCGGCCCCGCTTCGCCATCTCTACAGTCATCTGCACCTTGCCCTTGGCGCTAGCCGCTTGCGGCGAAAAGCTCCCCGCAGATCCGCGCACCGAGCAGCCCTTGGTGCGTGCGGCGGTCGCCCAGGAGGCTGGTGCAGCTTCACGCTCGTTCACGGGTACCGTGGCGGCTCAGGTGCAAAGCGACCTGGGGTTTCGAGTCTCGGGCAAGGTTCTGGAGCGCTTGGTGGACGCCGGGCAAAGCGTCAAGCGCGGCCAGTTGCTGATGCTTATCGATCCGGTCGATCTGAAACTCGCGGCCCAGGCTCAGCAGGAGGCGGTCGCAGCAGCGCGAGCCCGCGCACTGCAGACGGCGGAGGACGAGGCCCGCTACCGCGACCTGCGCGGAACCGGGGCCATATCGGCTTCAAGCTACGATCAGATCAAGGCCGCGGCTGATGCAGCCAAAGCCCAGCTCAGTGCTGCGCAAGCGCAGGCCGATGTGGCCCGCAATGCAAGCCGCTACACGCAGCTGGTGGCCGATGGTGACGGCGTGGTCATGGAAACGCTGGCCGAACCTGGCCAGGTCGTCAACGCGGGGCAGGCCGTGGTGCGTTTGGCCCTGGCCGGCCGCCGCGAGGCCGTGATCCAGTTGCCGGAGACGCTTCGCCCGGCCATCGGAGCGGTGGCGCAAGCCACGCTGTTCGGCAAGGAAGGCCTTGTCGTTCCGGCTAGGCTGCGTCAGCTCTCCAATTCGGCGGATCGGCTCACGCGTACTTTCGAAGCGCGGTATGTGCTGGGGGGCGAGCTGTCTAACGCCCCCTTGGGCGCCACGGTTGCGATCCAGATTCCGGAAGGGCGCTCGTCAGGGCAAGGAGGTCTGAAGGTGCCGATCGGCGCCTTGTTCGATGCGGGCAAGGGGCCGGGGGTGTGGGTCATCCAGGGCGAGCCAGCGAGGGTTTCCTGGCGGCCTGTTGCAGTCCAGCGCATCGATGACGCCAGCGCCAACGTCGCAGGCCAAATCAAGCAAGGCCAACGCATAGTCGCGCTCGGCGCGCATCTGCTGCGTGAAGGCGAACAGGTCCGGGTTGCCGGTCTTGCCGCCGCTACGGTGAATGAAGGAGCGCGTCCGTGAGCGAGAGCCGTTTCAACCTGTCGGCGCTCGCTGTACGCGAACGCGCCATCACCTTGTTCCTGATTCTGTTGATCTCACTTGGCGGGGCCATGGCCTTCTTCAAGCTGGGGCGGGCGGAGGATCCCAGCTTTACGATCAAGGTGATGACTATCGTCACCGCGTGGCCGGGCGCAACCGCGCAGCAGATGCAGGATCAGGTCGCCGAGAAAATCGAAAAGCGCTTGCAGGAGTTGCGCTGGTACGACCGTGCCGAGACCTACACCCGTCCTGGACTGGCCTTCACCACGCTGACCTTGCAGGACAAAACTCCACCGTCGGAAGTGCAGGAGGAGTTCTACCAAGCCCGCAAGAAGGTCGGTGACGAGGTGCGTAACCTGCCGCCCGGTGTGATCGGGCCGTTTCTCAACGACGAGTATTCCGATGTGACCTTCGCCTTATTCGCACTCAAGGCCAAGGGCGAGCCACAGCGTTTGTTGGTGCGCGACGCGGAGACACTGCGCCAACGGCTGTTGCATGTGCCGGGTGTGAAGAAGGTCAATATCGTCGGCGAGCAGTCGGAGCGCATCTATGTCGAGTTTTCGCATGAGCGCCTGGCGACGCTGGGCGTCAGTGCGCAGGATGTGTTTGCTGCACTGGGCAGTCAGAACGCCCTCACGCCGGCCGGCTCTGTGGAGACCAAGGGGCCGGAGGTGTTCATTCGCCTGGACGGTGCGTTCGACGAATTGCAGAAGATTCGCGACACGCCGGTGGTGGCGCAAGGACGCACGCTGAAGTTGTCTGATATTGCCACGGTCAAGCGCGGCTATGAAGACCCCGCCACCCTGATGATCCGCAACGGCGGCGAGCCTGCTCTGCTGCTGGGCATTGTCATGCGCGACGGTTGGAACGGGCTCGATCTGGGCAAGGCGCTGGATAGTGAAGTCGGCGCGATCAACGCCGAGCAGCCGCTGGGTATGAGCTTGACCAAAGTCACCGACCAGGCCGTCAACATCCGCTTGGCGGTCGATGAGTTCATGGTCAAGTTCTTCGCCGCAGTGCTGGTGGTCATGCTGGTGAGCTTCGTGAGCATGGGCTGGCGCGTGGGGCTCGTGGTGGCTGCAGCCGTGCCGCTGACGCTGGCCGTTGTCTTCATGGTGATGCTCGCGACAGGAAAGAACTTCGACCGCATCACGCTGGGGTCCTTGATCCTGGCGCTCGGTCTGCTGGTGGACGACGCCATCATCGCTATCGAAATGATGGTGGTGAAGATGGAAGAAGGCTATAGCCGCATCGCTTCCTCCGCCTACGCCTGGAGCCATACCGCAGCGCCGATGTTGTCGGGCACACTGATCACGGTCGTCGGTTTCATGCCCAACGGCTTCGCCCGATCCTCGGCGGGCGAGTACACCAGCAACATGTTCTGGATCGTCGGCATCGCGCTCATCGCGTCGTGGGTGGTGGCTGTGGTTTTCACACCTTATCTGGGCGTTAAACTGCTACCCGACATCAAGAAGACCCATAACAGCCACAGCGCACTCACCGTCGCGCTCTACGACACACCACGCTACAACCGTTTTCGTCAGGTGCTGGGCCGCGTCATTGCGCGCAAATGGCTGGTCGCCGCTTCGGTCGTCGGGCTCTTTGCCTTGGCTGTGCTTGGCATGGCGGTGGTCAAGAAGCAGTTCTTCCCCGTCTCCGATCGCCCTGAAGTGCTGGTCGAAGTGCAGATGCCCTATGGCACTTCGATTACCCAGACTAGCGCCGCTGCGCAGAAGGTTGAAGCTTGGCTCGCCAAACAAAAGGAAGCCAGGATCGTCACGGCCTATGTTGGCCAAGGAGCGCCACGCTTCTACCTGGCGATGGGGCCGGAGTTGCCAGATCCGTCGTTTGCCAAGATTGTGGTGCGCACGGACAACCAGGACGAGCGCGAGGCTTTGAAGCACCGTCTGCGCCAGGCCATCGCCGATGGCCTCGCCCCTGAGGCACGCTTGCGCGTGACCCAACTGGTATTCGGCCCGTATTCGCCGTTCCCGGTTGCCTATCGGGTTACAGGCCCTGATCCGGACATGTTGCGCAAAATCGCGGCAGACATGCAACGGGTCTTGGATGCCAGTCCGATGATGCGCACGGTCAACATCGATTGGGGGGTGCGCACTCCCACGCTGCACCTCACTTTGCAGCAGGACCGACTGCAGGCCGTAGGACTGAGTTCCAGCGCTGCGGCGCAACAACTGCAGTTCTTGTTGACCGGTGTGCCGCTCACCACTGTGCGCGAGGATATTCGCACGGTGCAGGTCGTCGCACGCTCGGCAGGCAATACCCGACTCGATCCCGCCAAGATCGGCGACTTCACGCTGGCAGGTGCCAACGGGCAGCGCATCCCGCTGTCACAGGTGGGCAAGGTCGACGTGCGCATGGAAGAGCCAATCGTGCGCCGACGCGATCGGATGCCGACGATCACCGTGCGCGGCGACATCGCTGACGGCCTGCAACCCCCGGATGTGTCGACAGCCATCACCCGTCAGCTCAAGCCCATCATGGAAAAGCTGCCCAGTGGCTATCACATCGAAGAGGCTGGCTCCCTCGAAGAATCAGGCAAGGCGACGGCAGCGATGTTGAAGCTATTTCCCATCATGCTGGCCATCACTCTGCTCATCATCGTCCTTCAGGTGCGCTCGATCTCCGGCATGGTGATGGTGTTCTTGACCAGCCCGCTCGGGCTGATTGGTGTAGTGCCGATGCTGATTCTGTTCCGGCAGCCCTTCGGGATCAATGCGCTGGTCGGCCTGATCGCTTTGTCGGGCATCCTGATGCGCAACACGCTGATATTGCTCGGACAGATTCGTGAAAACGAGCAAGCCGGACTCGATCCATTCCGGGCGCTCGTCGAGGCCACCGTGCAACGCGCGCGTCCGGTGATCCTGACCGCACTGGCGGCGATCCTGGCCTTCATCCCGCTGACCCATTCGGTGTTCTGGGGAACGCTTGCCTACACGCTGATCGGCGGTACCTTTGCGGGGACGATTTTGACCCTGGTGTTCCTGCCTGCCATGTATTCCATCTGGTTCAAGATCAGGCCAAGCCCTTCGCACAACTGACCCCCAATCCATATCGTCAGCGCAAGCCCCCGAACTTTGAGCACTGAAGCCAAGCGGAGAATTTCATATGGCAGAAGAAACTAAATCTTGGGTACTCGTAACGGGAGCATCAAGCGGCTTCGGCGTGGAGTTTGCCAAACAATACGCCGCCCAAGGTCGGTCTCTCATTCTGGTGGCTCGTACACTGAGCAAGCTTGAATCACTTGCTGCGGAATTGCGCCAGAACTTTAATGTCGGCGTGATGGTGGAGCAGGTGGATCTGTCCTCAATCATTGAGGTGACTGGCCTATATCAGCGTCTGCGAGAGCGCAATATTGTGGTCGATGTATTGATCAACAATGCAGGCCATGGGTTGCAAGGCCCCTTCATGGATGAGCCTTTGGAGCATTCGTTGGCAATGGTTGATCTCGATATCTCCAGTCTTACCGCCATGACACGTCTATTCGGGAATGACATGAGAGCCAGAAAGAAAGGAAGCATTCTGCTGGTCGCTAGCTTGCTTTCCTATCAGGGCGTGAAGAACTTCGCCGTCTATTCTGCCGCCAAAGCCTATGTGTTGAAATTCTCGGATGCGCTTCATCGTGAGCTCAAGGCAGACGGTGTTGTTGTTACCGCACTGTGCCCGGGCCTGTCGGACACCGGATTTGCGGCGGGTGCCAAGCAAAAGCTGACTCCTGCGCTCAAGATGGTGATGATGCAGCCTCGACCGGTTGTTCGTGCCGGGATTCGAGCACTGCAGGCAGGTCGAATGAGCGTTGTACCGGGATTTGGTAACAAGGCAATCACTATTCTGACCTGGGCTACGCCGCGCTGGTTGCACCAGTCGATCATGGCCGCGGTGATGGGAGTCTAGGTGTCCGCAACCAGAGCTCTGGGGCCTGACTTGAGGAGTCAGGCATACCGTTGTTCGCTGCTTTCCGCGCCTTGCGATCCGGTTTTCCGCAAGCAACGGCAACCCAGACTCAGCTCGACGATATTGCCCGATTACTCAATGGGCGGCCCCGCCAAACACTCAATTTGGATACCCCGGAGGATGCGCTTGCCAGGGAAATTCAACAAATTCAAACCCGTGTTGCACTTGATTCTTGAGGCCGCCTTGCTGTAGTGCAGAAAATCTGAAAATAGGAGGGCGGAAAAATTAGGTAAAATGCTTCGGTTAAATGGCTCTATGCTCCTGCTTTGCCAGCGTAACCCGGTAGTTTTTTGTCAATGCAGCCCCTTTGGGTTGTAAAACATAAACGCCTCCCCGTCTTTGTTGTGGACTAAACAGTTCTGCTGTTTGGAATGTGACTGATCGAGCGAAAATCCATGTAAAGCTATTGCTACTGGAATTACTCCGAGTGGCCTTCCTGCTAGGTTGATTTCTATTTGAGTTTCAATGTGGAATCTGTTTTCTGATTCGATGTCAATGGGGCTGGTTTGGGTGAACTCTATTGGCCCAACTTTTGTTTTTATGCGATCACCTTTGAGGAGGTTGTATGCGAGAAATATGTCCTCAATGTCTTTTTCTGAAAAGGTAATATTTTCGTCAACGACGAAGTCTGAGTTGAGCGCTTTTGCAACCTTTTGTAGGCGACCTACAATAACCATGTACTGAAGTAGCGGCCGTATGTTCTCGAAATTTTCGCCCCCCTCAGTTAAGTATGCTCGTCCTGGTTCGAAGGAAAGGTCGAAATATACGCCCTCTTGAAGAATAGATTCGTGAGCCCATTCTCCGAGTTTTCCAAGATCATCTAAATATTGGATGGGCATGACTCCGATTTGGTTGCTTCGCAAACTTATCGAGATATTGATATGCTCTTTATTGATATCATCAGAGTCTCCGTTCAGTTTGATGTCCAAGATGCCGTCGGTTTCTTCGTTAGAAATGGCAAACCCTTTATGTCCGCGGTATAGCGTTGCTCGAATAGAATAAGTTGGTGCTATTATGGAGTGTTTTGTTCCTGGGTACATTGTTACTGAACCAGACCATGCCGTACTGGGTTGGATTGACAACGTTCCGCGTAATTCTTCCATTCCAAGTGCTGGAAATAAGTCCGATCCCTTGAAGCGGATCATGCTCGCATCGACTGACGCAGGAAGGCCGTAAAGGAAGGCGTCCGTGAGCCTTTCTTGGTTTTTGGGGTCATTTTTTAGCGTGACTTCAAATCCGAGTCCTACTGCCTCCGATTTTGAGAAAATTTCGTAGGTCTGCCCCCCATTGCTTACCCCGGCTCGAACCTCCAGTCGTGGGTCAATAGATGATAGGTAAAGAGAGCGCTCATGCGCTAAATCAAGCAACGCTGTTTTACTTTCGGCTGCTGGTTTCAGAATTTTAGTCAAATATGCTGAGAAAGTTTCTTTGTCTTCTAGTGTTTGGTCGGGTGTCAGCTTTACTCCGGCAACACCACTTCCAGTCAAGCGCTTAATATTAAGATTAATCCAAGGTTGAATGTGTAGCCAATGCAGGATGCCATCCGACGATGACCACACAAGGAAGACCGGTAAGGGGTTGTGCGCGTACTCGCCTAGTCTGCTCTTGCTGACCTTTGCTACTCGCCCGCGCTTAGAACAAGTGGTCGCTTTAACCTGAACAAGGAAGCGATTCCCCCTAAATTTATTTACGTCTGGCTGAACAAAGAAATCGTACCCCGTGTCGATATAATCCTTGCCGACGGTCCATGACCAAGCGGTAAAAATTTCTTCGACTTTAAGTTCAGCCAAACGACCTGTACGCTGGGTTTCCGGGAAATTCACGATGTGGCCTTTTGGATTATGGTTAGGTTTCTCTTTGCCTTATTATGGGCTCAATGAACCTAGGCGCGACGCCTACCGTCTCCGGTCATGCGTGGCGAGGCTCACTTCACTCTTCGAATGTCTGCCTTGCGGAACGAGCATTGATATCAGCCTATGGCCACGCTCGGTCCCTCTGTCAGCTCCTGGCTGTCTTCCGGCCCTATCCGCCGCCCAGCCCAACGTCCCCTTTTTTTGCCAATCCTACTCCGGCTTCTTCCGCCTTTCACGCGGGATTTGACGCGATTCTCTTTGCCGTCCCCTCCGTATTCCGTGGCCTCGCCGGCGCCCGTCCACCCATCGCCTCGGCATTGATGAATTTCGCTCATAGCCCCTAGCTAGCCTGGGCGTCTAGTCGATGACCGGGGCTGTCGGTAGATTCAGGGCTCCCGGCTTCAATGCCGACTCAGGCCCATCGCGGTCCGGCGCTGCACGGCGCGGACCTGGATGGCCGGAAACCGATTCGGAGACATCATGGCTAATGAACCCTCAGCTGCACGTAAAGCCTTCGGCGATCTCGCGCCGGCGCTCGCGAACTACACGGACAAGGTCTTGTTCGGCGACGTCTGGGAGCGGCCCGGCCTTGCGCCGCGCGACCGCTGTCTGATCACCGTTGCGAGCCTCGTCGCGCTCTACCGCGTCAACGAGCTGCCCTTCCATATCGCGAAGGCTCTGGATAACGGCGTCACGCGCGACGAAGTGATCGAGCTGATCACCCACCTCGCTTTTTACTCGGGTTGGCCGACCGCCAATACGGCGCTGACAATCGCCCGGCGCGTCTTCGACGAGCGGGCCTGAGAGGAGAGCCCTGATGGATTACCGATATCTGGGGCGCAGCGCGCTCAAGGTCTCCCCCTTGTGCCTGGGGGCGATGATGTTCGGCGGCGAGGCCGACGAGGCGAGCTCCCGGCGCATCATCGCGAAGGCCTTTGACGAAGGCATCAACTTCATCGACACGGCCGACGTCTACCACGCCGGGCGCTCGGAGGAGATCGTCGGCCGCGCGATCGCGGACAAGCGCGATCACTGGGTCGTCGCGACGAAGTTCGGCTTTCCGGGCGGACCGACCGTCGGGCCGAACGAACAGGGGCAGTCGCGCAAATGGATCGTCCAGTCCGTCGAGGCCAGCCTGAAGCGGCTGGGCACCGATTACATCGACATCCTCTATTTCCATCGCGCGCTGACCGATGCGCCGCTCGAAGAGGCCGTGCGCGCGATCGGCGATCTGATCCGCCAGGGCAAGCTGCGCTATTTCGGTCTGTCCAACTTCCGCGGCTGGCGCATCGCCGAGATCGCGCGTCTGGCGGATCAGCTCGGCATCGACCGGCCGGTCGCGAGCGAGCCGCTCTACAACCTCGTCGACCGCACGGCCGAAGTCGAGCAGTTGCCCGCCGCCGCCCACTACGGGTTGGGCGTCGTCAGCTACAGCCCGCTGGCGCGCGGCGTGCTGAGCGGCAAATACGCGGTCGATGCGCCGCCACCGGCCGATTCGCGGGTGGCCCGGGGCGACCGGCGGATCCTGCAGACCGAATGGCGGCCGGAATCGCTCGCGATCGCTCAGGCGGTGGCCGCTCATGCAGCGCGGCGCGGCACGACTTCGATCGCCTTCGCTCTGGCCTGGGTGCTGAAGAACCGGCTGGTCAGCGCCGCGATCGCCGGACCCCGGACCGAGGCGCAGTGGGATGGCTACGGTGAAGCGCTGACGCTGCAGCTGGACGCGGAGGACGAAGCCTTTGTCGACAGCCTCGTGCCGCCGGGGCACGTCTCGACGCCGGGCTATTCCGACCCTGCTTACCCGATCGAAGGGCGCAAGGTGCTCTGAGCGCTGTCTGGCGCAGAGCTTCACGCCGCCCCGAACAGCGCTCCGGCTGCTGCGGTCAGCGCCATGGCCAGAGCCCCCCAACCGACGATCCGCGTGGCCGCCGGGAGCCGGGGGGCACCGCCGGCATGGGCCGAGAGCAGGCCGAGCAGCGCCAGCGAGAGGATGGAGCCACCCGGGACCATCCACATCCGTGCCGTGGCGGGAGAGAGCACCGTCAGCAGCAGGGGCAGCAATGCGCCCAGCGCAAAACTGCCCGCCGAGCTGAGCGCGGCCTGAACGGGGCGGGCGGTGTAGGGGCCGAAGATGCCCAGTTCGTCGCGCGCATGGGCTCCGAGCGCGTCGTGCGTCATCAAGGCCTGGGCGACGCGCGCCGCCAGATCGGCGTCCAGGCCGCGTTCGACATAGATGGCGGCCATCTCCGCCTGTTCATGGACGGGGTCGGCTTTGAGCTCCTTGCGTTCCCGATCCAGGTCCGCGGATTCGGTGTCGGCCTGCGTGCTGACCGAGACGAACTCCCCAGCCGCCATCGACATCGCGCCGGCAACCAGACTGGCCAGTCCGGCGGCCAGCAGGCTTCGCTGATCCGCGCCGCTCGCCGCGACGCCCAGGATCAGGCTTGCCGTCGACAGGATGCCGTCATTGGCGCCCAGTACCGCGGCGCGGAGCCAGCCGTTGCGCTGGCTCTTGTGCGTTTCGATGTGATGGACCCCTCGCATGCGCCTGCCTCCTCTGTTCTTCGTGGCAAGGGGGCAGCCGTTCATCGCGGGTACCCCTACACTGAAGCCAGATCCCGAGTCTAGCTGGCATCTCTTCACTGCACAGGAGCATTGCGATGAGCGCCGAAGTCCGTATCGAAAGCGATTCCTTCGGTGAGATCGCGGTTCCCGCCGAAGCGCTGTGGGGCGCGCAGACCCAGCGCTCGCTCGAGAACTTCCGCATCTCGACCGAGAAGATGCCGGAGGCGCTGCTGATCGCGCTGGTGCGCATCAAGCGGGCCAGCGCCCAGGTCAATGGCGAGCTGGGCCTGCTCGACGAAGGGAGGGCTGCGGCGATCGTCGCGGCGGCCGACGAAGTGCTGAGCGGCGCTCACCGCGAGGCCTTTCCGCTATCGGTCTGGCAGACCGGCTCCGGTACCCAGAGCAACATGAACGTCAATGAAGTGCTCGCCAACCTGGCTTCCGAGCTGCTCGGGGGCGGGCGGGGCGCTGCGCGCTGCGTGCATCCGAATGATCACGTCAATCTCGGCCAGTCCTCGAACGACATCTTTCCGACCGCGATGCACGTCGCTGCGGCAGCGGGGCTGACGGAGGCGCTGCTGCCGGCGCTGGATGCGCTGGGCGCGACGCTGGCCGGGAAGTCGTCCGCCTTCGCCGACATCGTGAAGACCGGGCGGACCCATCTTCAGGATGCGACGCCGCTGACGCTCGGCCAGGAGATCTCCGGCTGGGTCGCCCAGCTCGAACACTGCGGACGGGAGATCCGCGCCAGCCTCGACGCGGTGCATGAGCTCGCGGTCGGCGGCACGGCCGTCGGAACCGGCCTCAACACCGATCCGCGCTTCGGCGCCGCGGTCGCCGCGCGGCTCGCCGCCGACACCGGGCAGCCCTTGCGCTGCGCGGCTAACCGCTTCGCGGCGCTGGCCGCGCACGACGCGTTGGTCAGCGCCCACGGCGCGCTGAAGACGCTCGCGGTGGCCTTGATCAAGATCGCCAACGATGTGCGCTGGCTCGCTTCCGGCCCGCGCTGCGGCTTGGGCGAGCTGCGCATCCCCGAGAATGAGCCGGGCAGCTCGATCATGCCCGGCAAGGTGAACCCGACCCAGTGCGAAGCGCTGGTCATGGTCTGCTGTCAGGTGCTCGGCAACGATGTCGCGCTGGGCATCGCGGGCGCTTCGGGAAACTTCGAGCTCAATGTCTGTAAGCCCTTGATCGCCCACAACTTCCTGCAGAGCGTGCGCCTGCTCGCCGACGCGATGGCGAGTTTCGACGCACACTGTGCGCGCGGCATCGAGCCCGACCGGGAGCGCATAGCCCAGCAGCTCGCGCACTCGCTGATGCTGGTGACGGCGCTGAGCCCGCACATCGGCTACGACCGCGCCGCCGAGATCGCCCGCCACGCGCACCGGCAAGGCCTGTCGCTGCGTGACGCCGCGCTTGCGCTGGGCCATTTGAGCGCGGAGCAGTTCGACGCATGGGTGCGCCCCGAAAAGATGGTCTGAGCCGCGTGGCGCGGTGCTATCGCGGCTGAGGCCAGGCGGCTCACTTCTCGATGAAGGCGCGCTCGATCACATAGTCGCCGGGTGCGCCGATGTTCGGCGACGCGACGAAGCCGCGCGCGTCAAGCATCTCCGAGAGGTCCTTGAGCATCGCGGTGCTGCCGCAGAGCATCGCGCGGTCCCGCGCCGGATCGAGCGGCGCGAGGCCCAGATCGGTGCAGAGCTTGCCGGTTTCGATCAGATCGGTCAGCCGGCCCTGGTTGCGGAAGGGCTCGCGGGTCACGGTCGGGTAGTAGAGTAGCTTGTCGCGGACGAAGTCACCGAGGAATTCGTGCTCGGGCAGTTCGCGCGCGAGCAGATCCGCGTAGGCCAGCTCGCTGACCGTGCGTACGCCGTGCGTGACGATGACCTTGTCGAAGCGCTCGTAGGTGTCGGGATCGCGGATGATGCTCAGGAAAGGCGCGAGCCCCGTGCCGGTGCTGAGCAGGAACAGGTTGCGGCCCGAGCGCACGTCGTCGACGATCAGCGTTCCGGTTGGCTTGCGGCTGACGAAGATCTCGTCTCCGGGCGCGAGGTGCTGCAGGCGCGAAGTCAGCGGACCGTTGGGCACCTTGATGCTGAAGAATTCAAGGTGCTCCTCGTAGTTGGCGCTGGCGATGCTGTAGGCGCGCAGCAGCGGGCGGCTCTCGGTCGGCAGACCGATCAGCACGAACTGCCCGTTGGCAAAGCGCAGACCCGGATCGCGCGTCGTCTTGAAGCTGAACAGGGTCTCGTTCCAGTGATGGACTTCGGTGACGGTTTCGGTGATCAGCGAGCTCATGCTCTGTCCTCGGCGGGAAGTTGCCGGACCAGCGCAGGCACGGCTTCAAAGATGTCGGCAACCAGCGCGTAGTCGGCCAGCTGCATGATCGGGGCTTCGGGATCCTGGTTGATCGCGACGATCACGCGGCTGTCCTTGATGCCTGCGGTGTGCTGGACCGCGCCGGAGATGCCCACCGCGATATACAGATCGGGGGCGACGACGGTGCCGGTCTGGCCGACCTGCCACTCGTTGGGCGCATAGCCGGCATCGACCGCCGCGCGCGTCGCGCCAAGCGCGGCGCCGAAGCGATCGGCCAGCGGCGCGAGCACCGCTTCGAACTGCTCCGCGCTGCCCAGCGAGCGGCCGCCCGAGACGACGACGCGCGCGCAGCCCAGTTCGGGGCGCTCGCCGCTGGCGCTGTGCCGGGCCGTGACGCGGGCGCGGCCGTCGGCGGCGGGCGCGGCGAGGCGGTGGACTTCGGCCTGGCCGTCCAGGCTGGCCGCGGCGAAGCGCGATGCGCGAATCGTCAGGATCTGCAGGCCGGGGCGGTTCTCGACCGTCGCGAGCAGGTTGCCGGCGTAGATCGGACGCTGGTAGGTATTGGGGCCGAGCAGCGCCAGCGCTTCGCTGACCATGCCGACGTCGCGCTGCGCGGCCAGCCGGGGCAGCGCGCCGCGCGCGAGCGTCGTGTGCGCGGAGAGGATCACTGAGTATTGATCGGCGAGCGAGTCGAGCAGCGCCGCGAGATCCTCGGCGAGCGGCTGCCCGAGATGGGGAGCGTCGGCGTGCAGCACGCGGCGCAGGCCGGCGATCTTGGCATGGGCGGCGACATCGGTCCGGCCCAGGATCAGCAGATCCACGCTCTGGCCCCAGTGTTGGGCGGCGGTGACGGCCTGCAGCGTCGCGCGCGGCACGCCCGATTCGGAGATTTCTGCGACGACGAGCGTGTTCATGCGATCACCTGGGCTTCTTCACGGAGTTTTGCGATCAGCTCGGCGACCGAGCCGAGGATTAGCCCGCTGGCGCGCGGGGCGGGCGTTTCGACCTTGACCGTCGCGACGCGGGGAGCGAGGTCCAGGCCAGGCGCGGCGCAGTCCAGAACTTCGATCGTCTGGCGCTTGGCCCTCATCAGATCGGGCAGCTTCGCGAAGCGCGGCGCGTTGAGGCGCAGGTCGGCCGAGATCACCGCGGGCAGATCGATTTCGAGCGATTCGGTGCCTCCCTCGACTTCGCGCGTCAGCGCGAGCCGATTGCCGGCGAGCGACAGCGCCGAGACCGCGACCGCCTGCGGCCAGTCGAGCAGCGCGGCGAGCATCTGCGGAGTCTGGCCGGCGTCCTCGTCGATCGCCTGTTTGCCGAGCAGCACCAGCGACGCGTTTTCGCGCAACACGAGGTGGCGCAGCAGCTTCGCGATCGCGAGCTGATCGAGTCCGGCGGGCGCCTGGCCCCAGATCGCGCGCGTCGCGCCCAGCGCCAGCGCCTGGCGCAGCGAATCCTGAACCGTCGCATCGCCGAACGAGACGGCGATGATCTCGCTGGCGAGCCCGGCTTCCTTGAGCCGAACGGCCTCTTCGAGCGCATTCTCGTCGAAGGGGTTGATGCTCATCCGCGCGCCGGCCAGTTCGACGGCGCTGCCGTCGCTGCGGGGACGGACCTGTACGTTGTGGTCGACGACGCGTTTGATGGAAACGATGATCTTCATGAGTCCTCCTTGCTTGCGGACCATTGTAGGGACCGGTAAACTATTCACAAAGCAGATAATTATTGAAACGCATATCTATTTTGTGGATATAGGAGCGGCATGAGATTCACCCTCAGACAGCTGGAAATCTTCGTCGCCATCGCGCAGACGGGTTCGGCGAGCCGGGCTGCCGAGCGGCTCTCGCTGTCGCAGTCGGCGACCAGCACCGCGCTGGCCGAGCTCGAGAAGGCCTATTCGCAGATGCTGTTCGACCGGGTCGGCAAGAGCCTGCGTCTGAACGACACCGGGCAATGGCTGCTCTGCCGCGCCACCGAGATCATCGACCGGGCGCAGGAGCTGGAGAACGCGCTGGCCAGCCAGTCGGCGATCGGTCCGCTGCGCCTGGGCGCCAGTCTGACGATCGGCAATTACCTGGCCACGCTGCTCGTCGCGGACTTCCTGAAGCTGCACCCGGAATCGCGCGTCCAGCTGGCCGTCCATAATTCGAGCGACATCGTCGCCGCCGTCGCGCATTTCGAACTGGATTTCGGGCTGGTCGAGGGCGATGTTCAGCACCCGGATGTCGTCGCCGAGTCGTGGTTGCGCGACGAACTGGTGGTCTTCGCGGCACCGAATCACCCTCTGGCCGCAAAGAGGAAGATCAGCCGGGAGGACGTGCTGGAGCAGGACTGGATCCTGCGCGAGCCGGGCTCGGGCACGCGCAGCACGGTCGAGCATGCGTTCAGCGGCGACCGGCAGCGCCTCAAGGTTCGCCTCGAACTCGAACACACCGAGGCGATCAAACGCGCGGTCGAGGCCGGCCTGGGCCTGGGCTGCATCTCGCGTCTGGCGCTGCGCGACGCCTTCCGCCGCGGCAGCCTGGTGCCTTTACCGGTTCACGATCTGGACCTGCGGCGCTCCTTCTATCTGGTGCGCCACCGCCACAAATACGTCAGCGCCGGGCTGGCCACGCTGATCGATCACATCCGTGCCTTCACCGGCGATGCCACTTCGACGGACGACATCGCGCTCGCCCCCGTTCCCTGAGAGAAGCCATGACTCGCGAAATCATCGAATACGACGCCCTGATCATCGGAGCCGGTCCGGCCGGACTCGCCGCCGCGATCCGGCTGCGCCAGCGCGCGCAGAGCCTCGGCCAGGAGTTCACGGTCTGCGTGCTGGAGAAGGGCGCCCAGGTCGGCGCGCACATCCTCTCCGGCGCGGTCATCGACCCGGTCGCGCTGGACGAGTTGCTGCCCGACTGGCGCGAGCGCGGCGCTCCGTTGAAGACCCGGGTCGTCGGGGACGAAGTGCTCTGGTTCACCGCGCAGCACGCCGTCGCTGCGCCGCGCTTCGCTCTGCCGCCCCAGCTCGCCAACGAGGGCCTCTACGTCGGCAGCCTCGGCGAGCTGTGCCGCTGGCTCGCCGAGCAGGCCGAGGCCTTGGGCGTCGAGCTCTATCCCGGCTTTGCCGCGGTCACGCCGTGTTTCGATGAGCGCGGCGCGCTGACCGGCGTCGCGACTGGTGACATGGGCATCGATGCGTCAGGCGAGCCGACCGGGCGCTTCGCGGCCGGCATCGAGATCCGGGCGCGCTATACGTTGGTGGCCGAGGGCGCGGGTGGCTCGCTGACGCGTCAGCTCGAAGCGCAGTACGGGCTTCGCGAAGGCGTCGGCGAGAGCCACTTCGGTCTGGGCATCAAGGAAGTCTGGCGTGTCGCGCCCGAGCGCCATCGCCCCGGACTCGTGATCCACACGCTGGGTTGGCCTCTGGGCGGGGAGGCGAGCGGCGGCGGTTTTCTGTACCACTATGGCGAGGATCTCGTCGCAATCGGTCTGGTCACCCATCTGGACTACCGGAACCCCTACCTGTCGCCCTTCGACGAATTCCAGCGCCTCAAGACGCACCCGAAGATCGCCGCGCTTCTGCAGGGGGGCGAGCGCCTCGGCTATGGCGCCCGGACGACCAACGAGGGCGGGCTGCAGAGCCTGCCCCGGCTGAGCTTTCCCGGCGGTGTGCTGCTCGGTTGCGCGGCGGGTCTGCTCAACGTGCTGCGCATCAAGGGCACGCACAACGCGATGAAGTCCGGGATGCTGGCAGCCGAATCCGTCGCCGATGCCTTGCTGGCTGGCCGGCAGCACGACGAGCTGATCGATTATCCCAAGGCGCTGCGCGCATCGTGGATAGGTCGGGAGCTTGGCGATACGCGCAACGTCAAACCGTTGCTGTCGCGTTTCGGAACCGTTTTCGGCTCACTCTTTTGCGGCATTGAGATGTGGCTGCTCGCGGCGGGCCTGCGCCTGCCCTGGACTCTCGCCCATCCGCTGCCCGCGCGCGCGCGGATGGCCGAGGCCCGTGGTTTCAAGCCGCGTCAGGGAGTACGGCCGGATGGTCAGCTGATTTTCGATCGGCCCAGCTCGCTGATGCTCGCGAACATCAGCCACGAGCACGATCAGCCTTGCCACCTGAAGCGGCGGAACACACCGGATCAGGAGGCGGCGCGGGTGATCCGCTTCGCGGCGCCCGAGACGCGCTACTGCCCGGCCGGAGTCTATGAGCTGGACGGGGGGGAAGTCAGGATTAACAGCCAGAACTGCCTGCACTGCAAGGCCTGCGAGTTGGCTGACCCCGAGCACAGCTTGCTCTGGCACCCGCCCGAAGGTGGAAGCGGGCCGCAGTACGGCGCGATGTGATCCGCTGGCTGGACGGATTGGTCGCCAGCGGCTTCAGCCCTTCCGGGGAATCGTGCTGTTGAACGCTTCGATGCTCTGACGCAGGCTGATATTGACGAAGGCCGTCGTGGCCAGTTCGCCGACCTGTTGCAGCGTCGCGAGGAGGGGTTTGAGTTCGCTCTCCTCGGCTTCTTCGCGCCAGCGAACGCTCAGCACGCCGACCGGCCTGGCCGGGGGAAAGGGCACCGCGATCAGACAAATCTTCGCGCCGTTCAGCTGGATCAGAGCCTTGCCGCTGGCGAGCGCCTGTTCGGCGAAGGCGTTCAGCTCCGATTCGGGGCGCAAGCTCTGCGGAGCGCCGTTCTCGTCGAACTCGACGTCCTCGACCAGGCTGTCCATCGCCACTTTGAGCAGCGCCCGATCGGGGGCCAGCAGAGACTTCAACGCGCTGCCAACCTGTTGATGGATCGCTTCTGCGTTCCCGGCCTGGCGCAGAGCCTGGGCGAGCAGGTGCAGCCTGGCCTGTTTTGAAGGGTTTGCCTCCGATGGGGGAACCATGTTCGCTCTCCTGGTGTGACGGCGCGATGGAAACAGAGGGCCTGCAGGCTGTCCCCTTGTCAGCAAGACTAGCCTAGAAATCGATGGCTAGCCTTGTCGGGAATAGCCGTGAGGCTTGGCGGCGAAGGCGCGGAAAAGCAGATCGGCCGGTCTGGGCGAACTAAACTGCCCTAAGCGTTCGCGGCCCGGCCTCTGTGCGCGGGCTTCCTGGCCCGCGGAGAACGGCGGGCGCCGCCGCTCCATTGCGCACGGACAAGCTGAACCTGTTGGGGGGCAATATGCCGGTCGATTCGAAACAGCTCCCCTGGTGGCTGGGAGCGGAGGCCGCGGACGCGCCCGAGAGCGCGACCGATGCGACGGGTTTGTCGGGCGAAGAGGCCCGGTCCCGACTTGAACGCTTCGGCCCCAACCGCTTGCGCGAGCAGCACGACCGCTCGCTCGTGCTGCAGTTTCTCGCCCGTTTCAAAAATCCGCTGGTCCTGATCCTCCTCGTCGCCAGCGCCGTCTCGGCCTTTACCGGCGAGCTGACCAATTTCCTGATCATCTCCACGATTGTGCTGCTCAGCGTGACGCTGGACTTCGTCCAGGAGTACCGCGCCAACGCGGCTGCCGACAAGCTGCGCGAGTCGGTATCGGTGCGCGCGACGGTGCTGTGCGAAGGCCTTCCTACCCAGATCGCCGTGGCCCAGGTCGTCCCCGGCGACATCGCGCTGCTCGCGGCCGGCGATCTGATCCCGGCGGACGGGCGCGTGCTCGAGGCGAGCGACTTCTTCGTCAAACAGGCTCTGCTGACCGGCGAGTCCTATCCGGTGGAGAAGCACCCCGGCGCGCTGCCTGAGACCGCGACGGATCTTCAGGAGGCGAGCAACGCGGTGTTCATGGGCACTTCGGTCATCAGTGGCAGCGCCCGGATCCGCGTCGTGAAGACCGGCGCCGCGACCGCGGTCGGTGCGATTGCCGACAGCCTTTCCCGGCCCTCGCCGCCGACTTCCTTCGATTTGGGCATGCGCCGCTTCGGCCTGTTGATCATGAGGATGACGGTCCTGATGGTGATGTTCGTGCTGCTCGTCAGTCTCTTTTCCCACAAACCCTGGCTGGAGTCCTTCCTGTTCGCGGTCGCGCTCGCGGTCGGTCTGACGCCGGAGCTGCTGCCCATGGTGGTGTCGGTTACGCTGGCGCGCGGGGCGCTGCGCATGGCCAAGCAGCAGATGATCGTGAAGAGGCTCGCGGCGATCCAGGATCTGGGGGCGATGGATGTGCTGTGCACGGACAAGACCGGCACGCTGACCGAGGCCAGGATAAGGATGGAGCGGCACGTCGATGCACAGGGCGTCTCCAGCGAGCGGGTGCTGGAACTGGCCTTCCTGAACAGCTTCTTCGAGAGCGGTCTGAAAAATCCGCTCGACGAAGCCATCCTGAACCATTCCGGAATCGATACGGGGGGGTGGAAAAAGATCGACGAAGTTCCCTTCGACTTCGAGCGTCGCTGTGTTTCGGTGTTGCTGGACAACGGCCAGATGCGGTGGCTCATCGTCAAGGGCGCGCCCGACGAGATCCTCGGGCTCTGCACGCATCTCGAGGCCGACGGAGTCGCGCTCGAAGCCCCGCTGGATGAGGCGGCGCGGGAGGCCGCCCGCGAACGCTACCGTGCGCTGGAGCAGGAGGGGTTCCGCGTCTTGGCCATCGCCTGGCGTCAGGTGGCGCAGGATCATCCTCATGCGGTCGTCAGCGATGAATCCGAGCTGGTGCTGGCCGGCTTCGCCGCTTTCCTCGATCCGCCCAAGGAGAGCGCGGCTTCGGCGTTGGACGCACTGAAGAACGCCGGCATCGCAATCAAGATCGTCACCGGAGACAGCGACCTCGTCACCCGCCATGTCTGCACCGAGCTGAAGATCCCGGTCACCGGTCTGTTGACGGGCAAGGAGATCGCGCTTCTTGACGATCACGCGCTCGCCGCCCGCGCCGAGGCGGTGAACCTGTTTTGCCGGGTCAATCCGGCGGAGAAGAACCGGGTCATCCTGGCCCTGAAGGCCAGAGGCCATGTGGTCGGCTATCTGGGCGACGGCATCAACGATGCGCCTTCGCTGCATTCGGCGGATGTCGGCCTGTCGGTGGATTCCGCGGTCGACGTGGCCAAGGAGGCCGCCGACATGATCCTGCTGAAGCCGGATCTGCACCTGTTGCATGCCGGAGTTCTGGAAGGTCGGCGCACCTTCGGCAACATCATGAAGTACATCCTGATGGGAACCAGCTCCAACTTCGGCAATATGTTCAGCATGGCGGGGGCCTCGCTGTTCCTGCCTTTCCTGCCGATGTTGCCGACCCAGATCCTGCTCAACAACATCCTCTACGACATTTCGGAAGTGCCCATCCCGCTGGACGAGGTCGATGCCGAGGATATCCTTCGTCCCCGCGCGCTGGATCTGGATTTCATCCGCAACTTCATGTTCGTGATCGGGCCGATCAGCTCGCTGTTCGACTTTCTGACCTTCTACGTGATGCTGAGTGTTCTGCAGGCGGACGAGAAGCTGTTCCAGACCGGCTGGTTCGTCGAATCGCTGTGTACCCAGGTGCTGGTGATCTTCATCATCCGCACCCGTGGCAATCCGCTCAAAAGTCGGGCCAATCCGCTGCTGACGGCAAGCTCTCTGCTGGTTGTCGCCGCCGCGGCCTGGCTGCCCTTCACCGCTGTTGGGCCGCATTTCGGTTTTGTCCCGCCGCCGGCGAAGTTCTATCTGATCCTCGGTGCCATGGTTCTGGTCTATCTCGGCGCGGTCGAATTTGCGAAACAGCGCTTCTACCGATGGGCTGCTCACCGCTTAAAGGGCTGATCGGTTTCAAGGCTGGCAGCGCGCTCCTGCCGGCAAGAGTTTCTTGACCTCGACTGCTGCTCTGCCAGACTGATGAGTTGGGACTTTCGCTGGAGAGGGCTCATGTCGAGAGCGGTTTTTCTTTGCGGCCTCTGGCTGGTGCTGGCCAGCCAGATCCTGTTTCTGTCCGAAGGCCGCGCGGAAGAGACGAGCTGGCGCGTGATCTCGGGGCAGCTGCCGCCTTTCTCATATGAAGACAAGGGACGGCCGACCGGCTTCATGGTGGATCTGATCTGCGAGGCGGCACGCCGCAGCGGCGCTACGCTGAAGATCGAGTACTACCCATGGGCGAGAGCCGTCGCGATGGGCGAGGCGGGACCCGAAACCCTGATCTTTCCTCTGGCGCGGACGCCGTACAGAGAAGGGCGGTTCTCGTGGATCCTGCCGCTCTATGCGCAGAGATATGTCGTGCTCGCTCCGCGTGCGACGAAGCTCGCTGCCGACGGCGGGATCCCGCCGCACGCGCGGATCGGCGTGATCCGCGGCACGACGCTGATCAAGGATATCCCGGCCTTGGCGGGGAAGAGGGTCCTGGGGGGGCGGGACTACCTGAACCTGTTCAGGATGCTCGACGAGAATATGATCGATGTGATCGTCGGTCCCGCGTCCATCGTTCAGGCGAGCATGAAGCAGATCGACAGGGCGGCCGGAGACTATCGGATCGGTGCGACGCTGGGGCGTTTTGAACTGTGGCTGGCCGCCTCGCGCGATCTTTCCGCGCAGCAGGCCGCGGTGCTGGAAGAGGCTGTCCGGGCCATGCAACGCGATGGCACTTACGAGCGTCTGCTCCGGCGTCATGAACTCGATGACGACGCGCGAAGCGACACTCAGTTGCGCTCGGGCGGTGGTTCGCGCTTGTCGCCGCGCTCGCCCGGCTTGCCACCGCCTTCGCCTTCGGCCGTGACCGCCAGCCCCGAGTAGAGGGCCGGAACCGTGGCTGGCAGCAGCGCGTCGGCCGTTCTCTGCTGTTCGGGCGTCAGCGTTGTATAGAGCGCCCGGGCCGATCTTTCGATCTGCTCCATCGCGGCGAGGCGGTTGCGGACAACATCGACCTTGCGGGTGATCGCATTGATTCCTCCCGCGGCATCGGAGGCGAGCGGCGCGCGCATCTGATCGTCGAGCAGGTCTTCGACGCGGCGCTGATAGCGCTGCCAGAGCGCAAGCTGGGCGGGGCTGAGTTTCAGTTCCCGCTCGGCCGTCTCGAGCGCCCGCGCGATTCCCGCGAACGGACTCTGGCTCGGCGACCGCTGTTTTACTCCGTCATCGCCTTGGCGCTTGCCGCCCTGGCGGCCGCCCGGAGGCTCACCGCCCATTCCTCCGCCCCCGCCCATCCCGCCTCCCATGGCCGAGGCATCGTGGATCAACAGGCTGCCGAGAAGGGCGGTGGCGATCAGGAGGCGGCGGGAGGCGGGCATTGAGTAAGGCTCTGAAATCGGGAGCCCCGAGTCTGGCAAAAACCGGCCGGGGCGAGCTTCCTGGTTTGGCCATGCTTGTAAGCACCGATGTCGGATGCCTGCGATAATCACATCTGTCATCACACCGGGAACGCGGATGAGATTTACAGCCTTTTTCCTGCTGGCTCTGACGCTGGCGCTGCCCGCCAGTGCGGCCGAGCAGATCCTCTGCCACGTCGAATACGGCGGCGAGACGCGCGAGCTGCGCGCCGCCCCGGTGTCCTCGCCCTATGCGGTCGCGCCGACCGCGATCGGCTCCTACTTCCTGTTCCGGGTCGTGTTCGAGCGCTCCGGCTCGGTCAAGCTCTACACCTACGCCGATCGCGAGCAGGGGCCGGTGCCGATCCACGTTGCCGAATATCAGAGGCAGGATCTTCGCCCGGGGCGCTACGGTTTTACCGGCGTGCAGACGGTCTATGAGCCGCTGCGCGACGGTGAGCTCAAATACTGGTGTGAACTCGTCGGGAAGGCCGCGCGATGAAAGCAATGCTGATGCTGTTGGCGCTGCTGCCATGGGTGCCCGCCGTGGCGGTGGATCTCGTCTTCGTCGGCGATGTGATGCTCGCCGACGGGCCGGGCAAGACGATCGCGGCGGGGGGCGACCCGCTGGCCGGGTTCGACGCCGAGCTGCGCGGCGCCGACTTTTCGATCGCCAATCTCGAATGCCCGGTCGCGCGGAGCGGCAAGGCGCTCGAAAACAAGATCTGGACTTTCCGTGCCGACCCCGCGGCGCTCGCGGTGCTCAAGGGGCGGGTCGACGCGGTTTCGCTCGCGAACAACCACTCCGGCGACTATGGCCCCGAGGCTTTCGTCGAGACCCTGGATCAGCTTGCCGCCGCGCACCTGCCTTTCTTCGGCGGTGGCCGCAACCTGGCCCAGGCCCACGCGCCGCTGTGGGTGGAGAAGAAGGGCATCAGGATCGCGGTGCTCGCTTACGACGAATTCAAGCCGCGCAGTTTCGAGGCGGGCGCGGCGTGGCCGGGCGTCGCGTGGAGCGAGGACAGCCAGGTCGTCGCCGACATCCGCGCCGCGCGCGCCGCCGGAGCCGACCTGGTGATTCCGTTCATGCACTGGGGGTGGGAGAACGAGACCCGGCCTTCCGCGCGGCAGTGGCAGCTTGCGAAGAGGATGATAGCGGCGGGGGCCGACGCCATCGTTGGAAGTCACCCCCATGTGACTCAGGGGGCGGACGTCTATCGTGGCCGGCCGATCGTCTGGAGCCTGGGGAACTTCGTCTTCGACGGTTTCTCGTCCCCCGAGACCACACACGGCTGGCTCCTGAAGATGCGGCTGGACAAGAAGGGCGTTGTGAGCTTCGAGGCAAGGGAGGCCGAGATCGACGAAGCGGGCACGCCCCATCCGTCGGATGGCGTCAGCCCTTGCTGGCGGCGAGGGCAGGCGAAGGCCGCCTCCTGTCCGCGATCCTGATGCTTTTTTGAGAACTTCTGGCGAAGCCATGTCGCGGCTTCGCCAGATTTGCCGGGGCTCTTTGCTCAGAAGACCTGACCGACGTTGAAGAGCGCGAGAAGCCCGATCACCGCGAACATCGCCGCGGCGACGCCGTGCACGAGCTGCATCGGAATCCTGTTCGCGGCGCGATCGCCCAGGAAAACGGCGGGAACGTCGGCGATCATCATGCCCAGAGTCGTTCCGCAGACGACCTGGAACAGATCGCCGAAGCGCGCGGCCAGCGCGACGGTCGCCAGCTGGGTCTTGTCGCCCATCTCGGCGAGGAAGAAGGCGAGCGCCGTTGCGCCGAAAGCGCCGAAGCGCGACGGCAGGCGGGTCTCTTCGTCGTCCATCTTGTCCGGAACCATGACCCAGGCGGCCATCGCGATGAAGGAGATCCCTACGACCCAGCGCAGCACGTCAGCGCCCAGGAAGGTCGTGATCCAGGTTCCGACCAGGCCGGCGAGCAGGTGGTTCGCGACGGTCGCGACGAGGATGCCCAGCACGATGGGCAGAGGGCGACGGAAACGGGCGGCGAGCAGCAGCGCGAGCAGTTGGGTCTTGTCGCCGATTTCACCTGCGGCGATGATTCCGGTCGAGACGAGGAAAGCTTCCATGATCAGAGTGCGGGTCGGGCGGGGCGATACCCAGGCAGAGGCCGCCGCCCAACCCCTGAGCCGGCGCCCTGCCCATGGTCTCGCCAGACACCGGGATGCGGTGTTGAGTGCGCCATGGCCGGGCGGCCAAGTCTGTTGACGCATCCCCCTCGCAGCGGAGGGCGGCTACTCCCCAAAGGAGGGGCGATTGTACATGGGGAAGGCGGCAAAGCCCATACAGTTGTTTTGCTGTATGGGTCGGGTAGAATCTCCGCTTTCCGTTTCCTGATCCACGATGAAGCGCCGCCGCATCGCCCACCTCGACATGGATGCCTTCTTCGCGTCGGTCGAGCTGCTGCGCCGCCCCGAGCTCAAGGGCTTGCCCGTTGCGATCGGTGGGCGGGGCGATTCGCTGACGCCCGCGGGTCGCGCCGCGCTGATCGCGAGTCGTGGCGTCGTCAGCACTTCAACCTACCCGGCCCGCGCTTTCGGCGTGCGCTCGGGCATGGCCTTGCGCCGAGCCTTCGAGCTGTGCCCGTCGCTGATCGTGCTGCCGGTCGATTTCGACGCCTACCGCGACATGTCGCGGCGCTTCAAGGCGGCCGTGCGCGAAGTGGCCGAACGGATCGAGGACTGGGGAATCGACGAGATCTATATCGATCTGAGCGATGTCCCCGGCGACGATCTTGAGCTCGCAGCCGAGATCAAGCGCCGCGTGCTGGCCGCCACCGGTCTGACCTGTTCGATCGGCATCGCGCCGAACAAGCTGCTGGCCAAGATCGCTTCCGATATGGACAAGCCCGACGGCGTGACGCTGATCGGTGAAGAGGACATCGCGACGCGGATCTGGCCTCTGCCCGCCCGCGTCATCAACGGCATAGGCCCGAAGGCGGCGGCCCGGCTCGCCGAGCTGGGGATTGAATCTATCGGCGAGCTCGCCGCCGCACCGCCGGCGCTGCTGATGCGCCACTTCGGCCCTCACTACGCAGCCTGGCTGCTCGATGCGGCGCACGGCCGCGACGAGCGGCCGCTGACGATGGAGCATGAGCCGAAATCGCGCTCGCGCGAGACCACGTTTCCGCACGACACCCGCGACGGTCTGACGCTGTACTCGGTGATCGCGAAGCTCTCGCGCCAGGTCGCCGCCGACCTCGCGGCGCGGGGCCTGGCCGGCCGCTCGATCGGGATCAAGGTCAAGTACGACAACTTCACGATCCATACCCGCGACCACCGGCTATCCCAAGCCACCGGTGACGCGCAGAAGATCCGCGATACAGCCGTGCACTGTCTGCAGCGCGTGCCGATAGACCGGAAGATCCGCCTGCTTGGCGTCAAGGTCTCCGATCTCGAGGAAGCCGATCCGCTCGCCCGCGGCGAGAACCTGAGCCTGTTCTGAGCCGCGGCCGTTCTGTCACCAGATCCGGATCCGTTCTTCGGGCGCCTTGTACATCCTGTCGCCGGGTTTCGTGCCGAAGGCGTCATGGAAGGCATCGTTGTTGATCGCGGCGCCGTTGGCACGAAACTCGGCCGGTGAGTGCGGGTCGGCCGTGATCCGCTGCAGCAGCGCCGCTTCGCGCGACTTCTCGCGCCAGGCGCGCGCCCAGCCGAGGAAGAAGCGCTGCTCGCCGGAGAGACCGTCGATGACCGGGGCGGGTTTTCCGGCCTGCGACAGCTCGTAGGCCTTGAACGCGATCTGCAGCCCGGACAGGTCGGCGATGTTCTCGCCCTGGGTCAGGTGGCCGTTGATGTGCTGGCCGGGAATTGGCTCATAGGCTTCGTACTGCGCGATCAGCTTCGCTCCGATCGCATCGAAGGCCTTGCGGTCGGCCTCCGACCACCAGTTGCGCAGGCGCCCCAGGCCGTCGTACTGGCTGCCCTTGTCGTCGAAGCCGTGGCTGATCTCGTGACCGATCACGGCGCCGATCGCGCCGTAGTTGAACGCGTCATCCGCCTCGATGCTGAAGAAAGGCGGCTGCAGGATCGCGGCCGGGAACACGATCTCGTTCATGCTCGAGTTGTAGTAGGCATTGACGGTCTGCGGTGACATGTGCCATTCGCTGCGGTCGACCTTGTCATTGACGCGCGCGACTTGCCGCTCGTACTCGAAGCGCGCGGCCCGCTGATTGTTGCCAAGCGGATCGCCATCGCGGATCGCGAGCCTCGCATAGCTTTGCCAGTGCTTCGGATAACCGATCTTGACCGTGTAGTGGGCGAGCTTGTCCTGGGCCTGGATCCTGGTCTCGGGCGACATCCAGGAGAGTTTCTCGATCGAGTCCGCGTAGGCGCGCATCAGGTTCGCGACCAGCTTGTCCATCCTCGCCTTCGCTTCGGGCGGGAAGTGGCGGGCGACATAGATCCGGCCGACCGCTTCGCCGAGCGCGGCGTTGAGCTGGGCCGTGCCCTGCTGCCAGCGTGCCTTCGGCTGCTCGGCGCCGGTCAGCGCCTTGCCGTGGAACGCGAAACCCGCTTCGCGGAAGGCTTCGGGCAGCACATCCGAGCTGCTGTCGAGCACGCGCGCGGCGAGGTACTTCTTCCAGACTTCCAGCGGCTCATCCTTGAGCATCTTTGCGACTGCTTCGACCGCGCTGGGTTGGGCCAGATTGATCGTCGAGATTTTCGGAAAGGAGGCGGTCTTCAGGAAGAGGGGCCAGTCGATCCCGGGAGTCCTGCTGGCCAGTTCGGCCACCGACATCGGATTGTAGGTTTTGACCGGGTTGCGGTTCTCGACCTTGTCCCATTGCGTCTGGGCGATTTTGACTTCGAGCGCGAAGACGCGCTTGGCGCTCTCGGCGGCCTGTTTGTCGCCGGCCAGCTGGAACAGCGTCTCCAGATAGCTCTGATAGGCGGTGCGGGCCTTCGCGAAGCGGGCATCGTCCTTCAGGTAGTAGTCGCGATCCGGCATGCCCAGGCCGCCCTGTCTGACCGAAGTCAGGTAGCGATCGGGGTGCTTGGGATCGCTGGAAACGCCCAGCCTGACCGGGGTGTTGATCGTGCCGGCGAAGTGACCGAAGGTCGCGATCAGCTGCGCGCGGGTCTTGATCGCGGAAATCCGCTTGAGGGCGGGTTCGACGGGCGCGAGTCCGGCCTTGTCGATCGCCGCGGTATCGAGATAGCTGCGGTAGAAAACCGCCACTTTCTGTTCGTTCGTGCCGGCAGGGAAACTCTTTCCCGCGAGTTCCTCGGCGATCGCCTTGACGCGCTGGTCGGACAGATCGCGCAGCTGGATGAAAGTGCCGTAGGAGGGTTTGTCGGCCGGAATCCTTGTGCGGGCGATCCAGCCGCCATTGACGGCGCGGAACAGGTCGTCCTGGGGGCGCACCGAGGCGTCGCCACCCTCGGCGTCGAGCGCCGAGGCGATGGCGGGCGGGCAGCAGAGCGCGGCGAGCAACGCGCAGAGCAGAGAAGTCTTCATTCGGGAGGTGGCCATGGTAGGGGCTGGGGGAGGAAAAGAGCGAGCTTAGCGATTCGCGAAAACCGCGTCCAAGCGTTTCGTATCCTTCTGTATCGACAGCAGATCCGGTCAAAGCGTCGATACTGTGCAGTATTGGGCCGGAGCGGCGGGGGCGCTGCGGCATCATTCGGCTGTCCGGCGGGGCGCCGGGAAGAGCTCGGGAGGACGGGATGCATTGCCTGTTTCTGCTGGCAGTCGTGCTGGTCTCGCTGTCCGCCGTGGCCGAGGAGGCCAGGCTCAACGTCTACAACTGGAACGACTACATTGCCCACGATACGGTCGCCGATTTTCAGAGGGCGACCGGCATTGCGGTCCGCTACGATTTGTACGACAGCAACGCGACGCTGCAGGGCAAGCTCTTGACCGGCCGCAGCGCTTACGACGTCGTCTATCCGAGCGTCGAGTATGCCGGCCGGCAGATCCAGGCTGGAATCTTCCAGCCCCTGAACAAGGCGAAGCTTGCGAACCTTAAGAACATCGATCCCTTGATCCTGAAGGCGATCGCGGTCGCCGATCCGGGCAACCGCTATCTGCTGCCCTACATGTGGTACACGACCGGCGTTGCGATCAACGAGGACAAGGTCCGTCGCGCGCTGGGCGGAGCGCTGCCCGCCGACGCCTGGGATCTGCTCTTCGATCCGAAGATCAGCGCGAAGCTCGCCGGCTGCGGGATTTCGCTGATGGACGAGGCGAGCGACGTGATCCCGGCCGCGCTGATCCACGCCGGGCGGGATCCCGTGCGCATGGATCCGGCCGCGATCCGCGCCGCGCTCGCCCATATCCTGCCGGTACGCGCGAACGTGCGCACTTTCAACACCGCGCCGATCGACCAGATGGCGCGCGGCAGCCTGTGCGTCGCGATGATGTTCTCGGGCGATGCGCTGATCGCGGCCCGTCGCGCCGCCGAGTCGCATACCGGAGTCTCGCTGCGCTACCTGATCCCGAAGTCCGGCGCGATGATGTCGATCGATGTGATGGCGATCCCGAGGGACGCGCCGCACCCGGGCAACGCCCACCGCTGGATCGACGCGATGATGGACCCCGCCGTGATCGCGAAGATCTCGAACGAGTGCTTCTATCTGAGCGCGAACCGCGCCGCGCTGCCCAGGCTCTCGCGCCGGCTCAGCGAGGATCCCGTCATCAACGTGCCCGACGACGTGAAGGCCAGGCTCAAGGCCAAGCCGGTGCTGGGTCAGGCCGTCCAGCGCGAGCTGACCCAGGCTCTGGCCCGCTTCAAGGCGGGCCGCTGACGTGGGCGAAGCCTTTCTCGACGTCGAGCGGATCTCGAAGCGCTTCGACGATACGCCTGCGCTCGTCGGCGTGTCGCTGGCGATCCGCCGCGGCGAACTCTTCGCTCTGCTGGGCAGCTCGGGCTGTGGCAAGTCGACGCTGCTGAGGACGATTGCCGGGCTCGAAGAGCCGGACTCGGGGCGGATCGTGCTCGACGGCCGGGATCTCGCCGGGGTGCCGGCGCACCGGCGGCCGATCGCGATGATGTTCCAGTCCTACGCGCTCTTTCCCCACCTTTCGGTGGCCGGCAATGTGGCGTTCGGGTTGCACCAGTTCCGCCCGGCCTTGCCGCGCGCCGAGATCGCGCGGCGCGTCCGCGAGATGCTCGAGCGGGTACAGATGGCGGGCTTCGCGGACCGGCGTCCGCACGAGCTCTCGGGAGGGCAGCAGCAGCGTGTCGCGCTCGCGCGCAGCCTGGTCCGCTCGCCGAAACTGCTGTTGCTCGACGAGCCGCTGTCGGCGCTGGATCGGCGGATCCGCGCCCAGACGCGCAGCGAGATCGTCAGCTTGGTGCGCCGCGTCGGTGTCACCTGCGTGCTGGTCACGCACGATCAGGAGGAGGCGATGACGATGGCCGACCGGATCGGCGTGTTCTCGCCGCGCGGCGAGCTGCTCCAGGTCGGCTCGCCGGCCGAAGTCTATGAGCGCCCGGACAGCCGCTATACGGCAGGGTTCATCGGCGAAACCAACCTGTTCGAGGGGGTCGTCGAGGGCGCCCGCCTGCGCTGCGCGGATCTGGCGGTGCCGCTCGCGATCCCGGCGAGCCCGGCTCTTGCCGACGGCAGTCCGGCCTGGCTCTCGGTGCGGCCCGAGAAGATCCGCATCGGGGAGGATGAGGGGGCGGAGAACCGGATCCGCGGCCGCTTGCTCGACATCGCCTACTTCGGCAGCCACTCGCTGCTGCGCGTCGGAGTCGGTCGCGACAGGGCGCTGATCGCGAGCGTCGCGCGCAGCGAAGCGCTCGTGCCCGGCGACGAAGTGGGGCTCGGCTGGCGCGCCGCGGACGGCGTGCTCTTGACGCGATGAGGAGCGGCGATTCGAGAGGCGGCCGGATGGCCCGCGCGGCGCTGATCGCGCTGCCCTGGGCCTGGGGGCTCGCCTTCTTCGTGCTGCCTTTCGCGCTGATCATCGGCGTGAGCCTCTCGACGCCCGAGCTCGCGATTCCCCCCTATGTCTCGCCGCTGGCGCGGGGGCTCGCGCCCGATCCGGCGAGCTATCTGCGCATCCTCGGCGAACTCGCCGCGCTGGGTGGTCACGGCGATGCAGCCGGGCTGCAATACCTCGGCGCTTTCGGCAATTCGCTGCTGCTCGCGGCACTGACGACGCTCGCCTGTCTGCTGCTGGGCTACCCGTTTGCGTGGCGGATCGCCCGCTCGCCGCAGAGTTCGCGGCAGACGCTGCTGATGCTGGTCATGCTGCCTTTCTGGACTTCGTTCCTGCTGCGCGTCTATGCGTGGATGAGCCTGCTCGACAGCAGCGAAGTCGGCCTGATCAATCACCTGCTGCTGAGCCTGGGCTGGGTTGATCAACCCCTGCCGCTGCTCTACAGTCGCGGTGCGGTGCTGATCGGAATGATCTACAGCTACCTGCCCTTCATGGTCCTGCCGCTCTATGCCCATCTGGTCAAGTTCGACGCTCGCCTGATCGAAGCGGCGCGTAACCTCGGGGCGACGCCGTGGCGCTGCTTTGTCTCGGTCACGCTGCCGCTGTCGCTGCGCGGCATCCTTGCGGGGGCCCTGCTGGTCTTCATCCCCGCGGTCGGTGAATTCGTGATTCCCGACCTGCTCGGAGGCGGCGGCCTGCCGGTGATCGGCCGGCGGATCTGGGACGACTTCGGTCCTAACCAAGATTGGCCGGAGGCCGCCGCGATGACCGTGGTCATGGTCCTGCTGCTCATCCTGCCGATGATCGTGCTGCAGCGGCACGGCCATGCGCGCGGAGGCGGGCGATGAGAGATCTCTTCGGGCGGAGCTGGTTGATCCTCGTCTTCGCCTTCCTCTATCTGCCGATAGGCTGCCTCGTCGTCTTCTCCTTCACTGCCGGTGAGCTGACGACCCAGCTCGACGGGGTGTCGCTGCGCTGGTATGCGTCGCTGGCGGGCGATGCCGAACTGCGCTCGGCCGTCGCGCTGTCGCTGACCCTGGCCTGTGCCGCCGCCAGCGCGGCGGTGTTGATTGGCGGCGTTGCCGCGCTGGGCTTGAGGCGCTTCGGCCCTCTTCCCGGCCGCGGTTTGCTCGCCGCGATGTTGTCCGTGCCCATGGTGCTGCCCGAAGTCGTGATCGGGCTGTCGCTGGTGTTGCTGTTCACCCACCCGTGGCTGCCCTGGCTGGGCGGGCGGGGCGTCGTCGCGATCTGGGTCGCGCACACGACGCTGTGCGTCGCCTATGTCACGGTGCTGGTCGACTCCCGCCTCGCCGAAACCGATCCTGCGCTCGAAGAGGCGGCCCGCGTGCTCGGCTGCCCGCCGCTCAAGGCCTGCTTCGTCATCACGGTTCCGGTCATCGTGCCGGCACTGCTCTCGGGCTGGCTGCTCGCCTTCACGCTATCGATGGACGACTTCGTGCTCGCCGGAATGCTCTCCGATCCGGGCAGCACGACCTTGCCCGTGCTCGTGTTTGCGCGCCTGCACCATGGCCTGAAGCCGGACATCAACGCGCTGGCGAGCGTGATCGTTGCGCTGGTGTCGATCGCGGTGCTGATCTTCCACGTTCTTCAGCGATCAAGCCGCCGCCGCGAGCGGGCGAGGGCGCTGAGGCGCGAAGGCTGACTCAGGCGGAATTGCCGGACTGCCCGCACTGGCGGGCACTGCGGCCGCGGCGCTCAGTGGCGAGCTTGGCGAGCGCGGCGAAGCGCTCGGTCAGGCTGTGTTCGATGAAGTAGCGGATCACGAACATCGGCAGCACGGAATCGGGTTTCGCGACCGCCTGGTAGCGATAGTTTGTCCCGTTCTCGCCTTCGCTCAGCCGCCAGCTGCCCTTGAACGACGGGATCTCGCCCTTGACCTGGACGAAATCCGTCCCGTAGGAGGGCAGTTCGGTGATCTCGAGCACCGAGAGCAGACGGACCGGGAAGTGCAGGATTCGCTCTTCCAGCTTCAGCTCGACCCTGACCTTGTTGTCGGCGAGCCGGGTGAGCTTGGAGCTGATCACGCCCGGGATCTGCGCCGAGGCATCGTAGTCGACCAGGAAGTGGTAAGCCTGGCACTTGTCGAGCGGGACATGAAAGACCGCCGCTGTGTGGAGCTCGTCGCCCTTGCGCAGAACCTGAACCTTCAGGCCGAAGTCGTCGGTCTCGGGCGGGTGAGCCAGGGCCGCGGGCGAAAGCGCCAGCGCGGCCAGCAGCAGTTTCAGGCGGGAAGGGATAGTGCTCACGTCTAGAGGACGGCCAGAAGCTTCGGGATGAAGATGATGCCGCCGACGATTGCGGCAAGGCCCGCGGCCAGCAGGACCGCTCCGGCTGCGACATCCTTCGCCTTGCCGGCGGTCTCGTGGTAGCCGGGCGAGAGCAGATCGACGGTGAACTCGACCGCGGTGTTGATCGCCTCGCTGACCCAGACCAGCGCGATCGCGAGCAGCAGTGCGCACCATTCGCTCGGCGAGACCGCGAACAGCCAGCCCGCATAGACGACGGCGAGCGCTGCGACGAGGTGAATTTTCGCGTGCGCCTGGGTCGAGAAGGCGATGCGCACACCGTTGGCCGCGTAGCGGAAACTGTTCCGGCGCTGCTCCAGCAATTTCAGAAGTGAGGTGTCTTCCATGTCGTCTGCGCGCTCACCGGCGCGCCATGAACTGAGCGTAGGCAGAGTTTGGCCCAAAAAAGGCGCTGATTTCCGTTCGCTTGCGCGTATCCGTGATGCAGTCGCTGCCGGCGCTGATCGTGCTGAAACGGACTTCACGGTCGACCGCGGCGAGGGGCGGGGCGACGAGCGAGGCGACAGACAGGGCGTTGCGAATCCTGAGCGGCATCGAAGAGCTCTCGGGAGCAGGGCGAACGAAGGGAGACTGCCACGGAAACATTGCACTTTTCTGCATGGAACCGCCGGGCAGCCGGGAGGGGGCATTTTACCCAATTCGGCGCCTTGGACCGGGCTTGATGTCGGCGAAGTCGCGAAGTCTGGTCGGCGAACGCGCAAAGAAAAAGCCCGTCGAAAGACGGGCTTTGAATGTTGGCGGAGTGGACGGGACTCGAACCCGCGACCCCCGGCGTGACAGGCCGGTATTCTAACCAACTGAACTACCACTCCATTTCCTGCTCGGGCTTTCCACCTGCGGGTGGGCTGAAAGCCTGAGCGGCAAGCGTTTGTGCGCTTGCCGCTCGTAAATCTGGCTCCTCGACCTGGGCTCGAACCAGGGACCTACGGATTAACAGTCCGGCGCTCTACCAACTGAGCTATCGAGGAACATTTGGTGCTCATGGGCAGGATCGAACTGCCGGCCTCTCCCTTACCAAGGGAGTGCTCTACCACTGAGCCACATGAGCATTCCCTTGTGCGCCCCATCGACCGAATCGACGATGCGCGGCGACGCAGTTCTTTCCAGAACCGATTCCGAAAAATCGGTCCATGTATTCCTTGGTGGTGATGGGCGGGATCGAACCGCCGACCTATGGGTTATGAATCCATCGCTCTAACCATCTGAGCTACATCACCACGAGAGCAGGCGAATATAGCGTGTCGAAGCGTTTGGGTCAAGTGTGGCTGAGCTATACTGCGCGAAGTGTCCTTTTCCATTCCTGCGGGGGTTTCGATGCGTCGGGTGCTATACGCGGTGGTGCTGGGGCTGTTCATGGCGGGGAGCGCGCTGGCGGCCGTTGGTCTGCGCATATTTCCGGCCGATGCGCAGCGCGCGACGATAAACGCCTTCGACGGCAGGACGATGCGCCTGGGCAAGAAGGATTTCCTGGTCGCCCCAGGCCTCGTGATCCGCAACCAGCAGAACGTGATCATCCTTGCCAACGAGATGTACGGCGCCAAAAAGGTCGAAGTCCGGGTTCTGTTCGACGGCAATGGAGCCGTCTGGCAGGTCTGGATCCTGACGCCCGGCGAGCTGCAGGACAACTGAAGATCATCGATGAAGAAGCTTTATATCCGTACTTTCGGCTGCCAGATGAACGAGTACGACTCGGACAAGATGGCCGACGTCCTGGGGGCCGCCGAAGGCATTGAAAAGACTGACAATCCCGAAGAGGCGGACGTTATCCTCTTCAACACCTGCTCGGTGCGCGAGAAGGCGCAGGAGAGGGTGTTCCACGATCTGGGCCGGGTGCGTCTGCTCAAACAGCAGAAACCCGGGCTGATCATCGGTGTCGGCGGCTGCGTTGCATCGCAGGAAGGGGCGGCGATCGTCAAACGCGCGCCCTATGTCGACGTCGTGTTCGGACCGCAGACCCTGCACCGTCTGCCTCAGCTGATCGCCCAGCGCCGCGAGAGCGGTCGCGCCCAGGTCGACATCTCCTTCCCCGAGATCGAGAAATTCGACGCAATTCCGCCGGCCCGCACCGAAGGCGCGAGCGCTTTCGTGTCGATCATGGAAGGCTGCTCGAAGTACTGCACCTATTGCGTCGTGCCCTATACGCGCGGCGAGGAAGTGTCGCGTCCGCTCGACGACGTGCTGACCGAGATTGCAAACCTGGCGGCCCAGGGCGTCAAGGAAGTGACTCTGCTCGGGCAGAACGTCAATGCTTGGCGCGCGCCAATCGTGAAGGGGGAGGACGCGATCGGCGACTTCGCCTTCCTGCTCGAATGCGTGCATGAAGTGCCCGGAATCGAGCGCATCCGCTACACGACCTCGCACCCGCGCGAGATGACGCCGCGCGTGTTCGAAGCCTATGCGAAGCTGCCCAAACTCGTCTCGCACCTGCACCTTCCGGTGCAGAGTGGTTCGGACCGGGTGCTCGCGGCGATGAAGCGCGGCTACACGACGCTCGAATTCAAGTCCACGGTTCGCAAGCTGCGCGCGGCGCGGCCCGATCTGTCGCTGTCCTCGGACTTCATCGTCGGTTTCCCCGGCGAGAGCGAAGCCGATTTCGAGGCGACGATGAAGCTGATCGAGGATGTCGGTTTCGATGCGTCCTTCAGCTTCGTCTACAGCCCGCGCCCCGGCACGCCGGCGGCCGAGATGGCGGACGACACGCCCCAGGACGTCAAGCTCGCTCGCCTCGCGCGGCTGCAGAAGCGGATCGACGAGATGAGCCAGGCGATCAGTGACGCGATGGTCGGCACCGTCCAGCGCGTGCTGGTCGAAGGCGTCTCGCGCAAGGATTCGCACGAGCTCGCGGCGCGGACCGACAACAACCGGGTCGTCAACTTCGCGGGCGGCGAGAGGCTGATCGGCCACTTCATCGACGTGAAGATCACGTCGGCGCTGCCGCACTCTCTGCGCGGCGAAGCCGTGGTGAGCGACTGATGCGCCCCTTGCAGATCACGCTGACTCCGCTCGAGAACGAACGCCTGGCGAACCTGTGCGGGCCGCTCGACGAGAACATCCGTCAGATCGAGGCGGCCTGCGATGTGGCCATCGTGCGGCGCAGCGAGCACTTCTCGGTCAGCGGCGACACGGTTCAGGCGCGGCTCGCGGTCAAGGCGCTGGCGAGCTTTTACGAGCGCGCGGGCAATCCGCTGACGATCGACGACATCCAGCTGGGTCTGGTCGAACTTGCCAACGCTAACCAGGCCGCCCAGCCGGTCAATGGCCTCTTGACCCGCAAGGGCGATCTGCACGGCCGCACGCCGCGCCAGGTTGAGTACATCCGCAACATCCAGGAGCACGACATCACGTTTGGGGTCGGTCCGGCCGGGACCGGCAAGACCTACCTCGCGGTCGCCTGCGCCGTCGATGCCTTTGAGCGTCTTCAGGTCGAGCGCATCATCCTGACGCGTCCGGCCGTCGAGGCGGGCGAGCGCCTGGGTTTCCTGCCCGGAGACCTCGCGCAGAAAGTCGATCCGTATCTGCGGCCGCTCTACGACGCGCTCTACGACCTGATGGGCTTCGACCGGGTTGCCAAGCTCTTCGAACGCCACAGCATCGAGATCGCGCCGCTCGCGTTCATGCGCGGGCGCACGCTCAACCGCAGCTTCATCATCCTCGACGAAGCGCAGAACACGACGCCCGAGCAGATCAAGATGTTCCTGACCCGGATGGGCATAGGCTCCAAGGCTGTGATCACCGGAGATCTGACCCAGGTCGACCTGCCGCGCGGCCACAAGAGCGGCCTGGCCGAGGCGACCCGCATCCTCGCCGACGTGCGCGGCATCGCGACCACCCATTTCCTCAAGGAGGACGTTGTGCGCCACCCGTTGGTTGCGCGCATCGTCGCCGCTTACGAAAATTCGGAGTCCCACAATGAAGACAATCACCGTCCTGAACAGCAAAGGTAAGCGCCGCGAGATCGAAGTTGCTTCGATCGAAGTGCCGCTCGCCGACGGGCGCAGCCTGCGCATCGCTTTCCCGCCCGGCGACATCGGCGATCTGGTCGTCGAGGCGCATGCCGAGAACGGCGCGCCTGTCATGCTGATGCAACCGGGAGCTGCCAATCTGGCGACGCTGCATGTGCTGGCCGTCGAAGCCCCGGCTGAAAAGGCGGCGCCGACTCCGCTGGATCTCGAACTCGATGTCCAGAAAGAGCTCTCCAAGGAAGAGAAGGCGGATGTGCCGTCCAAGGCCGATCTGCGCCGCTGGGTTCTGGCTGCGCTGGAGACCGACGCCGAGATCACGATCCGTTTCGTCGGCGAGGAGGAGGGGAAGGAACTCAACGCCGAGTATCGCGGCAAGGATTACGCGACCAATGTGCTGAGCTTCTCCTATTCTCTGGAGCCGCTGGTGACCGGCGATCTGGTGCTGAGCTGGCCGGTCGTGGTGCGCGAAGCCCGGGAACAGGGCAAGAGCATCGCCGAGCACCTCGCCCATCTGATCGTGCACGGAACCCTGCACCTTCAGGGTTGGGATCACGAGAACGACGAGGACGCCGCGGATATGGAAGAGCGTGAGGGCGAGATCCTCGCCGCTCTGGGCTATGAAGATCCTTACGCGGGCGAGGAATAATCGGCGCCACCGCCATGCCGGGAATCCGGCATGGCTTTTGCAGCATTGCTTGCGGAGTGACTTGACCCGAGCGGGTTGAGCCAAGGCGAACCGGGTTCGCCTTGGCCCTGCCCACTTGCTTTACCGACAATGGACCCTTCCAGTAGTAGCCGACCTCGTTTTCTTGAACGTATTTCCTCGCTGCTGTCGCACGAGCCCGAAGATCGCGACGAACTGATCGGTCTTCTGCGCTCCGCCTATGACCGCAGCCTCTTCGATGCCGACGCGCTGGCGATCATAGAAGGCGCGCTTCAGGTCTCGGAGATCCAGGTGCGCGACGTGATGATCCCGCGTGCGCTGATGGACGTCGTCTCGGTCGACGACGCGATCGACAAGATCGCCGCCTTTGCGGTCGAAACTGCCCACTCCCGCTTCCCGGTCATCGGCGAAGGCCGCGACGACGTGCTCGGCGTGCTGCTCGCGAAGGATCTGCTGCGCTACTTCGCCGGCAAGGAGTTCACGCTGCGCGACGTGATGAGACCGGCGATCTTCATCCCCGAATCCAAGCGTCTGAACGTGCTGTTGCGCGAATTCCGCGCCAATCGCAACCATATGGCGCTGGTCGTCGACGAATACGGCGGCGTTGCCGGTCTGGTGACGATCGAGGACGTGCTCGAGCAGATCGTCGGCGATATCGAGGACGAATACGATTTCGACGCCGAAGGCGATGCGATCGTCGCCGATCAGGCCGGTCGCTATCGGGTCAAGGCCACGGTCGAGCTCGCCACTTTCAACGAGACTTTCGGCGTCGACTGGTCAGATCCCGACTACGATACGCTGGGCGGCATGCTGATGAGCCTGCTCGGGCGCCTGCCCCAGCGCGACGAAGTCGTCGAGCACGAAGGTTTTCGCTTCCAGGTGCTGCGCGCCGACAGCCGCCGCGTCCACACGCTGCTGATCGAACGGCAGCCCGAAGCCCTGGGCGAGGGCGGCTGAGCCGCCCGAGGGGGTCCGGGCGCTTACTTGTCCTTGGGGACGATGCCCGGGCTGAGCCAGTTCGCGACATCGTCGGCGACTTCGCCGGCGACTCCGTCCATCGTGCCGCAACTGCCGCGCAATCCGGCGATGCCCTTGCCGATGCCCTTGCGGGTGATCGAGCCGCTGCGGATCAGCGTCTCGCCGCGGGAGAGTTCGAGCTTGAGCTGGACGGTCTTCGGCCCCGAGAACGCGCCTCCGGCCCGGCCCTCGACCGACTCGATCGTGATCTGCAGCGCCGGGGTTCCGCCGGTCGCGCCGATCTTGGACAGCAGTCCCAGCTGCTGCAGACGCTCGGCTGTGCGGCCCTGGATCTTGGAGCTGACGTCGCATTCCTTGATCAGCTTCTGGTTGCCGGTGACCGCGGGCGCGTAGCGGACCGGCTGCAGCGCGACCGCTTCCGGTGCGGCGTGGGCAAGCGGACTCAGCGCAAGGGCGAGGAGGAGGGTGAGGCGGAGTCGTTTCATGGCTTTATCCTTTTTTGCCGACGAGCATCAGCGCTTGCACGGCCCGTCCGCATTCTAGTCGCGCGGGATTGTCACGAGTCTGGGCGATAATCCCTTCTTACGATTTCGATTATCCCCCCATGCCCTTGCGTCTTCCCGCTCCGCTGCTGGCCGTCCTCGGCGGCCTCGCTTCCGTTCTGGCCTTCGCGCCATTCGGCCTCTCCCCGCTGATGCCTGCCTGCCTGGCCCTGCTGGCCTGGCTGTGGCGCGATGCCGCGCCGCGCCGCGCCGCCTGGCTCGGTTTCTGCTGGGGCTGGGGCGCCTTCTTCGCCGGGGTCGGCTGGCTGATCGTCGCCTTGCACCGCTATGGCGGCATGCCGGCGCCGCTCGCGGCCTTGTCGATCGCGCTGCTCGCCGCCTATATGGCGCTGTGGCCGACCCTGGCCGGCTGGCTCTTCGCGCGGCTCAGAAGCCGTCACTGGCTGGCCGATGCGGCGCTGTTCGCGGCCTGCTGGACAACGGGCGAGTGGCTGCGCGGCTGGGTCTTCACCGGCTTCCCGTGGCTCGCGGTCGGCTATTCGCAGACTCCGCCCAGCCCTCTGGCCGGTTTCGCGCCGGTGCTCGGCGTCTATGGCGTCGGTTTCCTCGCCAGCCTGCTCGCCGCGCTTGCGGTCTTCGCGTGGCGCGAACGCGGCAAGCTCGCCGCGGCCTGGGTTCTGGTGCTGGGCGCGGGTTTGGCGCTGAGCCTGGTGAGCTGGACCGCTCCGCTCGGCTCTCCGGTCAGCGTCGCGCTGGTGCAGACCAACGTGCCCCAGGAGATGAAGTGGGACGCCGAGCGCTTCAACAAGGTGCTCAATGCGAACCTCGCGTCGCTCCGCGATGCGCGCGGCCGCATCATCGTGCTGCCGGAGACGGCGCTGCCGACCCTGCTCGACAACGTGCCGCCGAACTACCTGGAGCTGATGACGCTGATGCTGCGCCAGAGGGGGGGCGAGGGCGTCGTGGGGGTGTTCACGCGCGATGGGGACGGACACATCTACAACAGCGCGGTGACTCTGGGCAGCGACCGGGCCCAGCAGTATAGCAAGCGTCACCTCGTGCCTTTCGGCGAGTTCTCGCCGCCGATGTTCGGCTGGTTCTACCAGCTCGCCCACATCCCGATGTCCGATCAGAGCCGCGGCCGCTCGGCCACGCCTCTCGCGATCGCCGGGCAGAAGCTCGCGCTCAACATCTGCTACGAGGACGTGTTCGGCGAGGAGCTGATCGCGTCCCTGCCCGAGGCGACGCTGATGCTGAACATCAGCAACCTCGCCTGGTATGGCGACTTTCACGCCCAGCCCCAGCATCTGCAGATCGCTCGGATGCGCGCTCTGGAGACCGGCCGGCCTATGCTGCGCTCGACCAATACCGGCATGACCGCGGTGGTTCGTCCGGACGGATCGGTTCAGGCGGTGCTGCCAGCCTTCACGCGCGGCGTGTTGAACGCCGAGGTGCGCGGCTACCAGGGGCTGACGCCCTATGCCCGCTGGGGGAACTGGGCGATCCTCTTCGTGATCGCGTGCTCGCTGGCGGTCTCGCTGTGGCGCCGCCGCGCTTGATGTGCGCCGGTCCCGCCCTTAAGCTCGCCTCTTTGCGTTGAAAGCCTCGCCATGTGTGGAATAGCCGGTTTCTGGTCCCCGAGAGGATGTGATGCTCCGCTCGCCGGGCTCGCCCGCGCGATGGGGGATGCGATCCGGCACCGCGGACCGGACGGTCATGGCGAGATCGCCTGGCCCGAGCAGGGACTCGCGCTCTCCCATCGCCGGCTCGCGATCATCGACCTGACCGAGGCCGGCCGTCAGCCCATGGCCTGTGCTTCCGGGCGCTGGACCATCGTCTTCAACGGCGAAATCTACAATTACCTCGTCGTGCGCCGCGAGATCGAACAGGCGCGTGGCGGCTTCGCGTGGCGCGGCCATTCCGACACCGAGGTGCTCGTCGAGGCGCTGGAGGAGTGGGGGCCGGAGGGGACTCTGTCGCGCTGCGACGGGATGTTCACGTTCGCTGCCTGGGATGCGCTGGAGCGCCGGCTGATCCTGGCCCGCGACCGCTTGGGCGAGAAGCCGCTCTACTACGGGACCATGCCCGACGGTTGCCTGCTCTTTGGCTCCGAGCTGCGCGCGCTGATGGCTCATCCCTCGTGGCGGGGCGGCATAGACCGCGATGCGCTCGCCTCCTTCATGCACTTCAATTGCATCCCGGCGCCGCAGAGCATCTTCAGAGGCGTCGCGAAGCTGCCTCCCGGGCACTGGCTCGACGTGCGCGGCGCACAGGCCGGTGAGCCGAAACCGTACTGGTCGCTCTCTGATGCGATCGCGAACGGCCGCGCCTCGCGCGAAGCCGATCCTGGGGATCCCACGCGCTGGGTCGATCGCTTCGAGGCGCTGCTCGGCGAGGTCATCGAACAACAGATGCTCTCGGACGTGCCTCTGGGCGCTTTCCTGTCCGGCGGTATCGACTCGTCGCTGGTCGTCGCCTTGATGCAGAAACACGCGAGCCAGCCGGTGCGCACCTTCACGATCGGCTTTGCCGAGGACGCTTTCGACGAGGCGAAGTTCGCGCGCGAAGTCGCCCGCCACCTCGGCACCGAGCACCACGAGATCACCTTGAGAGGGCGGGACGCGCTCGACGTGGTGCCGCGCCTTGCCGGGCTCTACGACGAGCCCTTCGCCGATTCGTCGCAAATCCCGACCTGGCTGGTTTCGCAGTTCGCCCGCGAGCAGGTGACGGTTGCGCTGTCCGGCGACGCCGGGGACGAATCCTTCGCGGGCTATACGCGCTACCACGTCGGCGACGGTTTCTGGAACCGCGCGCGGCGCATCCCGTATCCGCTCAGGCGCGGCCTCTCCGCGGCGATCGGCGCCGTTCCCGGCCCGTTCTGGGACAAGCTGGCCGGAGGTCTCGGCCCGCTCTGCCCGCGTCTGCTGCGCGCCTCTCCGGGCGACAAGTTCGCCCGCGTCGCGCGGATGCTCAGGGGGCACTCGCCGGCCGATTTCTACGACGAGCTGATCTCGCACTGGAAGGATCCGTCGGAGCTGGTTCCCGGCGCGAGGCTCTTGCCGCTCGCGCTGGCCGAGGCGACGGCGCGGCGCGCCGGCGGCGACATCGAATACATGATGGCGCACGACACGCTCGCCTATCTGCCCAACGACATCCTGGTCAAGGTCGACCGCGCGGCGATGGGCGTGAGTCTGGAGACGCGGGCGCCGCTCGTCGACCGGCGCATCGTCGAGTTCGCGTGGAGCGTGCCGATGGCGCTGAAAGTGCGCGACGGCAAGGGCAAGTGGCTGATGCGCGAGGCGCTCGCCCGCCATGTGCCGCGCGCGCTATTCGAACGCCCCAAACAGGGCTTCGCGGTGCCGCTTGCCGCCTGGCTCAGGGGGCCGCTGCGCGAATGGGCCGAGGATCTGCTCTCGCCCGCCGCGCTGGCCGAGAGCGGTCTGCTCGCGCCCGAGCCGATCCGCCGCAAATGGGTCGAGCACGTCGAAGGCCGCGCGAGCTGGCCCTACTGGCTCTGGGACGTGCTGATGTTCCAGGCCTGGCATCGCCATTACCGAAGTTCGATCACCGACTGACATGCGTATCCTGCTCTTTGCGAACACCGACTGGTTTCTGTGGAACTTCAAGCGCGCGCTCGCCCGCGGTCTGCGCGAGGCCGGGCACGAGGTGCTGCTGCTCTCGCCGGCCGGCCCCTTCGGCGAGAAGCTCAAGGCCGAAGGCTTCCACTGGGAGGCCTTCGAGGTCTCGCGCAGCGGCATCAACCCGCTCGCCGAGTTCGCGACCGCGCGCCGGCTCGCGGCGGTCTATCGGCGCCTCAAACCCGATCTCGTCCATCACTTCACGATCAAGTGTGTGATCTACGGTTCGCTCGCGGCCCGGCGCGCGGGTGTCGCGCGGATCGTCAACTCGATCACGGGCCTGGGCTTCGCGATGCTCGCGACGACGGCAAAAGCCCGGCTGATCCGCCCCGTCGTCGTCGCGCTGTACCGGCGCGCGCTCGCCGGCACCGAAGTGATCTTCCAGAACTCGGACAACCGCGACACGCTCGCTCGTCTCGGCGTGCTCGCGAAAAGCGGTGTTCATGTGATTCCCGGCGACGGGGTCGATGCGGAGCATTTCGCGCCGCCGGCGGGCGGCGCGCCGGGGCATGTCGTGTTGATGATGTGCCGGCTGCTCGCTTCGAAAGGGGTCCATCAGTACGTCGAAGCGGCGAAGCTTGTGCGGGCGCGGATTCCCGATGCGCGCTTCCTGCTCGCCGGCTCGCCCGATCCGGGCAACCCCGAGAGCGTGACCGACGCGGAACTGGCGCTCTGGCGCAGCGAAGGGGCAGTCGAGCTGCTCGGCCAGCGCGCCGACGTGCTCGAACTGCAACAGGGCTGCGACGTCGCGGTGCTGGCCAGCACGCAGGGCGAAGGCATGCCGCGCTCGCTGGTCGAGGCCGCTTCCTGCGGCCGTGCTCTGGTCGCGACCGTCGTCCCCGGGTCGCGCGAGCTTGTCGAGGACGGAGTCGATGGCCTTCTGGTGCCGCCCGGCGACGTGAAGGCTCTGGCCGGCGCAATCGAAGCGCTGCTCGCCGATCCGGTGCGGCGCGCGAAGATGGGCGAAGCGGCCCGCCGCAAGGTGCTTTGCGAGCTCGCCGACGGGCCGGTCATCGCGAAGACGATGGCCGTCTACGGGGGCGAAAATTCCCCTTCACCCTTTATCCCTCTCCCGCAGGGGCAGAAGGACGTCTGAGCCGCCCCCTGCGGAGGGACAAAGGCAGGAATTGGAGCGCGGGCGCGGATCGCGCATAATGCGCCCGTATCCGCTCAATCCCCCATTCGCCCCCATTTCCCGCCTTGACGCCCAAGTACCTGATCTTCCCGTTCTTCTGCACGCTGCTGGCCTGTCTGGGCCTGGCGCGGCTGGCGCCCTGGCTCGCGCTGATGGACCGACCCGATGCGCGCAAGCAGCACGGCCGCGAAGTTCCGGTCGTCGGCGGCATTGCGATCATGCTGTCCTATGTGCTCGCGCTGAAGCTGCGCGGCATCGCCGGCAACCTGACCGAGGCGATGCTGCCGGTCGGGCTGATGCTCGCGGTCGGCATCGTCGATGATGTCCATGCGTTGTCGGCGCGCTTCAAGCTCGCCTTGCAGTGCGTCGCGGCCTGGTTGCTCTGCCGAACCACCGGTTTCGACCTGACCGCGCTACCGATTCCCGGCTTCGATGCCGGCCTGCCCCTGGGCCCGTTCGCCCTGCCCCTGACGATGTTCGTGATCCTCGCGGTCATCAACGCGATCAACATGTCCGATGGCGCCGATGGTCTGGCCGGCGGCTATGTGTTCGGCGCGCTGCTGCTGCTTTTGGGTGTCGCGCTGGTCGCCGGTCGCCCCACCCATGTTCTGCTGATCGTTGGCCTGATGTCGTCGATCGCCGGTTTTCTTGCCTGCAATGCCCGTCACCCTTGGCTGGCGCGGGCCCGCGTCTTCATGGGGGACGCGGGCGCGCTGTCGCTGGGTATGCTGATCTGCTGGCTCGCCTTCGACCTCGCGCGTGGAAAGACCCCGGCGATGCCGCCGGTGCTGCTGCTCTACGCGGTCGCGCTGCCTCTGCTCGACATGGTGACCGTGTCGGTGCGGCGGATCCTGCGCGGCGTGAGCCCGATGAGCGCCGACCGCACCCACCTTCACCACATCCTGTTCCTGAAGGGACTCTCGGTCGAAGTTTCGGTCGTCGTGCTGTGGGTCGCGCACATGCTGCTGGCCGGATGCGGTTTTCTGCTCTGGCGCGCCGGCGCGTCGGATGCGGTGCTGCTGGCGCTGCTGCTCGGCGCGATGCTCGCGAAACTCGTCGTGATGCGGGTATGGGAAGAGGTCCGCGATCCTTCCGCGCCAGTTGCGACGCCCAGGGAGCACAGTCAGCTCTGATGGCGGCGCGGCGGATCACGATCATCATCACCGGCCTGGGCATAGGCGGGGCCGAGCACGCGCTGCTCAAACTGCTCGCTGCGCGCGATCCGTCGCGGATCGAAGTGTCGCTGCTGGTGCTGGGCCGCCTTGACTCGCTGGCGCCGCAGTTCCGCGCGATCGGCGTCGAACCGGTCTTTCTGGGCCTTGCGGCCGGGCGCTGGCCGTTTGCCGCGGTGGGGCGCCTGATCGCCGCGGTCCGCTCGACCGAGCCCGAGCTGATCCAGGGCTGGATGTACCACGGCAACCTCGCGGCGAGCTTCGTCGGTGCCCGGCTCAAGGTCCCGGTCTGCTGGAGCGTCCGCGACACGCCCGATGCGGCGCACGGCCACAGTCTCTTCACGCGGCTGACGATCGCGCTCTCGCGCCTCTACGTCGGCCGCGTCGCGCATATCTTCAACGTCTCGACGCGCAGCGCCGCCTACTGCGCGGAGCATCTGGGCTGGCCCGCGGCGCGCACCGAAGTGCTGCCCAACGGACTCGATGTCAGCCATTTCCGGCCCGATCCCGAGCGACGCCGTGCCGCCAGGTCAGCCTGGGGCGTGGCCGGGGACGAGACCGTGATCGGTATCGTCGCGCGCTGGAGCCCGGTCAAGAATCACCGCCTCTTCCTCGAAGCCGCCGCGCAGCTTCTGATCAGCCATCCGCGCTGCCGCTTCGTCATGATCGGCAAGGATCTCGATCGGGACAATGCCGAGCTCGCCGCCTGGCTCGCCGAACTGGGTCTCGCTGACCGGGTTCTGCTGCTCGGGCCCCGTCACGACGTCGAAACGCTCTATCCCGGCCTCGATTTCCTGGCGCTGACTTCGCGCAGCGAGGGCTTCCCGAACGTGCTGGCCGAAGCGATGGCCTGCGGCGTTCCGGTTGTCTGCACCGACGTCGGCGATGCGCGCGAGATCGTCGGCGAGGGCGGCCGGATCGCCGCCGCCGAACCGCGAGCTTTTGCCGCGGCTCTGGCCGGTCTGATCGACTCGCCCGAGCTCGATCGCATTCAGACGAGCGCGCGCGCGCACATCGTCGGGCACTACGCGATCACCGGCATCGCCGAGCGGCTTCAGTCCCGCTACGAAGCTCTTGCGAGCGCTTGACGGTCGCGCAGCCACAGCAGCAGACCGATGGGAATCGCGGGGATCAGCAGCAGAGCGTCGGCGACGGGGTGGCGGCCACGCGTGCTCGGGGTGCGATGCGCATGCAGACAGTAGCGAACCTGGCTGGCGAGCGCCTTGGCGCGCTCCTTCAGCGCGAGCGGCAGCTCCAGCCTTTGCCGGTGGTAGTCGGCGAAGGCGTTCGGGCTCTTCGCCGAGCGCTGGGCGAAATGCGCCATCCAGCCATCCGCCGAATCGAAGTAGACCCTCAGCGCGACATCGATGTAGCGCAGTTTGAACTCAAGGCCGATCCGGTCCCAGACGAGTCCCTCGGGGACCGATTTCTCGCCCGGGTACTCGGGAAACGGGAAGGCGCGCATCACCGCGGTCCGGTGAAAACCCCACTTCTCGCCGTGGACGCGCTCGCGCGCGATCGGTTCATAGGGATGGGCGTCGAAATACGGGCAGCCGAAGCCCGGGCCGATCAGCTCGCCTTCCTCGGTCTGGCAGTGGCAGCAGATGCCCGAGAAGCCAGAGCGCTGATCGGCGGGAATCGCGCGCCAGTGGCGCGCAAAAATCGCGATCGTATCCGAGGTGCAGGCATCGTCCGAATCGAAGGGCAGAAAGAGCTTGCCGGCCGCCTCGCGCACGCCGCGGTTCATCGCGACGTGTTTCCCGGCGTTGGCCTGGGCGATATAGCGGATCGGGAAATCGGCTTCGAGGGCGAACTCCTCGATCAGCTCGGCGCTGTCATCGGTCGAACCGTCATCGACGATCAGCCATTCGAAGTCCTTGCAGGTCTGGGCCTGGAGCGAAGCGAAGACGCGGGGGAGGGTGTGGCTGCGGTTATAAGTCGGGGTGAAGACGGTGAAGAGAGGGGCGGACATGGGCAATCGAATCGAAGCATGACGGCACAGGATCAGGCCGGGTGGCTCCGGTATACTCTCCGTTTTATTTTTCGGCCCGTATCTTGCCATGACAACGACTCCTCTGACCGCGCTCTCGCCGCTGGACGGCCGCTATGCCTCGAAAGTTGAAGGCCTGCGCCCGCACTTTTCCGAATTCGGGCTGATCCGCAACCGCGTGCGCGTCGAGATCGAATGGCTCAAGGCGCTGGCCGCCGAACCCGCGATCGCCGAGGCTCCCGCATTCTCCGCGGCGACGATCAGTGAGCTCGACGCGGTCATTGCGAGCTTCTCGGTCGAGGATGCCGAAGCGGTCAAGGCCATCGAAGCGACGACCAACCACGACGTCAAGGCGATGGAGTACTGGCTCAAGAAGCGCTTCGCCGCGAACGGCGAAGTGATGAAGGTGACCGAATTCATCCATTTCGGCTGCACGTCCGAGGACATCAACAACACCTCCCACGCGCTGATGCTCACCGAGGCGCGCGCCGCGTCGCTGCTGCCTGCCTTCGACATGGTGCTCGATCGCTTCGTCGCACTCGCCCACGAACATGCCGATCTGCCAATGCTCTCGCGCACCCACGGTCAGACCGCGACGCCGACGACGCTGGGCAAGGAGATGGCCAACATCGCCTATCGTCTGCGCCGTGTGCGCGCCAGCATCGCCGGCGTCGAGATGAGCGCCAAGTTCAACGGAGCGGTCGGCAACTACAACGCGCACTTGTCCGCCTACCCCGACTTCGACTGGGCCGCGTTCAACCAGCGTTTCATCGAATCGCTGGGCCTCGTCTTCAACCCCTATACGATTCAGATCGAACCGCACGACGCGATGGCCGAGCTGTTCGACGCCGTTGCGCGGGGCAATACGGTGTTGATAGACGCCTGCCGGGACATCTGGATGTATGTGTCGCAGGGCTATTTCAAGCAGAGGCTCAAGGCTGGCGAAGTGGGCAGCTCGACGATGCCGCACAAGGTCAACCCGATCGACTTCGAGAACGCTGAAGGCAATTTCGGCGTTGCAAACAGCCTGCTGCGCCACTTCAGCGAAAAGCTGCCGATCTCGCGGATGCAGCGCGACCTGACCGACTCGACCGTGCTGCGCAATATGGGCGTGGGCCTGGGGCACACGGTTCTGGCGCTCGAATCCTGCCTGAAAGGTCTCAACAAGCTCGAAGCCGATCCGGTCAAGCTTGCCGCTGACCTCGATGCCGCCTGGGAAGTGCTGGCCGAACCGATCCAGACCGTGATGCGCCGTTTTGCGGTGCCCAACCCCTACGAGCAGCTCAAGGCGCTGACCCGCGGCGCGCACATCACGCGCGAGACGCTGCAGGACTTCATCAAGACGCTGGCGATTCCCGAAGAGCACAAGCTTCGCCTGCTCGAACTGACTCCGGCCACCTATATCGGGGCCGCCGCCGAACTGGCCAGGAAGATCTGAAGCTTATGGGGCAGCGTAGCTGCCCCATGCTTCGGTTCCCGCTGTCCCGAGTCAAAATCAACAGCTTTGCCGCAGATTGCGCGGAGTACGCGGATCGATTCTCAAGTTCGCCCTAGTGTGCGTGAGCGGGCCTTAAGCGATGCCTCGGCTGGACGCAGGCAATCGCTTGAGCCTTGGTTGCTGCACCAGTCGATGAGTTCCGCTGAATTTATCCGCGTGGATCCGCGTGATCCGTGGCGAGGCTTTTTATGTCAGTCCAGGCCATTCCGATGTTTGCCGACAATCTGAAGCAGTTACCGAAAGTTTCCCATCTCGAAGCACTGCGCCTGCTCGATGGCGAGGGCGTCGAGCTCGCGCTGATCGAGAACAAGGCGGGCCAGATCGGATCTCTCACCATCTACAACCACCTCGCGCAGACCTTCGGTGCGATCACTGCCGAAGCGGCCCGCAAGGGGCTTGAGCTCTACGCCGAGCACAGCGAGGACGCGCGGGCGAATCCGGGCAAGCATCCGAACATCGACCGGCTGATCGCGATCGCTGCCGGCGGCGCGACCTTGAGGGTCAAACACGTCTTCGCGCTCTGAAGTCAAAAAACGCAAGCTGTTGCGATTTGTGTCACGCTCGGGCCCGCATCTCCTTATTCAGGAAATGGAGATTGGGTATCATCGCTGCCATGAACGACGTGCTACCTCATTCTCTCCGGACGGAACGCGAGTACTGCAGCACCAGTGATGCGGCTCAGAGGCTGGGCGTGTCGCTGGGCACCGTCCAGCAGATGGTCGAGAGCGGTTTGCTCGAAGCCTGGAAGACGGCGGGCGGCCACCGCCGGATCAAGGTCGTGTCGGTCGAGGACTATCTGCGGCGACGCACCTCCGGAAGCTCTTCGCATGGGAATGGACAGCTGCAGGTTCTGGTTGCCGAAGACGACCACCTGATGCAGCGCCTCTATTCACACACCTTCACGACCTGGGGCCTGCCGATCGCGCTGCGTTTTGTCGAGAACGGCTTTGAAGGCCTGCTCGAGATCGGTCGCCAGATGCCCGACCTGCTGATCTCCGATCTCGTGATGCCCGGGCTGGACGGCTTTGCGATGATCGCAAAGCTGCGCTCCGATTCGCGCCTCGCGGACATGGACATCGTCGTGATCACCGGTCTGTCTCAAGAGGACATCGATGCCCAGGGCGGCCTGCCCGAGGATGTCACGGTCTATGGCAAGCCGGTTCCGTTCAAGGAACTCAAGGGTTACATCCAGGCCCGCATCGCGCAGCTCCAGCGCCACGGCCGCGCGCTCGCCTGAAGCGAATCTGGAATGGGGAAAAAGCCGGCATTGCCGGCTTTTTCATTTCAGCTCGCGCTGCGGATCTTGCCGAGCAGCGCGGTCGTCGAGCGCTCGTGTTCGAACGGGATCGAATGGACCGCACCGCCCCAGGCCAGCACTTCCTTCGCGCCGACGATCGCGTCCGGCTTCCAGTCCCCGCCCTTGACCAGGATGTCTGGCTTCGCAGCGAGGATGCGCTCTATAGGCGTGTCCTCGTCGAACCAGGTCACCAGATCGACGCAGCCCAGCGACGCCATCACCGCGAGCCGGTCTTCGAGACAGTTGATCGGTCGGTCCTCGCCCTTGCCGAGGCGGCGCACCGAAGCGTCGGTGTTCAGTGCGACGATCATCGCGGCGCCGAGCGCCCGCGCCTGGCCCAGATAGGTCACATGACCGCGGTGCAGGATGTCGAAGCAGCCGTTTGTGAAGACCAGCGGCCGGGGCAGGGTGGCGATCGCGCCGGCGAGGTCTTCGGGGGCGCAGATCTTCTGCTCGAATGCGGGACGCGGATAAGTACTCATGGTCGGCTCTGGCGGTAAAACCGCCATTGTAGCCGCGTGATCCGCGGCGAAGCGGTCGCCTCTGATCTTTACGCCGCCAGCGCCTTGCGGAAGCGGTTCAGATCCTGGACCGTCTCGAAGTGCTCGCCGAACAGGCTGGAGAGGTTGCGCAGGATGCCGCCGACGACTCTGGCCTCGCAGTCCTTGTCGAAGACGATCTGCTGATCGAGCCAGTGTTCCAGCCACTCCGGGTCGGGCAGGCGGGACTGGATCGTGTCGTTCGGGAAGAGCGCCTTGCTGACGTGCAGATTGGTCGGGTGCAGCGGTTGCTTGCTGCGCGAGGAGCTCGCCATCAGCACGCCCAGCTTGCAGAAAGCGGCACGGGCTGTGCCCGCGTCCTTCTCGATCGCCCGTTTCATGTACTTCAGATAGGCGCCGCCATGCCGCGCTTCGTCGCGCGAGATCGTGTCGTAGATCTTCTTGATGACCGGCTCGGTGTGCCATTCGGATGCGCGGCGGTACCACTGGGTCAGGCGCAGCTCACCACAGAAGTGCAGCATCAGCGTCTCGAGCGGCGGCGCGGGGTCGAACTCGAAGCGGATCGCGTGCAATTCCTGCTCGGTCGGCGCGAACTCGGGACGGAAGCGGCGCAGATACTCCATCAGCACCAGCGAGTGTTTCTGCTCCTCGTAGAACCAGATCGACATGAAGGCCGAGAAGTCCGAGTCGTCGCGGTTGTCGCGCAGGAACATCTCGGTCGCCGGCAGCGCCGACCACTCGGTGATCGCATTCATCTTGACCGTCAACGCCTGCTCGTCGGAGAGCTTCGCGCCGTCGAACTCGGCCCAGGGGATATCCTTGTCCAGGTTCCAGCGGGCGGCTTCCAGCGATTTGAAAAGTTCAGGGTAAAGCATCGGGTCTCTCTCGTTCGGGCTCATGCTTCGGTTGAAGCCTGACTCAGGGGCATCCGACCCGGAGGATCCCGCTAAGTTCCATCCCGATCAAGGAACGGGTCCCGATCGGGGTGCAAGCGCTCAGCGCACCTCAAGCCCGGAGCCCAGCGAGAAAGCCCCCAGCTCCGCGGACCAGGCCTGTCCGCGCGCAGCGTCGTCCGCATTGGCGGGGCGGATCGCATAGCGCGCATCGCCAGCGAGCCGGCGGGCCGGATCGGGCAGGGCCAGCAGAAGCGCATGCTGTCCGGTGGGCAGGTCGGCGGGCAGCGTCGCGCTGAGCGTGATCTGGCTGTCCTTGCCGGGCAGCCAGCGGCGCGGGTCGGCGCCGCCGGCGGCGAGCCGGCGCACCGTGCCCGTGCCGTCGCGCAGCAGGATCTCGATCGCGCGGGGGTTGAAGATCCTGGCCCAGCCGCTGTTGCGAACCGTCAGGCTCAGGTCCAGCCGGTCGCCGCGATTGAGCGATTGCGGGTGGCTGGCGGAGACGAGTTCAATCCGATAGCCCATGCTTCGCTTCACCCGAGCCATGCAGCCATTCGCAATCCAGTTGGCGTGAAAGAGATCCCGATAGTACTCATCGTTCAGATAGCTCAAAGCGTACTTCGCGCCTTCGGCCTGGATGTCCGCACAGCGGGTGCGCGGCTGGGCACCGGCCTCGTCCGCCGGGTTGCAGGTCTCGCCTCCGAAAGGTGCGAGCAGGCCCAGCGCAGCGGCATAGCTCTGCTGGCTGGCACGGGTGGTGGCATCGCTGGAGTAGGTGCCAAGATCGGTCTGGCTGGCAAGGAAACAGTCGTTATGGACGCCCATCCGGTAGCGGCCCTGCAACGCCGCCTCCAGAGTCGGCAGGCTTGGCGTCCAGGCCATCAGATAGGGCGGATAGCGAAACTGCACGAAGCGGCTGCTGGGGACTGCGTCGAGCAGCGCATCCTTGATCTGTGTCCGGTTCTCCGTACTGGCGAGGCCGTTCGACGACGTGTGCCATTCCCCCCAGGCACCGATGAAACCGGCCTGCACGAAGGCGATCACGTCGGCATTGTTCTGGAAGAACGGTTTGAGCTGGGCGATGTGGGCAAGCGTTTGGGTCAGGCTGGCGTCCTGGGCGTTCAGGTAGTCGGTTTCGCTGCCCGGATAGTTGTAGGCGACGCGCACCAGCAGCTTGACGCCATTGGCGCGGGCCTGGGCCGCACTGCTCTCCAGTCTGGCGAGCAGGCTGTCCGGAATTGCGCTGTTGCGGTAAGCGTCGAGGCGCAATAGCGCATAGACGATGCGATAGCCATTTGTATAGGCATCCTTCATGTCATCCACGCTGAGACTGGCCAGATCATTCCAGGCCCAACGGTAGAAACCCCGCTCGGGGTTCGGAATCTCCGCGTCCGTCGCCGTGAAGCTCAGCGAAGCGGTGGCGGAGGGGGCGCCATCGCCACCGCTGCCGCCGCCACAGGCTGCCGTCGTGAAGAGGGTAGCCAGCAAGGCAAGAAAGCTGAAAGTGCGGATGCAGAGCATGGGAGTCTCGTCGTTGCGAGCGATGATTATGCATGCATATGGCGTATGGATGAAGCCGCGGAGGATGGGCTGATGAACCCGGCAATGGACTCGGAGGCCACCCTGGCGGAGGCCGCGCTCTGCAGGGGGGAGCCTCGCCTGCGCAATCCGCGCGCCTGTTTGCGGCGCGCCCGGGCTTCAGCCCGTCGTCTTTTCCCAGCCAATCCGTCCCTGTCCAGACTCGCCGAGGCGGGCCTTCAGGCTTTCAGCTGCTGCCTCGGTGACGGTGAAACGGAACTCGACCTGGATGATGCCGTGGCGCACTTCGACGAGATCGCCTTGGGCCGCTTCGATCTCTCGGCGCAGCAGGCCTTCGAAGGCATAGGGCGCTTCGCAGACCAGTGTCAGATGCTTGACGATGGGCACTTTCTGCGCGACGAGCAGGGCCTGGGCGACGCTGTCCGTGTAAGCGCGAACGAGGCCTCCTGCGCCGAGCTTGATGCCGCCGAAGTAACGGACCACGGTCGCGAGCACGCCCTCCAGATCCTGATGGCGAAGCACTTCGAGCATCGGGCGGCCCGCCGTGCCGCCCGGCTCGCCGTCGTCGACGGCCGCCGAGTCGCCTCCGGCCAAGAGCGCCCAGCAGATGTGGCGGGCGTCAGGGTGCTCGGCGCGCAGCCCGGCGACGAGCTGCTGCGCGCGGGCGCGGTCGGGCACCGGCTGGACGCAGCCGATGAAGCGACTCTTCTTGATCACGACTTCGCTGTGGGCGGGGGAGGCCAGGGTCTGAGGCATCAAGGTGGCAAGGCGTGAAGGTCTGGATCTTGTCGGCGGCGAATACAAAAAAGGCCAGAAACCCTGGGGTTATCTGGCCCTTCTTGCTCCGTAACGAACGGATGTTTGGTGGAGGCGGCGGGAATCGAACCCGCGTCCGCAAGCCCTCTACAACCGGATCTACATACTTAGCCATCCAATTTTGTTTAACCGCCGATTTAGCCGAATGGCAGGCCGACCGACAGCGAGTCACCTTGGATTTAGCCTCGCGCCAAGTAACCCGACGCGAAACGAGTCACTGTAAATGACGCTGCTGTCGGTTGCCCGACCTGACCCAGTGACCTGTCAGTGCAGCGGCCTAAGCCTTAAGCGGCTAGAGCGAAAGTCTCGTCGTTGGCGAGTATAGTTTTCCAGCGGATTTACGAGGTAACTGGGCCTCGGTATGCACCAAGCTGCTTTGCAACCCACGTCGAAGCCAGGTCGCCCCCATGAAACCGAAATCGGGGTGATCCGCGCAGTTTCAAGCGGACCATGACGTGGATTGTAGTGGCAGAGTGGCCAGCGCGTCCAACAGAGTTTGTAAGGCCCTGCAAGTTCGGCATCTGCGCCGGGCTGTTATCCCGGTCACAGTCAGAACTGGAAAGCGCTTCCCCGGCCGGGGCAAGGCCTTCGTCTGAGCTTAGACTCGGAGTCCCGCCGCATCCCGGCGTGGGCGCTGGCAACGAACTCGACGGGCTCCCGATGACGAATGCACGGATCGCATCACTCGACGGACTGCGCGCACTGGCGATCACGCTGGTCATCGCGATGCACCTGCATAGCGGGCACACCATCCCCGCCCTCGACTATCTGTGGCGGTGCGAGCTGCTTGGCGACATCGGAGTGCGCATCTTCTTCGTGATCTCCGGTTTTCTGATCACGACGCTGCTGAGCGGAGAATTCCGTGCCCGTGGCGAGATCAGCCTTCGCCATTTCTATCTGCGGCGCGCGCTGCGGATCTGGCCCGCTTACTACCTGTTGCTGGGCGTTCTTGCCGCGGCCATGCTGATGGGCCTGCAGACCCTGTCCTGGCGCGATCTGGCGGGGCCGGCCAGTTTTCTCGCCAATTACTTCCCGACTTCGATGGTGCTGGCGCACTCGTGGTCGCTGGCGGTCGAGGAGCAGTTCTACCTGATCTGGCCGCTGCTGATCGTGCTCGCGGGGTGGCGGCGTGCGACTTTCTGCGTCATCGCCTTCTGCCTTGCCGCACCCTGCCTGCGTGGCTTCGAGCTTCTGGCGCATTCGCCCGAAGCTTTCCTGTGGAGCCGTTTCGAGCACGCCGGCGATGCGATCGGCTGGGGCTGTCTCTATGCGCTGGCGCGCGAACGCGGCAGGCTGCCGAAGCTCGCCGCGGAGCATGCCGCGTATCTCGCCTGGGGCGCGTTGGCCGGACTCCTGGCGCTGTCGGTCAGCAGTGCCTGGCCGCTTTTCTGGAGCCTGGCGGGAAGCGTGATCGCCAACGGCCTCGCGGTGCTGTTGATCCATGGCGCGCTGAACGCAGAAGGGACGCTGATCTTCCGGCTTCTCAATTCAGCGCCGGTCCGGAAGATCGGCGCCTTGAGCTATTCGCTTTACCTGTGGCAGCAGGTGTTCATCTATGGCAACTTCCGCCTGCCGGCGCCGTGGAACCTTATGGCGATCTTCGCAGCGGCAAGCTTCTCCTACTACGCTGTCGAGCTGAACTTCCTGCGCTGGAAGGAGAGGCAGTTCGCCTCGGCCCGGACTTCGCCGGCTTCGGCCGGGGCGCAGCTGGGAGCCGAGTGAGGAGTTCAGCCGAGCGAAGCCAGCGCGTCGCGCAGCGATTGCGGGCGTTCGGCGATCCGGTCGGCGCCCCAGTCTTCGATCGCGCTCCCCTGGCCCAGATAACCCCAGGCTGCGGCGATGGTTCCCATCGATGCGGCGCGGCCGGCCTCGATGTCGCGGATGTCGTCGCCGACATAGACGCAGCGCTGATTGTCGCTCGCTGTCAGCGCGCAGGCGTGGAGCAGCGAGTCCGGAAAAGGCTTGGGGCGGGATGCGGTGTCGCCACTGACGACACAGGCCGCGCGATCTGCAAGCCCTAACGCAGCGACCAGCGGATCGGTGAAGCGCGCATGTTTGTTCGTGACAATGCCCCAGCGTTGCCCGAGCGCATCGAACTGGGCGAGCAACTCGTCCATGCCGGCGAAGAGCCGTGTGTCCTCGCAGATGTTCGCGGCGTAATGGGCGAGCAGCCGGTCGGCGAGTTCGCGGTAGCGGGAGTCTTCCGGCGTGAGTTCAAAGCCGACGCGGAGCAGACCGCGCACGCCCTGGGATGTGACCGGTCGGGTGATCGCCGTTGGCAGCGCAGCGCAGCCTTCCTCGACGAGGACGCGGTTCAGCGCGTTCCCCAGATCCGGAGCCGTATCGGCGAGCGTGCCGTCCAGGTCGAAGAGGATGCAGTCGAAGAGCGGAGTCATCACTTCTTGCGGCAGCGCAGCAGGTAGTTGACGTCGGTGTTGCCGCCCAGCGAGTACTTCTTCGTGAGCGGGTTGTAGTGCAGGCCGATCAGCTCCTCGCATTCGAGGCCGGCGGCGCGGGCGAAGCGGGCGAGCTCGGAGGGTTTGATGAAGCGCGCGTAGTCGTGGGTGCCGCGGGGCAGCATCTTGAGCAGGTATTCGGCGCCGATGACCAAATACAGGTAGGCCTTGGGATTGCGGTTCAGCGTCGAGAAATAGACCGTACCGCCGGGTTTGGCGAGCCGGGCGCAGGCGGCGACGGTGCTGGCCGGGTCGGGGACGTGTTCGAGCATCTCCATGCAGGTCACGAGATCGAACTGGCCTGCCTGCTGTTCGGCGAACTCCTCGGCCGGGACCTTCCGGTAGTCGACGGAGAGTCCGCTCTCGTAGAGGTGGAGGCGGGCGACCGACAAGGCCTTGTCGGAGAGATCGATGCCGGTCACGACCGCGCCGCGCGCAGCGAGGCTCTCGGCGAGGATGCCGCCGCCGCAGCCGATGTCGATGGCGCGCAGGCCGGCGACCGGGCTGTGCGCATCGATCCAGCCGAGGCGAAGCGGGTTGATCTCGTGCAGGGGGCGGAACTCGGACTCGGGATCCCACCAGCGATGGGCGAGCTCGCTGAACTTCTGCACTTCAGCGGCGTCGGCGTTCAGGGTTTTCTCTTCCATCCGCTAACTTTACCGAAAAAGAGCCGGGCGGGGCGCCTGGAAACAAAAAGCCCCGCGCGAAGGCGGGGCTTTCCGGAACCGATCGGCGATTACTTGGTGCCGATGACTTCGATTTCGACGCGACGGTCCGCTTGCAGGCATTCGACAAGCTTCGCGTTCTTGCCGCTTTCCTTGCCCAGGCCCGTGCACTTGCTGACCGGTTGGGTCTTGCCCTTGCCTTCGGTGTAGACGCGGTTCGTGTCGATGCCCTGACCGACCAGGAATTCCTTGACCGCGGCAGCGCGGCGTTCGGACAGGGACTGGTTGTACTTGTCAGAGCCGATGCGATCGGTGTGGCCGACGGCGATGATCACTTCGATGTTGAGTTCCTTGGCCTTGGCCGCGAAGTCGGTCAGTTTGGTCTTGCCTTCGTCGCGCAGCGTAGCCTTGTCGAAGTCGAACAGCGCATCAGCAGCGATCGTGACTTTTTCCGCAGCGGGCTTCACTGCGGAGACGGCGGGCTTGGGTGCTTCGACGACCGGCGCTTCGGGGGCGGCAGCGACGGGCTGCTCGCAGACTTCCTTGGGCATCAGGTCCTTGTCGCAGAAGCAGCCGGCCGGCAGGTTGCTGCCTTCGACGGGCGTGCTGGCCGCGAGTTCCTTGGTCCAGTAGCCGGTGCGCCAGCACAGACCGGCTGCGCTGCGAACCACGACGGAGCGTTGGTCGACGGCGTAGGGAACGGTCTTGGTGTTCGGATTGATCCGGATTTCCTGCTGTTCAGCGTGGGCTGCGACGCAGAAGCCGAGAGCCGCGACGACCGTCAGGAATTTATGTGCGTTTTTCATTATTTCCTCGATGCAAAGTGGTGATTGCGAACCGCGACGGCCCGATTTTCCCCTCTTTGAGCAACATGTTGGGGGGTGGAGGACATGACTAGTGACCTTTCAGGCGAGTCTGCCATAGCCGGCTGCGGAGCAGCAATTCAATGTTGTTCGTCTGCAACAACTTGTGCGCAAATGTCCTCGCCTTCGCAGGTTCCCGGGGGCGGGAAACATTTTCGCTGCCTGCAGGATAGACGACAGGGGCGAGGGAATCGTAACCGGGGATCGTTTCCGGAGTGTTAAACGCGAGCGGGCGAGGATCGGCTGAGCGGAGGCCCAAGGATCGCTTTGCGGGCCGGCATGCCCGGTTTTGCGAGGAAGCCGGCGCGACGCTGTTGACCTGATTGCCCTCAGGGCTTAGGGCGCGGGCGTCTGGCGTGTTAACATATCCGATTCGGCAAATCGCCAGTTCAGCGTCAGGCTGCCCGACTCATGGAATCCTTCGCCAAAGAAACCCTACCGATCAGTCTCGAAGAGGAGATGCGGCATTCCTACCTCGATTATGCGATGAGCGTGATCGTTGGCCGTGCTCTGCCGGATGTGCGCGACGGTCTCAAACCCGTCCACCGGCGGGTCCTCTTCGCGATGCACGAACTCGGCAACGACTGGAACAAGGCCTTCAAGAAATCGGCCCGTATCGTCGGTGACGTGATCGGTAAGTACCACCCGCACGGCGACTCCGCGGTCTATGAAACGATCGTCCGGATGGCGCAGGACTTTTCGCTGCGCTACATGCTGGTCGATGGCCAGGGCAACTTCGGCTCGGTCGATGGCGACAGCGCGGCGGCGATGCGTTATACGGAAGTGCGGATGGCCCGGATCGGCCACCAGATGCTCGAGGATCTGGAGAAGGAGACCGTCGATTTCGGTCCGAACTACGACGGTTCCGAGAACGAACCCCTGGTTCTGCCGACCCGCATTCCGAACCTGCTGATCAACGGCAGCTCGGGTATCGCGGTCGGTATGGCGACCAACATCCCGCCGCACAACCTCGGCGAGATCGTCGATGCCTGCCTCGCGGTGCTGGCCGATCCCGAGATCACGATCGACGATCTGATCAAGCTGGTGCCCGCCCCCGACTTCCCGACCGCCGGCCTGATCTACGGCCTCGTCGGTGTCCATGAAGGCTACCGGACCGGCCGCGGCCGCTGCGTGATGCGCGCGCGGACCCACTTTGAGGACATGGAAAAGGGCAATCGTCAGGCGATCATCATCGATGAGATTCCCTACCAGGTGAACAAGCGGTCCCTGGTCGAGAAGATCGCCGAGCTCGTGAACGAGAAGCGCATCGAGGGCATCAGCGACATCCGCGACGAGTCCGACAAGGACGGCATGCGGGTCGTCATCGAGCTCAAGCGCAACGAGATGCCCGAAGTCGTGCTGAACAAGCTGTTCAAGCTGACCCAGATGCAGGACAGCTTCGGCATGAACATGGTGGCGCTGGTCGACGGCCGGCCGCGCCTGCTGAACCTCAAGCAGATGCTCGAGTGCTTCCTTGCGCACCGGCGCGAGGTCGTGACCCGGCGCACGGTCTTCGAGCTCAGGCGGGCGCGCGAGCGCGGCCACATCCTCGAAGGCCTCGCCGTCGCGCTGTCGAACGTCGATGACGTGATCGCGCTGATCAAGGCGGCGCCGACGCCGCCGGTCGCAAAGGCCGAGCTGATGAGCCGCGCCTGGCACTCGCCGCTGGTTGAAGAGATGCTCTCGCGCGCCGCGGCCGAATCCTATCGGCCCGAGGGGCTGCTGCCCGAGTTCGGACTCTCGGCCCAGGGGTACCGGCTCTCCGAGGCCCAGGCCCAGGCGATCCTCGAGCTGCGCCTGCAGCGCCTGACCGGTCTGGAACAGGACAAGATCGTCTCCGAATACCGCGATGTGATGGAGGTGATCGCCGACCTGCTGGACATCCTCGCCAAGCCCGAGCGGGTCACGCAGATCATCAGCGACGAGCTGATCGCCGAGAAGACCCAGTTCAGCGATCCGCGCCGCTCCGAAGTGATCCTGTACGCGTCCGACATCAACATCGAAGACCTGATCGCGCCTCAGGACATGGTCGTCACGCTCTCGCACACCGGCTACTTCAAGCGCCAGCCGCTGACCGACTACCACTCCCAGAAGCGCGGCGGTCGCGGCAAGCAGGCTGCGGCGGTCAAGGACGACGACTGGGTCGATCAGCTCTTCATCGCCAATACCCACGATCACATCCTGTGCTTCTCGAACCGCGGCCGCCTGTACTGGCTCAAGGTCTATGAAGTGCCGGAAGGCAACCGCACCTCGCGCGGCAAGCCCATCGTCAATCTGTTCCCGCTCGTCGAAGGCGAGAAGATCACCGCTGTCCTGCCGGTCAAGGAATTCGACGAAGGCCATTTTGTCTTCATGGCGACTTCGCAGGGTACGGTCAAGAAGACCCCGCTGACCGACTTCGCGAATCCGCGCAAGGCCGGCATCATCGCGGTGGGCCTCGATGAAAACGACTATCTGATCGGCGTCGCGATCACCGACGGCGACTCGCAGGTGATGCTGTTCTCGGATGCCGGCAAGGCCGTCAGGTTCGATGAAACCGACGTGCGGCCGATGGGCCGCACCGCGCGCGGCGTGCGGGGCATGATGATCGAGGACGAACAGAGCGTGATCTGCATGCTGGTCGCAAAGGGCGAGGAGCAGCATGTGCTGACCGCGACCGAGAACGGCTACGGCAAGCGCACGCCGATCGGTGATTACACGCTGCATGGCCGGGGCACGAAGGGCATGATTGCGATCCAGGGCTCGGAGCGCAACGGCAAACTCGTCGGCGCGGTGCTGGTCGATCCGACCGATCAGGTCATGCTGATCGCCGACAACGGCGTGCTGATCCGCACCCCGGTCGACACGATCCGCGAGACCGCGCGTTCGGCGCAGGGCGTGACGCTGATCAACCTCGATGAGGGCGCACACCTTGCGAGCATCGAGAAGATCGTCGAGAGCGACGAAGCGATCGAAGCCGCCGGGCAGACCGGTGAAGGCGAAGATGCCGCCGATGACGGAGCGGAGCAATGACGCGAGCCTGGAATTTCGGTGCCGGCCCCGCCGCGCTGCCCGAGGCCGTGCTGAAGCAGGCCGCCGACGAAATGCTCGAATGGCACGGCGCGGGCATGTCGGTGATGGAGATGAGCCATCGCGGCAAGGACTTCTCCGGAATCATCGGTCAGGCCGAAGCCGATCTGCGCGAGCTGCTCAAGGTCCCCGCCAACTACAAGATCCTCTTCATGCAGGGCGGGGCGATCGCCGAGAACGCGATCGTGCCGATGAACCTGGCCGGCAAGAACCCGAAGATCGACTTCGTCGAGACCGGTTCGTGGTCGACGAAGTCGATCACCGAAGCCTCGCGCTATGCTGATGTGCATATCGCCGCGACCAGCCTGAATCCGAAGGCTCCCCAGGGCAAATACACGCGGATTCCGTCGGTCTCCGACTGGCATCTCCGTCCCGATACGGCCTATCTGCACCTGTGTGGCAACGAGACGATCGATGGCGTCGAATACTTCGCCTGGCCTGATCTCGAAGCGCTGGGGGCAGGGCATGTGCCGCTGGTCGTCGATGTCTCGTCCCACATCCTGTCGCGGCCGCTCGATGTCGCGAAGTTCGGCCTGCTCTACGGCGGAGCCCAGAAGAACATTGGCCCGGCCGGGCTGACCTTGGTCATCATCCGCGAGGATCTGCTCGATCAGGCTCATCCGCTGTGCCCGTCGGCCTTCCGCTACAAGACCGTCGCCGAGAACGCGTCGATGTTCAATACGCCGCCGACCTACTCGATCTACATCGCCGGCCTCGTGTTCCAGTGGCTCAAGGCCCAAGGCGGGCTGGCCGAGATGGAGAGGCGCAACATCGCGAAGGCCGAACTCCTCTACCAGACCCTGGATCGGAGCGACTTCTATATCTCCCATGTCGAGCGGGCCTGCCGCTCGCGGATGAATGTGCCTTTCTTCCTTGCGGACGAGTCGCGCAACGACGCATTCCTGGCCGGCGCCGCGGAGCGTGGATTGCTGCAGCTCAAGGGCCACAAATCGGTTGGCGGAATGCGCGCGTCGATCTACAACGCGATGCCGATAGAGGGAGTTCGGGCCCTCGTCGACTACCTGCAGGACTTCGAGAAGACCCAGGCCTGAAGGAGGGCGGATGAGCGAAGACGAACTGGCCAGATTGCGTGCCGATATCGACCGGTTGGACCGCGAGGTCCTGGATCGCCTGAACCAGCGTGCCCAGTGTGCGCAGCGCATCGGCGAGGTCAAGCGCGGCCCGATCTACCGCCCCGAGCGCGAAGCGCTGGTGCTGCGCAAGATCGCCGAGCTGAACCCCGGCCCGCTGTCGGGCGAGGCGGTGCAGCGGATCTTCCGCGAGATCATGTCCTGGTGCCTGGCGCTGGAGCATCCGCTCAAAGTCGCCTTTCTCGGTCCGGCCGGCACCTTCTCGGAATCGGCGGCGCGCAAGCACTTCGGTGGCGCGCCCGACTTCCTGCCCCAGGCGACGATTGACGAGGTCTTTCACGCGGTCGAAGCGGGAGGCGTCGCTTACGGCATCGTGCCGGTCGAGAACTCGACCGAAGGGGCGGTCGGCCGCACGCTGGACCTGCTGCTCGCCTCGTCGTCGGCGATCTGCGGCGAAGTGAAGCTGAGGGTCCGTCAGCACTTTCTGACCCGCGCGGCGTCGGTCGGCGAGGTCAAGAAGATCTATTCGCACTCGCAGTCCCTGGCCCAGTGCCAGGACTGGATCGCCCGCCACGCTCCGGGCGTGCCCCAGGTTGCGGTGGCCAGCAATGCCGAGGCGGCGCGCCTCGCCTCCGAGGATGCCAGCTGCGCGGCGATCGCCGGCGAGGCGGCGGGCAATCTGTACGAGCTGAACTTCCTCGCCTCCGACATCGAAGACGACCCGAACAACACGACCCGCTTCCTCGTGATCGGCAGCCACGATGCCGGTTCGACCGGACGCGACAAGACTTCGCTGGTCTGCTCGGCACCCAACCGTCCGGGCGCCGTGTTCAACCTGCTCGAAGCCTTCGCCCGTCACGGGGTCAGCATGAGCAAGCTCGAATCGCGGCCTTCGCGGACCGGGTTGTGGGAATACGTTTTCTATATCGATGTCGAAGGCAACCGCCACGACGAACCCGTCATGAAGGCGCTGGCCGATCTGCAGGACCGGGCCGCCTTCGTCAAGGTGCTGGGATCCTATCCCGTGGCCTCACTGTGATCGCGATGGAGAACGTGATGATCAGCTCTGATCCGGATCTGTCGTCTGTGCCTGCCCGGAAGGCCTGCTGGTGAGCGCCCCCTTCGGTCGCGTCGTCGTCTGCGGAGTGGGCCTGATCGGCGGCTCCTTCGCGTTGGCTCTGAAAAGGCAGGGTCTGGTCCGCGAAGTGGTGGGCCTCGGGCGCAGCCGCGCTTCGCTCGAAGAGGCGCTGTCCCTGGGCATCATCGATTCCATCAGTGAGGGCTGGGCCGACGCGCTGCGCGCCGCGGATCTGGTGCTGCTGGCGATGCCGGTGGGCAGCATGACGGCCGCGATGGAGGCGATGGCGCCGCATCTGGAACCCCAGACCCTGGTCACCGATGCGGGCAGCACGAAGCGCGACATCGTCGAAGGCATCTACACGCATCTGCGCGCTCATCTCGATCGCATCGTCCCGGCTCACCCGATCGCCGGTGCCGAGCGAAGCGGCGCATCTGCTGCGACTGCGGATCTGTATCAGGGGCGCAAGGTCGTGCTGACGCCGCTCGTTGAGAATTCGGCGGAGGCGCTCGCCCGGGTTCGCGAAGCGTGGGGCGCTTGCGGCGCCGAGCTCTCCGAGATGTCGCCCCAGGAACACGACCGGGTTTTCGCGGCGGTCAGCCATCTGCCTCATCTGCTCGCGTTCGCGCTCGTCCACGACATCGCCGAGCGCGCCAATTCCGACGAGCTGTTCAGCTTCGCGGCGAGCGGTTTTCGCGATTTCTCGCGGATCGCCAGCAGCCACCCGGAGATGTGGCGGGACATCTGCATCGCGAACCGCCATGCCTTGCAGGCCGAACTGGATACCTATCTGAGCGAGTTGGCCTGGATTCGCGCGCTGCTCGCGCAGGGTGATGGTCCGGCGCTCGAAAAACTCTTCACCGACGCGCGCGATGCCCGCAATGCGTGGCTGGCCGGTCATTTCAAAGCTTGAGGTTCGCTGTGGAAACCATTGATCTGGCGCCGGCTTCGAGCGCCTCGGGTAGTGTCCGCCTGCCTGGCTCGAAGAGCATCTCGAATCGCACGCTGCTGCTCGCCGCGCTCGCCGAAGGGCGAACCGAGATCCGCGACCTGCTCACCTCCGACGACACCGAGAGGATGCTCGAAGCGCTGCGCACGCTGGGCCTCAAGCTCGCGCAGCGCGGCGACTCGGACTGGGTCATCGCCGGCGGGGCTGGGCATTTCCCGGTCAGCGAGGCTGACCTCTTTCTCGGCAACGCCGGCACCGCCTTCCGGCCGCTGACCGCGGCGCTGGCGCTCGCCGGCGGCCATTACACGCTCTCGGGCGTGCCGCGTATGCACCAGAGGCCGATCGGCGATCTCGTCGATGCGCTGCGCGAGCTCGGCGCGGCGATCCGCTACCTCGGCGAGGAGGGCTTCCCGCCGCTGGCGATCGAGCCGGCGAATCTGAGCGAAACCTCGGTCGTGCGCGTGCGCGGCGACGTATCGAGCCAGTTCCTGACCGCCTTGCTGATGGCTCTGCCGATCACCGGGCGGACGACGACGATCGAAGTGGTCGGGGAGCTGATCTCCCGACCCTACATCGAGATCACGCTGAACCTGATGGCGCGCTTCGGCGTCGAAGTCGAGCGCGAAGGCTGGCAGCGCTTCATTGTTCCCGGCCAGGCCTATCGTAGCCCCGGTGTGATCCACGTCGAAGGCGATGCGTCCTCGGCTTCCTATTTTCTCGCCGCCGGCGCGATCGGCGGCGGCCCGGTTCGGGTCGAAGGGGTTGGCCGCGCGAGCATCCAGGGCGACGTCAAGTTCGCCGAGGCGCTCGCCGAAATGGGCGCGCGGATCGCGATGGGCGACAACTGGATCGAGGCGATGGCGCCGGAGGCCGGGAAATTGCGCGCCTTCGACCGCGACTTCAACCACATCCCCGATGCGGCGATGACGCTCGCGATCGCGGCGCTGTTCGCCGACGGCCCCTGCCGGCTCAGGAACATCGCGAGCTGGCGCGTTAAGGAAACCGACCGGATCGCGGCGATGGCGACCGAGCTCAGGAAGCTCGGCGCAACCGTTGAAGAGGGCGAGGACTGGCTGGGCGTCACCGCGCCGGCGCAGCTGACTCCGAACGCGGTCATCGATACCTATGACGACCACCGGATGGCGATGTGCTTCTCGCTCGCCTCGCTCGGCGGCGTGCCGGTCCGGATCAACGATCCGAAATGCACGGCCAAGACTTTCCCGACCTATTTCGACGCCTTCGCGTCGATTTGCCGGTTTTTGAAGGATTAATCGTCGCAGAGGACTCCTCTGCACGGGTTTTTGAAAAAAGTTAAATCAGCCATGACTCAACAGACTTTGCTTCAGCTTCTCGATTCCCGCGTCAGCGCGGCCCTGGCCGCGGTCGGCTGCGAAAACGCGCCGGCCGTGATCCAGCCCGCCGCCCGTCCCGAATTTGGTGACTATCAGGCCAACGGTGTGATGGGGGCCGCGAAGGCGCGCCGGATGAATCCGCGCGAGCTGGCGGCCCAGGTCATCGCCCAGCTCGATCTGGCCGGCATCGCGAGCAAGATCGAAGTGGCGGGTCCCGGCTTCATCAACATCACGCTGGATCAGGCCTTCCTCGCTTCCCGCGTCGAAGCGGCGCTGGGGCAAGACGATCTGGCTGTGCCGCACCCGGCCGCGCAGCGCGTCGTTGTCGACTATTCGGCGCCCAACCTCGCCAAGGAGATGCACGTTGGCCACCTGCGCTCGACGATCATCGGCGACGCGCTGGCCCGCGTGCTGCGTTTCCTCGGTCACGAAGTGATCGCGCAGAACCACATCGGCGACTGGGGAACCCAGTTCGGGATGCTGACTGCCTTCCTGGTCGAGGAGGAGCAGGCCAACAGCCATATCGAACTGAGCAACCTCGAAGACTTCTACCGCCGCGCGAAGAAGAGGATGGACGAGGATCCGGCCTTCGCCGACACCGCGCGCGAGTACGTCGTCAGGCTGCAGGGCGGGGACGAGAAGGTCAATGCGCTGTGGCGCCGCTTCCTCGAAATCTCGATGCACCACTGCGAAGCGGTCTACAAGAAGCTCGGCGTCGGCCTGACCCGGGCCGATCTGCGCGGCGAGAGCGCCTACAACGACGCGCTGCCCGGCATCGTCGCGGATCTGCAGGCGAAAGGCCTCGCGGTCGAGAGCGAAGGCGCCCAGGTCGTCTTCCTCGACGAGTTCAGGAACAAGGAAGGCGAGCCCCAGGCCTACATCGTGCAGAAGCACGACGGCGGCTATCTGTATGCGACGACCGACCTCGCCGCGGTGCGCTACCGCGCCGACGTGCTGCACGCCGACCGCGTGCTCTACGTCGTCGATGCGCGCCAGGGCCTGCACTTCCAGCAGCTCTTCACGCTCGCGCGCAAGGCCGGCTACGCGTCGCCCGGGCTGCAGCTCGAACACGTCGGCTTCGGCGTGATGCTGGGCGAGGACAACAAGCCCTTCAAGACCCGCACCGGCGGCACCGTCAAGCTCGCCGAGCTGCTCGACGAAGCGGTCGAGCGCGCCCATGCGCTGGTCTCGGAGAAGAACCCGGATCTCGAGGAAGCGCAGCGGCGCGAGATCGCCGAGGCGGTCGGCGTCGGCGCGGTCAAGTATTCGGATCTGTCGAAGAACCGCATCAGCGACTATGTGTTCTCGTGGACCTCGATGCTGGCTTTCGACGGCAACACCGCCCCCTATCTTCAGTACGCCTACACGCGCAGCGCCAAGGTGCTGCGCGATTCGGGCGAGGCCGTGCCGGCCGATGCGCCGGTGCAGATCAGCGAAGCGCCCGAGCACGCTCTGGCGCTGACCCTGGCCCGCTTCGCCGACGCGCTGAACCTGGTCGCCCGTGAATCCGCGCCGCACCATCTGTGCTCCTATCTGTTCGACCTTGCGGTCGTGTTCAGCCGCTTCTATGAGAACTGCCCGGTTCTGAAGAGCGAAGGCGCGGTGCGCGCGAGCCGCCTGCAGCTGTGTCGTCTGACCGCGAGCACGCTGAAGACCGGCCTGGGTCTGCTCGGCATCGCGACGTTGGAAGTGATGTAAATGAGCCCTGTGCCGCGGGAGGTCGCCAAGGATCTGACGACCATCCCTGGCGTCGGGCCGGCGATGGCGGCCGATCTCTATGCGCTGGGACTGCGGCGCGTCGCGGATCTGGCCGACGCCGATCCCGAGGCGCTCTACGCGCGGCTTTGCCGGCTCACCGGCGCGCATCAGGATCGCTGTGTGCTCTATGTGTTCCGCTGCGCGGTCTATTTCGCGCAGCACGAGGAGCACGACCCCGAATTGCTCAAGTGGTGGAACTGGAAGGACAAGGAATGAACGCTCCGGTCATTGCGATCGATGGCCCGACCGCGTCGGGCAAGGGCTCGGTCGCGGCGCGAATCGCCGCCGAGCTCGGCTGGCACTACCTCGACTCGGGGGCGATCTACCGCATCCTCGCTCTGGCGGGCCTGCAGCGCGGTTTCGCGCTCGACGACGAAGAGGCGCTCGCGGCGCTGGCGCCCGCTCTGGACGTGAAGTTCGATGGAGAAACGATCCGTCTCGACGGCGCGGATGTGAGCCTCGATGTGCGCCGCGAGACGACCGGCAACGCGGCGTCCAAGATTGCGGTTCTGCCCGCGGTGCGCGCCGCGCTGATGGCGCGGTTGCGCGCTTTTCGGCAGAGTCCCGGCCTGGTCGGCGACGGCCGCGATATGGGTTCGGTGGTCTTTCCCGACGCGCCTTTGAAGATTTTTCTGACAGCCAGCGCCGAAGCGCGGGCGGATCGGCGCTATAAGCAGTTGATTGAAAAGGGTTTGCCTGCTAGCCTTGATAGTCTTGTGCAGGAACTGCGCGAGCGCGACGCGCGCGATGCGATGCGCGCGGTGGCTCCGCTCAAACCCTGCGAAGATGCGATTTTGCTCGATACGACGCTGATCTCGATAGCCGAGGCGGTGGCGTTCGTGCTTCGGCACGCGCGGCAGCGAGGCATTTGCTGACGCGTCAGGCCTACTGGTTCCGGTCGTTCCACCCCCGAGGGGAGGGCGAACCGGAGTGTTTTTCCTTTTACCCGCCGTCGCAAGACGGCAAAACAGGTTCCTTTCTATCCATATGTCCAACTCCGTTCCCGCCCAGGAAAGCTTCGCAGCCCTCTTCGAAGAGAGCCTTGGCCGTCAGGAAATGCGCATCGGTGAAGTCATCACCGCTGAAGTCGTGCGCATGGATCAAAACTTCGTCGTCGTCAACGCTGGCCTCAAGTCCGAGAGCTATGTCGCGATCGACGAATTCCGCAATGATCGCGGTGAAGTTGAAGTGCAACCGGGCGACTACGTCCAGGTTGCGATCGAAGCCCTCGAAGACGGCTTCGGCGAAACCCGCCTGTCGCGCGACAAGGCCAAGCGCATCGCTGCGTGGAACCACCTGGAAGCCGCTCTGAACGACGGCGACCTGGTCAAGGGCGTCGTGACCGGCAAGGTCAAGGGCGGTCTGACCGTCATGACCAACGGCATCCGCGCATTCCTGCCCGGTTCGCTGGTCGACATGCGTCCGGTCAAGGACACCACGCCGTTCGAAGGCAAGGAATTCGAATTCAAGGTCATCAAGCTCGACCGCAAGCGCAACAACGTCGTTGTGTCGCGCCGCGCCGTGCTCGAAGCCTCGATGGGTGAAGAGCGCGAAAAGCTGCTGTCCACTCTGCAGGAAGGCACTGTCGTCAAGGGTATCGTCAAGAACATCACCGACTACGGTGCGTTCGTCGACCTGGGCGGCATCGATGGCCTGCTGCACATCACCGACCTGGCCTGGCGCCGTGTCCGTCACCCGACCGAAGTCGTTCAGGTCGGCGACGAAGTCACCGCCAAGGTCCTCAAGTTCGACGCCGAGAAGAACCGCGTTTCTCTGGGCCTGAAGCAGCTGGGCGAAGATCCGTGGGTGGGCATCTCCCGCCGTTACCCGTCGGGCACCCGCCTGTTCGGCAAGGTTACGAACATCACCGACTACGGCGCGTTCGTTGAAGTCGAGCAAGGCATCGAAGGTCTGGTTCACGTGTCCGAAATGGACTGGACCAACAAGAACATCCACCCGACCAAGGTTGTCCAGCTGGGCGACGAAGTCGAAGTGATGATTCTCGAGATCGACGAAGACCGCCGCCGCATCTCGCTGGGCATGAAGCAATGCCAGGCGAATCCGTGGGACGATTTCAGCCAGAACGCGAAGAAGGGCGATCGCGTCAAGGGCGCGATCAAGTCGATCACCGACTTCGGTGTGTTCATCGGCCTGGCCGGTGGCATCGACGGTCTCGTGCACCTGTCCGACCTGTCCTGGTCCCTGCCGGGCGAAGAAGCGATCCGCAACTTCAAGAAGGGCGACGAAGTTGAAGCCGTCGTGCTGTCGATCGACGTCGAGAAGGAACGCATCTCGCTGGGTATCAAGCAGCTCGAAGGCGACCCCTTCACGAACTTCATCGCGACCCATGACAAGAACAGCATGGTGAACGGCACGGTCAAGTCGGTGGATGCCCGCGGTGCGGTCGTTGCGCTGAACGACGATATCGAAGCCTATCTGCGTGCGTCGGAATTCTCGCGTGATCGCGTTGAAGACCTGTCGCAGCTGCTGAAGGTCGGCGATGCCGTCGAAGCTCTGATCGTCAACCTCGATCGCAAGACCCGCTCGATCAACCTGTCCATCAAGGCCAAGGATCAGGTCGAACAGCACGAAGCGATGGCGAAGTTCGCGAATGAGAATGCGGCCAGCGGTACCACCAACCTCGGTGCGCTGCTGAAGGCCAAACTCAACAACCCGCAATAAACCGTGCAGGTCATGACGAAGTCGGAGCTTATTGCCCGCTTGGCGGAGCGTTTTCCGCAGCTGGGCGTGAAGGATGCCGACTACGCCGTGAAGATGGTTCTCGATGCGATGACCTCGGCTCTGTCGCGAGGCGACCGCATCGAGATCCGGGGGTTTGGCAGCTTTGCGCTGAACTACCGGCCTCCACGCACGGGTCGCAACCCCAAGTCCGGAGACAAGGTGCTCGTGCCCGAAAAGTACGTTCCCCACTTCAAGGCCGGCAAGGAGTTGCGCGAGCGGGTTGATAGCCTGGAATGAGGCGGCAGTTCCTTCATTCGGAGAGAGGCGGCGCTTGCCGCCTTTCTTTTTTGCGCCGGTGCGGGATAATTCGCCGATGCGAATCCTAATCTGGCTCCTGCGCGCTCTGGTGTTCTTCGTGCTTCTCGGCTTTGCACTGAAGAACGATGCGCTCGTTTCCCTGCGTTTTTTCTTCGAGACCGAATGGCGTGTGCCGCTGATCGTCGTCGTACTGGCCGCCTTTGCTGCGGGAGTACTGCTCGGCGTGACGGCTGCGGTGATGACCCTGCTGACGCAGAGGCGTGAAATCGCCCGCCTGCGCGAGTCGGTTCGCGTCTCATCCCTTCCCCACGAGGCCCCGCGCCCGGTCGACTATCCCCGTACTCTCTGATCTTTATGGAATTTGAACTCTGGTGGTTGATCGTTCTCCCGCTCGCCTTCGGGCTCGGCTGGATCACGGCGCGTATCGATATCCGGCATCTGGTGCGTGAGTCACGCGCGCTGCCGCGATCCTATCTTTCTGGTCTGAACTTTCTGCTCAACGAGGAACCCGACAAGGCGATCGATTCCTTCCTCGAAGCGGCGCGTATCGATCCGCAGACGGTCGAGCTGCACTTCGCGCTGGGCAGTCTTTTTCGCCGCCGCGGTGAGCTCGATCGAGCGATCCGGATGCATCAGACCCTGGTCGACCGCGACGACTTGTCGGCCGAGCAGAGAGCCAATGCGCTCTCCGAGCTGGGTCAGGACTATCTGAAGGCGGGCCTGCTCGACCGCGCCGAGGCGGCCTTCGTCGCGCTCAAGGAGACCGGTCTGCGCGAGTTCGCGCTCAAACAGCTGCTCGAAATCTATCAGCAGGAAAAGGACTGGGCCAAGGCGATCGAGGTTGCGTCGCTGCTGCCGACCGCGGGAAGCGTCGTGACTCTGAAGGAGATCGCGAACTTCCACTGCGAGATCGGTGCCAGCGAGCTGGCCCTGGGGCACCTGGACGAAGCCGAGGCGCAGCTGATCCAGGCGCTCGAGACCAACCGCCAGTGCGTGCGGGCGAACATCCTGCTGGGCGATGTGAAGCTCGTCCAGGGCGATGTGGCCGGCGCGCTGGCCGCCTGGCAGAAGATCGAGCAGCAGAATCCGATCTATCTGGCTCAGGTCGCCGAAAGGCTGATGGAAGGCTTCGGCCGCCTCGGCGAACAGGCTCAGGGCCTGACCCTGCTGCGCTCCTACCTCGAGCGCTACCCTTCGCTGGACCTGCTCGACGCAGTGTTCCAATGGGAACTCGAGCGCGAAGGCGCGCAGGCCGCCTACGAGCTGGTTCGCGAGGAACTCAGGCGCAATCCGACCGTTCTGGGCCTGGACAAACTGCTCGAAGCGGCGCTGCTGACCGCTGACATCGAGCGCAGGCAGGAGATCGAACTGGTCAAGGGCCTGATCCACAACCATACGCGGCGGGTCGCCAGATACCGCTGCGAAGAATGCGGTTTCAAGGCACGCCAGTTCTACTGGCGCTGTCCGGCCTGCGGCGGCTGGGAGACCTATCCGCCGCGGCGCACCGAGGAATTCGACCTGACGCCTTGAGGCGTCACACAGGGAGTAGCCATCGTGAAAATCACTGTTGTCGGAACCGGCTATGTCGGCCTGGTTTCCGGGGCCTGTCTGGCCGAAATGGGCAATGACGTCCTCTGTCTGGATGTCGATCCGGAGAAGATCCGCATCCTGAAGGAAGGCGGCATCCCGATCCACGAACCGGGGCTGGACCGGGTCGTCGCGAAGAACGTCGCGGCCGGCCGCCTGCACTTCACAACCGATGTCGAGGAGGCGGTGCGCTTCGGGACTATCCAGTTCATCGCAGTCGGCACGCCGCCCGACGAGGACGGCTCGGCCGACCTGCAGTATGTGCTCGCTGCTGCGCGCAACATCGGCCGCTTGATGACCGACTACAAGGTCGTCATCGACAAGAGCACGGTTCCGGTCGGTACCGCCGACAAGGTGCGCGCCGCGATCAAGGACGAGCTCGCCCGCCGCGGCGTAACGATTGACTTCTCGGTCGTCTCGAACCCTGAATTCCTCAAGGAAGGCGCGGCGGTCGAGGACTTCATGAAGCCCGACCGCATCGTCGTCGGTGCCGATGACGAGCAGGCGATCTTCCTGATGAAGGCGCTCTACGCACCCTTCCAGCGCAATCACGACAAGCTCGTGATCATGGATGTGCGCAGCGCCGAGCTGACCAAATATGCGGCGAACGCGATGCTGGCGACGCGGATCTCGTTCATGAACGAACTGGCGCTGCTCGCCGAAAAGCTGGGCGCCGACGTCGAGCTGATCCGCCAGGGCATCGGCTCGGATCCGCGGATCGGCTATCACTTCCTCTATGCCGGTTGCGGCTACGGCGGCTCCTGCTTCCCGAAAGACGTCAAGGCGCTGATCCGCACCGCCGATGCGGCCGGCCAGAAGCTCAAGGTTCTGCAGGCGGTCGAGGACGCGAACGACGCGCAGAAGCATGTGCTGGTCGAGAAGATCGTCAAGCGCTTCGGCGAGGATCTGCAAGGTCTGCGCTTCGCGCTGTGGGGACTCGCGTTCAAGCCCAACACCGACGACATGCGCGAGGCGACCAGCCGCGTCGTGATCGCCGAGCTGTTCCGCCGCGGCGCGACGGTCTGCGCCTATGACCCGGTCGCGAGCAACGAGGCGCGTCGCATCTTCGCTGATGAAGCGCGCCTCGACTACGCGGCGAGTCCGAACGATGCGCTCGAGGGCGCCGATGCTCTGGTTATCGTGACCGAGTGGAAGGAATTCCGCAGCCCCGATTTCGAGCGGATCCGCACCGTGTTGAAGAATCCGGTCGTCTTCGACGGCCGCAATCTGTACGACCCCGCTCTGCCGCGTGCGAGCGGACTCGAGTATTTCCCGATAGGCCGTCCCTGATGAATCTCCCCCCTCTGCCCGACACCCGCGCTGCCCGCGTGCTGATCGTCGGCGATGTGATGCTGGACCGCTACTGGTTCGGCGAAGTGAACAGGATCTCGCCCGAGGCGCCGGTTCCGGTCGTCAAGGTCGAGCGCAGCGAAGAGCGCCCGGGGGGCGCCGCGAACGTGGCCTGCAACGTCGCGAGCCTGGGCGCGAAGGCGACGCTGTTGTCGGTTGTCGGCGCGGACGAACCCGCCGCCTCGCTCGAAGCGCTGCTCGAAGGCTATGGTGTCGAGACTTCGCTGCAGGTCGACCCGAGCCTCGCGACGACGATCAAGCTGCGCGTGATCGGCCGTCAGCAGCAGCTGCTGCGGATCGACTTCGAGACCCGTCCGACCCACGAAGCACTGGCCGCGACGCTCAAGGAGTTCGCCGCGCGGCTGCCGGACACCGATGCGGTGATCCTGTCCGACTACGGCAAGGGGGGCCTGACCCATGTCACCGAGATGATCCGCCTCGCGCGTGCGGCCGGAAAGCCGGTGCTCGTGGATCCGAAGGGCGATGATTTCAGCCGTTACCGCGGCGCGAGCCTGCTGACGCCGAACCGCTCCGAGTTCAAGGCGGTCGCCGGAGCCTGGCAGGACGAAACCGAGCTGACCCGCAAGGCGCAGGCGCTCAGGCAGGATCTGGATCTGGATGCGCTGCTCGTGACGCGCTCCGAAGAGGGAATGAGCCTGTTCGGGCGCGACGAGACGGTCCATGAAGGGACACGGGCGAGGGAGGTCTATGACGTGTCCGGCGCCGGAGACACCGTGATCGCGACGCTCGCGGTGATGATCGCCGCGGGCTCGCCGGTCGTCGATGCGATGCGCTGGGCCAACCATGCGGCCGGCATCGTCGTCGGCAAGCTGGGAACGGCGTCGGTGACGCTCGACGAGATTTCGCGACAAGACTGACAAGGAGGCTCGCGATGGCGCGCTATTACGTGGTGACCGGCGCTGCCGGTTTTATTGGATCCAACCTGATCGCCGGGCTCAATGCGCGCGGCATCGACAAGATTCTGGCCGTTGACGATCTGACCCAGGGCGACAAGTTTCGCAACCTCGCCCATGGTGAGATCGCCGACTACTTCGACAAGAACCAGTTCCTCGACATGATCCACAACGGGGATCTGGACGGCGAAGTTGAAGCGATCCTGCATCAGGGCGCCTGTTCGGACACGATGGAGTCCAACGGCCAGTACATGATGGAGAACAACTACCGCTATTCGCTGGACGTGATGAACTTCTGTCTCGACCAGGAAGCGCAGTTCCTCTACGCGTCGTCGGCTTCGGTCTATGGCGCGGGGCCGGTCTTCGTCGAAGACCGGAAGTACGAAGCGCCGCTCAACGTCTATGCGTACTCGAAGTACCTGTTCGACCAGGCGGTGCGGCGTGTTTTGCCCGAAGCGGCCTCGCAGATCGCGGGCTTCCGCTATTTCAACGTCTACGGCCAGAACGAGCAGCACAAGGGCAAGATGGCCTCGGTTTCCTTCCACCTGTTCAACCAGTACCGCGCCAGCGGCAAGGTCAAGCTTTTCGAGGGAATCGACGGCTATCCGGACGGCGGCCAGAAACGCGATTTCGTCCATGTCGACGATGTCGTTGCGGTCAATCTGCACTTCCTCGAAAACCCGAGCCTGTCCGGGATCTTCAATCTCGGCACCGGGCGGGCCCAAACCTTCAACGACGTTGCGGTCGCGACGCTCAATGCCTGCCGCGCGAGCGAAGGCAAGCCGGCACTGAGTCTGGAACAACTGGTCTCTGAGGGCATCCTCGAGTACATCCCCTTCCCGGATGCTCTGCGCGGCAAGTACCAGAGCTATACGCAAGCCGATATCGGCCTGCTGCGCAGCGCCGGCTACGCGGCCGAGTTCAACTCGGTCGAGCAGGGCGTTGCGAAGTACGTGAAGATCCTGAACGAACGCGCGGGGGCTTGAGGTGGCTGGAAAGATTGAATTCGCCACGCTCGAAGACACGGTGGGCCGCACGCCGCTGGTCCGCCTGAAGCGGATCACGGCGGGGCGGAGTAACGTGATTCTCGCCAAGCTCGAAGGCAGCAATCCGGCGGGCTCGGTCAAGGACAGGGCGGCGCTGTCGATGATCCGCGAGGCCGAGCGCCGCGGCGAGATTCGCCCCGGCGACACGCTGATCGAAGCGACCAGCGGCAATACCGGCATCGCGCTGGCGATGGTCGCCGCAATGCGCGGCTACAAGATGATCCTGGTGATGCCGGAGAACCAGACCGTCGAGCGCCGGCAGACGATGAAAGCCTACGGTGCTGAGCTGGTTCTCGTTCCCCGTCAGGGCGGCATGGAGATGGCCCGCGACATCGCCGAGCAGATGCGCGCCGAGGGCAGGGGAGTGATCCTCGATCAGTTCGCGAATGCGGCGAACCCGCTGGCCCACTATCAGGGTACGGGGCCGGAGATCTGGGAGCAGACCGACGGGACGATCACCCACTTCGTCAGCAGCATGGGAACGACCGGTACGATCATGGGCAATTCGCGCTATCTGAAGGAGCGCAATCCCGCGATTCAGATCGTCGGTTGTCAGCCGGCCGACGGTGCGCAGATCCCCGGAATCCGCAAATGGCCCGAGGAATATCTGCCGAAGATCTATGAGGCTTCGCGGATCGACCGTGTGGAGCCGGTCAGTCAGGCTGACGCCGAAGAGATGACGCGCCGGCTCGCGCGCGAGGAAGGCATTTTCGCCGGCATCTCGTCGGGCGGCGCGATGGCCGTTGCGCTGCGCGTGGCGGCCGAGGTCGAGAACGCGGTGATCGTGTCGATCGTCTGCGACCGGGGCGACCGCTACCTGTCGACCGGCGTGTTTCCGGGCTGAGCATGAGCGGGAAGCGTTTCATCTTCGCGATCGAAGCCGTTCCGGATGTCGAGGCACTGCGTCGGATCTATCGCATCGACGATCAGCTCAGCGACGCCGATGTCGTCGACTACGCCCTCCAGCGCCAGCGCGCGCTGGCCGGCATCGACGATCTGCCCGCTCACCTGCTGAGGATCGTCGCGCTGAGCTGGGTCGATCTGTCCGCAGGCAGCGCGGCGGTGCAGAGCTTCGTTAGCCCCGAGTTCGATGAGGAGGCTCTGCTCGGGCTTCTTCTCGAACGTCTGAGCACCCGTCCTGCCGTGGCCTGGAATGCCGGCGGCCGGGAGTGCGCAATTCTGAGGCGGCGAGCGCTCCTCCATCCGGGGCTGCCGGCGTCCGGGCTGTTCGCATCCTCGGCGCGCGTTCTCGATCTGTCCGCCGAACTCGCGCTCGCCTCCGGCGAGGCTTTGAATGTCCGCGACGAGATGGTGCTGATGATGGGGGCAGGCAGTCTTGCTGCGCCCGGCCCGGTCCAGACCTGGCTCGCCTGGAACGCAGGGCTGAGCGGGCAGATCCTCAGGCAGTGCGAGGCTGGGGCGCTGAAAACGGCCCTCGTCTGGCTGCGCGTCAGCGAAGGGGGGTGCAAAGAGCGCGAAGTGCTGTTACAATCACGGCTTGTCGCGCTTTCGGGCGGGGCTGTAGAGGAAAAGCTCTGATGAATTAAATTCAAAAAGAGCTTTACAAGATCGAAATTTCCTCTATAATGGTGACTTCTTTAGGCGCGTAGCTCAGCTGGTTAGAGCACCACCTTGACATGGTGGGGGTCGTTGGTTCGAGTCCAATCGCGCCTACCAACTCGGGAGTGAAGTGATCGTGTTCGTTTTTCGAACTACTACCGCGATTTTGAATTGACGGTTAACGAGTTCGACTTCGCTCCAAAAGGAAAAAGTGCGGCTCCGGCCGCACTTTTTTTTTGCCCAAACGCTTTCCGGGGATACTGCTATGCCTGACGTGAAACTGCCTGACGGATCCATTCGCTCCTTTGCCCAGCCGCTGACCGTGGCTGAGGTGGCGGCGAGCATCGGAACCGGTCTCGCCAAGGCCGCGCTGGGTGGCAGGGTTGATGGCAAGCTCGTTGATACCTCGTTCCGGATCGAAGCGGACTGCGAGCTCGCGATCATCACCGACAAGGATGCCGATGGTGTCGAGATGATCCGTCACTCGACGGCTCACCTGCTCGCCTATGCGGTCAAGCAGCTCTTTCCGGAGGCCCAGGTCACGATCGGGCCGTCGATCGAGAACGGCTTCTATTACGACTTTGCGTACTCGCGCGCCTTCACGCCCGAAGATCTCGAACTGATCGAGAAGAAGATGGCCGAGCTGGCCAAAAAGGATTTCGTGATTACGCGCGAAGCCTGGGGGCGTGACAACGCGGTCGAGTTCTTCCTGTCCATCGGCGAGAAGTACAAGGCCGAGCTGATTGCGAGCATTCCGGCGGACCAGGAAGTTTCGCTGTACAGGGAGGGCGATTTCGCCGACCTGTGCCGCGGCCCGCACGTCCCTTCGACCGGCAAGCTCAAGCACTTCAAGCTGATGAAGGTCGCCGGCGCCTACTGGCGCGGCGATGCGAAGAACGAGCAGCTGCAGCGCATCTATGGCACGGCCTGGGCGCGCAAGGAAGATCTCGAGGCTTACCTGCACATGCTCGAAGAGGCCGAGAAGCGCGATCACCGCAAGCTCGCGAAGGTTCTCGATCTTTTCCACCTGCAGGACGAAGCGCCGGGTATGGTGTTCTGGCACCCCAAGGGTTGGACGCTGTGGCAGCGGATCGAGCAGTACATGCGCAACCGGCTCGACGCGGCCGGCTATCGCGAAGTGCGCACGCCGATGGTGATGGATCGCTCGCTGTGGGAGCGTTCCGGTCACTGGGAAAACTACCGCGAGAACATGTTTACGACCGAGTCGGAGAAGCGCGACTACGCGGTCAAGCCGATGAACTGTCCCGGGCATGTGCAGATCTTCAATCACGGCCTGCGTTCCTATCGCGATCTGCCGCTGCGCCTCGCCGAGTTTGGATCCTGTCACCGCAACGAGCCTTCGGGCGCGCTGCATGGCCTGATGCGCGTGCGCGGCTTCGTCCAGGACGATGCGCACATCTTCTGTACCGAAGAGCAGATCGTGTCCGAAGTGCGTTCGTTCAACGAGCTGTTGCGCTCGGTCTATGACGATTTCGGCTTCACCGCCGTGTCGGTCAAGCTGTCGCTGCGCCCCGAAAAGCGCGCCGGTTCCGATGAGGTCTGGGACAAGGCCGAGGAAGGTCTGCGCGAAGCGCTGCGCGCCTCCGGTCACACCTGGGAAGAGCTGCCCGGCGAAGGGGCTTTCTACGGCCCCAAGATCGAATACCACGTCAAGGATGCGCTGGGGCGCTCCTGGCAGTGCGGCACGATGCAGCTCGACTTCGTGCTGCCCGAGCGTCTCGATGCCGAATACGTCGCCGAGGACAATACGCGCAAGAGGCCGGTCATGTTGCACCGCGCGATTCTCGGCTCTCTGGAGCGCTTCATCGGCATCCTGATCGAGAACTTCTCAGGCAGCTTCCCGATGTGGCTCGCGCCGGTTCAGGCTGTCGTGATGAGCATTTCGGAGCACCAGGCTGACTATGCACAGAGTGTCGCCGATGCGCTGGTCAAGGCGGGCTTCCGGGTCGAAGCGGATTTGCGCAGCGAGAAGATTAGCTATAAAATCCGCGAACATAGCTTGCAAAAGCTACCGTATCAGCTGGTTGTCGGTGAGAAGGAAAAGGCAGCCGGTGTGGTGGCCGTGCGCGCCCGGGGAGGTTCGGACCTCGGCCAGATTTCGCTCGAAGCACTTGTCGAGCGCTGGCGCAAAGAGGTTGAAGCCCGCGGTGGCACGGCTTGATTTTTTCTCATCAAGGAGAAACTGACCATCGCTCAGGAAAAGAAGGATTCGCTGCGCCTCAACGGGGAAATAACGGTTCCCGAGGTGCGCTTGGCTGGCGAAGATGGTGAGCAGATCGGGATTGTTCCGATCCGACAGGCGCTCGCCATGGCAGAGGAAGCAGGTTTGGATCTGGTAGAGATTGCTCCCCAGGCCAAGCCGCCCGCATGCCGCCTGATGGACTACGGTAAGTTCAAGTACCAGGAGTCCAAGAAGGCGCACGAAGCCAAGCTCAAGCAAAAGCAGGTTCAGGTCAAGGAAGTCAAGCTGCGTCCAGCGACGGACGAGAATGACTACAAGATCAAACTTCGCAACATGCAGCGCTTTCTTGAAGAAGGCGACAAAGTCAAGGTGACGCTGCGATTCCGGGGGCGTGAAATGGCCCACCAGGAATTCGGCATGCGCCAGCTTGAACGGGTGAAGCTTGACCTTGAAGAGGTTGGAGTTGTCGAACAGTTTCCGAAGCTGGAAGGTCGCCAGATGATCATGGTGCTGGGACCCCAGAAGAAGAAGCACTGATTCAGCTGCCTGCTCTGGCGGGCCGCGAATGCCCGGGCTTGTCCCGGAAAACAAGTGGGTCTGGGTCACCAAGTGCTGCGCAAGCGGCCACCCGGTCTCATCAATAAACGAGTTGGAGTATTTTCATGCCCAAGATGAAAACCAAGAGCGGCGCCAAGAAGCGCTTCAAGGTCCGCTCCAGTGGAGCGATCAAGCGCTCCCAGGCGTTCAAGCGCCACATCCTGACCAAGAAGACCACCAAGGTTAAGCGTCAGCTGCGCGGGATGTTGACCGTGCACGAATCCAACACCGCGCAAGTCCGCGCGATGCTGCCCTACGCTTAACCCAGGAGGAACACTATGCCCCGCGTAAAACGTGGTGTTACGGCTCGCGCCCGCCACAAGAAAGTTCTCGATCAGGCCAAGGGTTACCGCGGCCGCCGCAAAAACGTCTATCGCATCGCCAAACAGGCGGTGATGAAGGCTGGACAGTACGCCTACCGCGACCGTCGTCAACGCAAGCGTCAGTTCCGCGCCCTGTGGATCGCCCGTATCAACGCGGCTGCCCGCGAACTGGGTCTGACCTACAGCCGCTTCATGAATGGTCTGAAGAAGGCTTCGATCGAAGTGGACCGCAAGGTTCTGGCCGATCTGGCTGTCTTTGACAAGCCCGCGTTTGCCGCTATCGCGAACCAGGCCAAAGCCCAGCTGGCCGCCTAAGGCTGTCCAGCAGAAGAAAAGGAGGCCTAGCCTCCTTTTTTTTTCACTCACACCCGGAAGAACGTTCGTGGATCAATTGGAACAGCTGGTTTCCCAGGCAGTTGCCGATTTCGCGGCTGCAGCGGATGCCAATAGTCTCGAACAGGCCAAGGCCAAGTTCCTTGGCAAGAGTGGCTCTCTGACCGGCCTCCTGAAGGGGCTGGGCAAGATGGAGCCGGATGCGCGCCGCGAAGCCGGTGCCGCGATCAATCAGGCCAAGCTTGCGATCGAGCAGGCGCTCGAAGCGCGCCGCGATGCGCTGCGTGGTGCGGCGCTCGCCGCCCAGCTGGCGGCCGAATCGCTCGACGTGACGCTTCCCGGCCGCGGCCGCAGCGTCGGCGGCCTGCACCCGGTCACGCGCACGCTCGAACGCATTGAAACGCTGTTCGCCGGAATCGGCTTCACGGTGGCCGATGGCCCCGAGATCGAAACCGATTTCTACAATTTCACGGCTTTGAACACGCCCGAGAATCATCCGGCGCGTTCGATGCACGACACTTTCTACCTGACCGATGCGCCGGGCGTGCTGCTGCGCACCCAGACCAGCCCGGTCCAGGTTCGCTACATGCACGATCACGTCGCGCGGCATGCCGGCGTCGAACCGATGCCTGAGATCCGGATCATCGCTCCGGGCCGCGTCTATCGCGTCGATTACGATGCGACCCACTCGCCGATGTTCCATCAGATGGAAGGCCTGTGGGTGGGCGAGCGCGTCAGCTTCGCCGACCTCAAGGGCGTGATCGCCGAATTCCTCAGGCGTTTCTTCGAAACCGACGAGCTGCAGGTCCGCTTCCGCCCGTCCTTCTTCCCCTTCACCGAACCGTCGGCCGAGATCGACTTCGCGTTCATGAGCGGGCCGAACAAGGGCAAATGGCTGGAGATCGCCGGCTGCGGCGTCGTCCACCCGAACGTGCTGCGCCACGGCGGTATCGACCCCGAGCGCTACACCGGTTTCGCTTTCGGCATGGGCCTGGATCGTCTGACGATGCTGCGTTACGGCGTCGACGACCTGCGTCTGTTCTTCGAAAACGACCTTCGTTTCCTTTCCCAATTCAGGTAAGCCATGCAGTTCTCTGAGCACTGGTTGCGCACTCTGGTCAACCCGGCGATCGATTCCGCCGAGCTGGAACGTCTGTTGACGATGGCCGGGCTGGAAGTCGAAGAAGCGACGCCCGCCGCCCCCGCTTTCACTGGAGTGCTGGTCGCCCGCATCCTCAGCGCCGAACAACATCCGAACGCGGACCGGCTGAGGGTCTGTCGCGTCGATGTCGGCGCCGCCGAACCCCTGCAGATCGTCTGTGGCGCGCCGAATGCGGCCGCGGGGCTTCTCGTTCCCTGCGCGACCGTCGGGGCCGTGCTGCCCGGCGATTTCAAGATCAAGCCGGCCAAGCTGCGTGGCGTTGAATCCGCCGGCATGCTGTGTTCGGCGCGCGAGCTGGGCCTGTCGGAAGCGCACGAGGGGCTGTTGTCCCTGCCCGAGGACTTCAAACCCGGCACGTCGCTGCGCGATGCGCTGCTGCTCGACGACACGCTCTACACGATCAAGCTGACGCCGAACCGGCCCGACTGCCTGAGCCTGCTCGGCATCGCCCGCGAAGTCTCGGCGCTGACCGGTGCACCGCTCGCCGAGCCGAAGAGCGAAACCGTCGCGGCCTCCCATGACGCAACCCGCGCGATCGACGTCGAGGCGAAGGATGCCTGCCCGCGTTACTGCGGTCGCGTGATCCGCGGCATCGATCCGTCGCGCAAGACTCCGGACTGGATCGTCCAGCGCATCGAGCGCTGCGGCATCCGTTCGATCTCGGCGGTCGTCGATATCACGAACTATGTGATGCTCGAACTCGGCCAGCCGATGCACGCCTTCGATACCGCGATCCTGTCGGGTTCGCTGCGGGTGCGCTGGGCGAAGGAGGGCGAAGCGCTGACGCTGCTCAACGAGCAGGAGGTCAAACTCGATGCGAAGACGCTGGTGATCGCCGACGACGAGAAGACGCTGGCGATGGCCGGCATCATGGGCGGCGACAGGAGCGGGATCTCCGACGAGACGACCGACATCTTCGTCGAGAGTGCCTTTTTCTCGCCTGCTGCGATCGCTGGCCGCGCCCGCGAATACGGTCTGGCAACCGACTCTTCGCACCGTTATGAGCGCGGCGTCGATTATGCGCTGCCGGCTCGCGCGATCGAGCGTGCCAGCGAGCTGATCCTCGCAATCTGCGGTGGCAATGCCGGCCCGGTTGTCGAGGTGTTGTCCGAAGAGCATCTGCCGCGCCGCTCGCCGGTCGTGATGCGGATGGCGCGCGCGTCCCAGGTCATCGGCATCCCGCTCGACGCCGAGACCGTCGCGACGGTTCTCAGTCGGCTCGGCGGAGAACTGACCGTCACCGCCGACGAAGTCAGGCTTCTGCCGCCCTCTTGGCGCTTCGATCTTGAAATCGAACAGGATCTGATCGAAGAGATCGCGCGGATCTACGGTTACGAGAAGATTCCCGAAGTGATGCCGGTCGGCAAGATGGCGATGCTGCCGCAGCCCGAGAGCCGTCGCACGCCGATGGCTCTGCGCGCGAAGATGGCCGGCCTCGATTATCAGGAAGTCATCAATTACGCCTTCGTCGAGGAAGCCTGGGAGCGCGACTTCTGCGCGAACAAGGATCTGATCCGGATCGCGAACCCAATCGCGAGCCAGCTCGCAGTGATGCGCTCCAGCCTGCTCGGTGGGCTCGTCGGCAATCTGATCACGAACCAGAAGCGCCGCGCGTCGCGCGTGCGTCTGTTCGAAATCGGCCGCTGCTTCAAACGCGACCCCGCCGCGAAGCCCGTTGCCGGCTATGATCAGACGATGAAGATTGCCGCTCTGGCTTGGGGGCCCAGCGATCCCGAGCAGTGGGGGATCGCGACCCGCAAGGCAGACTTCTTCGACATCAAGGGTGACCTCGAACGTCTGGTTGCTAACCCGGCGCTCGAATTCGTGCCGCTCGCCCATCCCGCACTGCATCCCGGGCGGGCCGCCGAAGTGCGCATCGGCGGTCGCGCGATCGGCTGGATCGGCGAGCTGCATCCGACCTGGGTTCATGACTACGATCTCGCGTCCGCGCCGGTTGCTTTCGAGCTCGAACTCGATGCGGTGATGCCGCGCGTGCTGCCGACCGCGGTGGCTCCGTCGAAGTTCCCGCCGATGATCCGCGACCTCGCGCTGATCGTCGAGGCGACTCGCCCGGTTGCCGAGCTGCTCGACGTTCTGCGCAGCGCGCCCGAGCCCTTGATGCAGTCGGTCGAAGTTTTCGACGTCTATCAGGGCAGGGGTGTGGAGCCTGACCGGAAGAGTGTTGCGTTCCGGATACGCTTCCAACATACTGAACGGACGCTCGAAGATCGCGAAGTCGACGCGGCGGTCGAAGTGCTCGTTGGGCTCGCTCGCGCGCGCCTGGGGGCGGAGCTGAGGAGTTGATATGGTTCCGATGACGCTGACCAAAGCTGAACTGGCCGACCTGCTCTTCGAGAAGGTCGGCCTGAACAAGCGTGAAGCCAAAGACATGGTCGATGGCTTCTTCGACGAGATCCGCACTGCGCTGGAGCGGGGTGATACGGTCAAACTCTCGGGTTTCGGCAACTTCCAGTTGCGCGACAAACCCCAGAGGCCTGGCCGCAATCCCAAGACCGGCGAAGAAATCCCGATTACCGCCCGCCGCGTCGTGACTTTTCACGCCAGCCAGAAACTCAAGGCCGCGGTCGAACAGCTGAGCAGCAGTCCTACTCATGTCGCAACACAGCGTGCAGCCTGAACACACCGAACTCCCTCCCATTCCCGCCAAGCGCTACTTCACGATCGGAGAGGTCAGCGAACTGTGCGGCGTCAAGCCGCACGTTCTGCGCTATTGGGAGCAGGAGTTCGTCCAGCTCAAACCGATCAAGCGTCGCGGCAACCGTCGCTACTACCAGCACCACGAGGTGCTGCTGGTGCGCCGTATCCGCGAACTGCTCTACCAGGAAGGTTTCACGATCAGCGGGGCGCGCAATCGCCTCGATGAGGCGGGTCTGCAGCAGTGCGAGGAAGTCGAAGCCGCGGGTCGCTATGGTGCGCTGATCGAGGCCGTGCGCGCCGAGCTCACTGCGGTGCTCGAAGAACTTAAAGCCTGATGGTGCAATTTCTGAAAAAGCTGATATAATGCGCAGCTTGTCGGGGCGTAGCGCAGCCTGGTAGCGCACTTGCATGGGGTGCAAGGGGTCGCGAGTTCGAATCCCGCCGCCCCGACCAAAGAACCAACAAAAAAGCCAATCTTCGGATTGGCTTTTTTGTTTTCTGGCCGTGCGGATCATGGTGACGGATCGCCAACCCGACTCTCCGAGCCATCTGCTGTACGAGGGACGTAGGCTCTACGTGATCCTGACGATGGCTGACCGGAATACAGCGCATGCGGGTGAAGAACATCGGATAGCCGTAGGCGCTAATAGCGCATACGGTTTGATGAGGGGGGCAGGCAGGGAGCCTGCTCTGTGCTCACGCTCTCCTACCGCTCGATTTTTTTCGCCTTTTCACGCTTTGCCATGCGGTCGTACAGCACCACATTGACCGACGCCGCGAGGTTCATGCAGCCCTGGGTCGGCACATAGACGATGTCGCGGCACCAGGCGGTGATCTTGTCGCTGAGGCTGCCGTCTTCGGGGCCGAAGATGTAGAAGGCGCGTTCGGGGTGGGTGTAGTGGGTCAGGGGCTGGGCGTCGGGGTGGATCTCGATCGCGACGGGCACACAGCCGAGCGGGATGACGCCCTGCAGGTCTTCGACGCCGATAAGCGGGATCTGCAGGTGCACCTGCTTGGTGTCGGTGCGGAACTCGCAGGCCTTGTCGTAGCGCTGCCCTGTGTAGAACACCGAGTGCACTCCGTAGCAGCCGGCGGCACGCATGACTTCGCCCACGTTCGCAGGTGTTTTCGGGTTGGCCAGGCCGACGCAGGCATAGCCTTCGTAGTCGCGCACGGCTTGTTTGCGGGTGATGGTTTCAATGGCGGACATGGGGACCTTTCTTGCAGCGGGCGGCCAGTTTAGCGCTACAGCCGCGCCGTAGCCCCGCCCGCCGTGCTTTACATGCGCTCGTCCAGCCGCGGGCCCGAACTGGCTCATCACCAGCCCCGTCTCGTCCTTGAAGAGTTCTCGAAGGGAATGTACTGAACGCCGGACCCAGAGGGGGGCTCCGTCCCTCGTCTTCGTGAGTTCCTCGCTGGAGGGAGTGACGGGCATCAGGGCGGATCGGACCCGGGGCTGGGCGGGCGGTTATGACAGGCGCGCAAGAGCGGCAGACAGCGGCATCCGCGCAACGTATAATCTCCCCGCGCCTGTTACGCCCGCTGATCGTGGCGACCGGACGCTTTTCCGAATTCAGGCTGCTTGGTCAAGAAAACCTCAGATGATCTGCCGTGATATCGACAAGTTTGGCTGGAGCCGCGCCCGGATGCGGGCGGGCTCGCCGACTTCTCGCGGCGGGCAGCCCGTGCCGGCAATGGACGCCGCCGCGCGCCTTCCGGGGCATCCATGCGCATCCTGCTGAGCAACGACGATGGCTATTTCGCGCCGGGCATCGCCGCGTTGGAGCGGGAGCTCTCCGCCCGGCACGACGTCGAAGTTGTCGCGCCCGAGCGCAATCGCAGCGGCGCTTCGCATTCGCTGACCCTGGACCGTCCGCTGTCGGTTCGCCGGGCCGGCAATGGCTACCGCTTCGTCGACGGCACGCCGACCGACTGCGTGCACCTCGCGGTGACCGGTCTTCTGCCGCAGAGGCCCGAACTCGTGATCTCCGGAATCAACCACGGCGCCAACATGGGCGACGACACGATCTACTCGGGAACCGTCGCCGCGGCGATGGAGGGTTTTTTGCTCGGGATTCCGGCGATCGCGGTTTCGCTGGTCGGTCGCGATGCGCAGTATTTCGCGACCGCCGCGCGCGTCGTCCTCGACCTGCTCGAAGAGGCGAGACAATGGGAGCTTCAGGGCGGCTTTCTGCTCAACGTCAATGTCCCCGATCTTCCCTTTGATCAACTGAATGGCCGGCAGTTGACCCGTTTGGGCCGTCGCCATCAGTCCGAACCAGTCGTCTGCGCGAAGAATCCGCGGGGCGAGCCGATCTACTGGGTCGGCGCGGTCGGCGCGGTCCAGGATGCCGGGGATGGAACGGATTTTCATGCGGTGGCCGCCGGCTTCGTGTCGGTGACGCCGCTGCAGATCGATTTGACTCACTTCGGGCAAATGGCCCTCTGGTCGGAGCGCTTTGCCCGATGAACTCTCATCCACATTCCTCATCAACGACATCGGTTCGGGCCCGCGCCCGGATGGTCGAGCGCCTGCGCGAAGAAGGCGTCCGCGACGAGCGGGTGCTGCGCGCAATGAACCAGATTCCCCGGCACCAGTTCGTCCAGGAGGCTCTGGCGACCCGGGCCTACGAGGACACCTCGCTGCCGCTGGGCTGCCAGCAGACGATCTCCCAGCCCTATGTCGTCGCGCGGATGATCGAACTGCTGGGGGCGGGGCGGGAGCTGGGACGCACGCTCGAGGTCGGAACCGGCTGCGGCTACCAGGCCGCGGTGCTGGCCTGCGTCGCGCCGGAAGTGTATTCGGTCGAGCGGATCAAGGCGCTGCTCGACCGCGCCAAAGAGAATCTGAGGCCCTTGCGCCTTCCCAACCTGAGATTGAAATACGCGGATGGCAGCGTGGGCCTCATCGAGGCCGCCCCCTTCGACTCGATCATCCTCGCCGCGGCCGCTCCGGTCATTCCGAAAGCGTTGCTGACCCAGCTGGCGCCGGGCGGCAGGATGGTCTTGCCGGTCGGCGAGATCGAGCAGTATCTGCTGCTGATCGAGCGCACCCCGGGCGGCAGTTTCAAGGAAACGCGCTACGATCCCGTCCGTTTCGTCCCTTTGCTGACAGGAACCGAATGAAAGGCTTTACCTCTCCTCTTTTGCTGCTGCTGATGCTGGCAGCCTGTTCGACGGCGACGCGCGCTCCGGTGGAGGAGCGCTCCACCGGAGCCGCGCGTCCGAACGCGTCCCAGGACGCCCGTGCCGCCGAGCCCGCGCCGGTCGCCAGACCCGGTCATTACATCGTCAAGAAGGGTGACACGCTGATCAGCATTTCGCTCGAGCACGGCCAGGACTGGCGCGACATCGCTGGCTGGAACAAGCTCGACAACCCCAACCTGATCCTGGTCGGTCAGGAGCTCCGCGTCGTGCCGCCGGAAGGTGTGTCGGCCAGGCCGGTACTCGAAACGCGGCCGATCGACGCCCGTCCCGTGCGCGCCGAGCCTCCCGCCCATGGCGAAGAGGGTCTCAAGCGCGAGCCGCGCGGCGGGAAAGTCGCTTATTCCGATCAGGCGCTCGCCGCCGCGATCAAGGCCGAGGCGGGCACGGGCCCGAAAGTCGCAGTCAGCGAAGCGCGTCCTGAAAACAAAGTTGCCGAACCGCCGAAGTCGCCCGCCGCGAGCGAACCGCGTGGCGATGCCGATATTGATTGGGCATGGCCGGTGCCTGGCAAGATTGTGGGAACTTTCAACGATGCGAGCAATAAAGGTCTTGACATCGCGGGCACGCTGGGAGAGGCCGTTCACGCCGCTGGAGCAGGAAAGATTGTTTATGTCGGAGCCGGCTTGCGCGGTTACGGAAATCTCGTCATCATCAAACATGACGCGATGTTCTTGAGCGCATATGCCCATAACCAGAAGATTCTGGTCAAGGAAGGGCAAGTGGTCAAAAAGGGCCAGGAGATCGCGATCCTAGGGGATAGCGACAGCGATCGAGCCAAGCTTCACTTCGAAATCCGTCGCCAGGGGAAACCCGTAGATCCATTGAGATATCTACCGAAGCGCTAATAGGGTGGGGGGGATATGTACGATCCGGCCTATTTCGACGAAGAGGAAGAAAAAGAGCCGGATCTCCCGCCAGAGATCGAGGCTTTCGAGGCGGAACCTGCGCCCGCTCCTCCTGAAAACGAATTTCTCAACGATGTCACCCAGATCTATCTGAACGAGATCGGGGCCAACCCGCTGCTGACCGCCGAGGAGGAAGTCTCACTCTCCCGGCGGATGAGGAAGGGCGATTTCTCGGCGCGGCAGAAGATGATCGAGCACAACCTGCGCTTGGTTGTGAATATCGCCAAGCATTACCTCAATCGCGGCATTCCGCTCCTCGACCTGGTCGAGGAGGGCAACCTCGGACTGATCCACGCGCTCGAGAAATACGATCCCGAGCGCGGCTTTCGCTTCTCGACCTATGCCACCTGGTGGATCCGGCAGAACATCGAGCGGGCGATCATGAATCAGTCGCGGACGATCCGGCTGCCGGTTCATGTGGTCAAGGAGCTCAACCAGGTTCTGCGCGCCCAGCGGGCACTCGAATCGAGCCACGGTTCGGCAAGCCTCGATCAGGTCGCGATGCGCTTGTCGCGGCCCGTCGAGGCGGTCCGCCACATCCTGTCCCTCAATGAACACACGGCCTCGCTCGATGCACCGCTCGACATCGACCCGAACCTGTCGATTGGCGAATCGCTCGCCGACGATCTGTCGGAAGGGCCGGAGGAGCAAATCCAGAACGGCGAGATCGAGCAGCTGGTCCGTTACTGGATATCCCAGCTCAGCGAGAAGCAGCGCCTCGTTATCGGTGCCCGCTACGGGATGGATGAAGTCGAGATCCAGACGCTCGAAGAGCTCGCGCTGCAGCTGGGGCTGACCCGGGAGCGGGTTCGCCAGATCCAGCTTGAAGCGCTCTCTCAGCTCCGGCGCATCCTCAAGCGCCGGGGGGTTTCGCGCGACGTGCTGTTCTGATCAAGGCTGCTGGTCGTGTTCGGTGCGCAGCGCGCGGGCGAGCTGCAGCACCGACATCGCATAGAAACTCGACCGGTTGTAGCGGGTGATCACGTAGAAGTTCGCGTAGCCCAGCCAGTATTCGGTCGCGGCTTCGGGTGAAGGCAGATCGATCAGCGCTGCGGGGGCGTCGACGGTGAGCGGAGTGTCGGCGCTGATCCCGAGGCGGGCGAGTTCGGTCCGGCTGTAGCGCGGGACGATTCCGCCCTCTATCGCCGCCGCCGCGTTCTGCGCGTCCGATACCCTGGCCGGCAGCGCCGCGATCTCGCCGTTCTTCCAGCCGTGCTTGTTCAGGAAGTTCGCGACCGAGCCGATCGCATCGACCGGATTCATCTCGAGATCGATTTTCCCGTCGGCGTCGAAGTCGATCGCGAAGCGGCGAATGCTGCTGGGCATGAACTGGGGCAGGCCGATCGCGCCGGCGTAGGAGCCTTTGAACGATGCGACATCGCGGCTCTGGTCGCGGGCAAGCAGGAAGAGCTCGGAGAGCTCCTGACGGAACAGTTCGGCGCGCGGCGGATAGTCGAAGGCCAGCGTCGCGAGCGCGGACAGGGTCTGGTAATTGCCGGGGCCGCGGCCGTAGATGCTCTCGATGCCGATGATCGCGACGATGATCTCGGCCGGGACTCCGTACTGCTTTTCAGCGCGCGTGAGCGCATCGGAATAGATCTGCCAGAAACCGAGACCGCCGGTGATGCGCGGACGATCGAGGAAGCGGGCGCGGTAGCGAACCCAGGAGCGCGATGCCGGGCTCGCGGGCGGCAGGATCGCCTTGATCACCGAAGGCTGGAAGCGGGCTTCGCACAGCGAGGCGAGGATCTTTGCTTCGTCGAGGCCTTCGCGCTTCGCCAGCTCGTGCGCGAAGGCGCGCACGTCGGTGCGCTCGGCATAGGGCGTGGCCGAAGTTTCTTCGGCGGGGGCGGCCGGGCTGATGAGAAGGAGCGCGCTCAGCGCGCCGAGGGTTCGGATATCCATTTTCTGATTGCCTGTTCGAATTGTTCGGGGCTGTCTGCCGGGTTGGGGGGGGCGAAGCGCAGGCGCGCATAGCGCAGCGCCAGCACAGGGAGGGTTTGCTGCCACTCGGGGCGCGTCCGGATCACGCGCGCGGCGTAGTCCAGCGGCCCTTCGGAGCTGAGCGCAACGAAGCCCTGCTTTGCCAGATACCGGCACAGTTTATGCCAGCTGCGTTGGATCGGCAGGGGCTTGGGGGCTCTGTTCCGCGAGAAGAACCAGACCAGCGCTTGCCAGAGCAGCGCTGAGACGCTGAGCGCGGCGGCGAGAATCCGCCAGTCCGCGTCAGGGAAGCCCAGCTGCCCCAGAAGCTCTCTCTGGCGCAGGCCATTGTAGCCGAGCACCCAGGTGTTCCACGCGTGATCGAGCGCGTCGAGCCGGCTGCGCAGCGAGCGGAGCAAGTCGCTGTCCAGCCGTGTCAGCACCGGCAACGCGGTCCGGTCGCGCAGCGCCGCGATCATTCCGGCGTCGATTCTCTGCGGGGCCGCGATCGCGGTCGGGTCCTGTCTGAGCCATCCCTTGCCCGGCAGCCAGACTTCGGTCCAGGCGTGCGCATCGGACTGGCGCACCATCAGGCTGCGGTCCACCGGGTTGATCTCGCCGCCCTGGTAACCCGTCACGACGCGGGCGGGCACGCCTGACGCGCGCATCAGCACCGTGAAGGCGCCGGCGAAGTGCTCGCAAAATCCCTGACGGGTCGAGAACAGGAATTCGTCGACGTTGTTCTGGCCCAGCAGAGGGGGCCTGAGCGTGTATTGATAATGGCCTGAGCGCAGGAAGGCGCGGGCGGCGGCAAGACGATCGAACGGATCGGGGTGCTGCTGGCGGATCTTCTGACCCAGCGCGAGGGTGCGCGGATTGAAACCCGCAGGCAGCGCGAGCGCGCGCTTGAGGCGCTCGGGACTCTCGTCGGGAATGCCCGCGTCGGGGCGGCTGCCGATTGCGACCCGGATCCTGTCCTTGACCGGGGCAGGCGTGAGCAGCGCGTGGTCCCGGCTCAGCAGCTGCCCCGGCTGCGGGACGGCCTGTTCGAGCGCGAGCAGCCAGCGCTGGCGGTGCGCTTCGAGCGTCAGCGTGTAGCGCAGAGTGGCGGGAGCGGTGGCAGGGGGCAGGGGGCGGTCCGAGTCGGGCGCGCTTTTCCAGGTCCGGCCGTCGAAGTCGGTCAGGACCGGGCCGCGGAAATAGCGCTGACTCGGGAGCGGGATGGGGCCAGGGAATTCAGCGCGCAGAGCGATCTCGCTCGACAGCGACAGATCGGCGATGGAACCCGGGCTCATGTCGTTCGAGAGCCCGGTGCGGGCGCTCGCCTCGTCGGTGGGAAGCCCCCACAGAGGTTGGTCGAGGCGGGGAAAGAACAGAAAGAGTGCGGCGGTCAGCGGCAGCGAGATCAGCAAGAGACGGCCGCTGCCGCGCAGCGCGACCGCAAAGCCGAGCCTCGCCTGTTCGACGCGCAGCAGCGCGGCAAGGCAGGTGAGGCAGCTCGCCGCGGCCAGCAGCGCGGTCAGCGGGCTCTGTTCATGCAGGAAGTAGCCGAGCTGGAGGAAGAAGCAGAGCTGGACCGCGACGTGCAGGTCGCGGCGCGTGCGCGATTCGAGCAGCTTCAGGCAGGCGAGGCTGGCGAGCAGCGCGAGTCCGGCCTGGCGGCCGAACAGCGTGCCGTGCTGCGCGAAAACCGCGACCGCGGTGCTGATGGCCAGCGCCGCTGGCAGCAGGCGCGAGAGCGGTGCGGTGCGACGCAGCGCGAGTCGGGCGATCTGCACGGCCAGGGGCAGCAAGGCCAGCGTGCCGGTGTCGAAGCCGAGGATCATGATCAGCGGCAGCACGCTCGCGGCGACCGCGGCGCAGGCCCAACGCTGCGAGAGGAGGTCCAGGACCGGAGTCTTATCGCTCATCGGAGGCAGGGAAGCTTGCCAGCGCTTCGAGCGCGGCACTCAGATGGGTGGGGCCGCGGCTCATCGCGAGCAGGGTTCCGGGCAGGCTCAGGGACCAGTTGCGGCCGCTGCGCTCGGCTTCCAGCGCCCAGGCGCACAGCCGCGAGAGCCGCGCTTCGGTGCCGGGAAGCGCCTGGCAGTCCAGCCAGGTGAGGCGCAGCTCGCCGCTCTCTTCCGAACTGAACAGTTTGCTGGCGGGCGCATCGCCGCGCGCGAGGCGTTTCCAGGCGATCGCGCGCAGCGGGTCTCCGGGCTGATAGGGGCGCAGCGAATCGAAGCTGTCGGTGCCCGGCGCGGGCGTGCGCGAAGCGCTGGCGCCGCTGCCGTGAAGCGGGGGTGGAGGCGCTTTGGCCTCCGGGCTCGGGTAGACCCACGCCGCTACATCCGGTTCGAGCAGGGTCCAGGCGCGGAAGAGGCCGAGCGGGAAGCGGGTCTCGATGCGTATCCGGCCCAGGCTCTGCCTGCCGCGGCGGCGCGCGGTGAGCGCGAGTTCGACCTGGGTGAAGCCGCCTGCGGCGATCGAGAAGCCCAGCCGGTAGCCTTTCGCGTCGATCAGCTCCAGCGCTTCGCGCGCGCGCTGCGCCCGATCGGCGAAGACGAGCGCGAAACCGAGCACGCCGCCCTGATGCGCATTTGCGCTGCGGGCGCTCGCGAGGATCAGGCCGTTGATGTTGCGGTGAGTCCTGAGCAGGCAGACCTGGGCGATTCCGGCCAGTGAGAAGCTCAGCAGGAATCCCAGCGCCAGGTTGTAGTTGAGGCTCGCGATCAGCATCGCGAGCAGCAGCGCGGCGAAGCTCAGGCCTTCGCGGGTCGGCACGATATAGACCCGCCTCTGCGGCACCTCGATCGGCAGAGCCTCGCTGCGGCGCCCGCGCAGCATCCACTGCTGCAGGGCTTCGCGCAACGCGGACAGCGACGGGCGCTTCACTCTATCGGCGTCGCGGCGAGCAGCGCCGCAACGGCGGCTTCGGGCGCAGGAAGGCCGTCGCGGCCGGTGATCCGGTGTCCGGCGACGGGGAGCCAGGCCTGTTGCACGTCCTCGGGCGCGACGAAGTCGCGGCCTTCGAGCAGGGCCAGAGCGCGGGCCGCCGAGAGCAGCGCGAGACCGGCCCGGGGCGACAGGCCCAGCGAGAACTCGGCGTTGAGCCGGCTCGCTTCGAGCAGCCGGCGGATGTAGCGGGCAATCGCTTCGCTGGCGTGGATGTTGGCGCAGCTCGCCTGCAGCGCGAGCAGGATGGCTCTATCCACCACAGGGGCGAGGCTTAGCCGGCGCGCTCCGGGCGAACCCGAGAGCAGCGCGACTTCGGCTTCCTCGGGCGGATAGCCCAGCGACAGGCGCATCAGGAAGCGGTCGAGCTGGGATTCGGGCAGAGGGAAAGTGCCGGCGTGCCAGGTCGGGTTCTGGGTCGCGATGACGAAGAAGGGCGAGGGTAGCGGCCGGGTTTCGCCTTCGACCGAGACCCGCCCTTCCTCCATCGCTTCGAGCAGAGCGCTCTGGGTTTTGGGCGGGGCGCGGTTGATTTCGTCGGCAAGCACGAGCTCGGCGAAGAGGGGGCCGGGCCGGAACACGAACTGCGCGGAGTGGCTCTCCCAGACCGAAACGCCGAGCAGGTCGGTCGGGAGCATGTCGCTCGTGAACTGCAGGCGGTGCCAAGCGAGGCCGCAGGCTTCGGCGAGCGCGCGTGCCAGCGTGGTCTTGCCGACTCCGGGCACGTCCTCGATCAGCAGATGCCCGTCAGCGAGCAGGCAGGCGACGGCGAGCCGGATCTCGGTCGGCTTGCCGAGAATGTGCAGGCCGACGGCGGTGCAGATCGAGTTTGCCAGCTGGCTGGCACGGGAAACGGACAGAGCGTCTTCGGGCGTCATGCCGGTAGGATAGTGCAGATTGTGCTCGAGGCGGCAGGCCTCTTCCTTGTGCGGAATCGGCTTTCCGACTCATCGGTGCGCAAACGTGAGGACTTGTAAGCCGGATCGCTTGGACTCTGGCTGGATGCGCTAGAATCCACACTTTTCAATCTGGCGGCTTTCGCATGATTACCGGTTCGCTTGTGGCTCTGGTCACTCCGATGCACGAGGATGGAAGCATTGACCTTGCGCGCTTGAAAGAGCTTATCGATTGGCACGTCGCCGAAGGCACTGACGGGATCGTCATCGTCGGTACGACCGGAGAATCTCCGACCGTCGATGTCGAGGAACACAGCCAGCTGATCTCTTTCGCGGTCAAATGTGCGGCCGGGCGTGTTCCGGTGATCGCCGGGACCGGTGGAAACTCGACCCGGGAAGCGATCGAGCTGACGCGCTTCGCGAAGGAAGCCGGCGCTCTGGCGGGCCTGTCGGTCGTTCCCTACTACAACAAGCCGACCCAGGAAGGCATGTACCAGCACTTCCGCGCGATCGCGGAAGCGGTTGATCTGCCGCTCTACCTGTACAACGTGCCTGGCCGCACCGGTGCCGACATGTGCAACGACACGGTGCTGCGGCTCGCCGAAGTGCCAAACATCGTCGGCATCAAGGATGCGACCGGCGCGATCGACCGCGGCCTTGAGCTGATCCTGCGCGCGCCCGAGGGTTTTGCGCTGTACAGCGGCGACGATCTGACCGCGCTTGCCTTCATGCTGCTCGGCGGCCATGGCGTGATCTCGGTGACCGCCAACGTCGCTCCGCGCGCGATGCACGAGATGTGCGCCGCGGCTCTGGCGGCTGACGTGAAGCCCGCGCGGGAAATCAATGCCCGTCTGGCGGGGCTGCATCGCCATCTGTTCTGCGAACCGAATCCGATTCCGGTCAAGTGGGCTCTGGAGAGGATGGGGCGGATCTCCCGCGGCATCCGCCTGCCTCTGACCCCCTTGTCCGAAGTCAATCACTCGAAACTCGCCGGGGCCTTGCGCCAGGCCGGTATTCAGGCCTGAAGAAAGGCGTTCCATGAAGAAACTGCGTTACCAGATGGCTCCCCTGTGCGTACTGTTCGCAGTCGGAGCCTGTTCCAGCATCAATCAGACCGTCACTGACGCCAGCAAGATCGACTACAAGAGTGGTGCCCGGCAGCGGCCGACCGCGCTGGAAGTGCCGCCGGATCTGACCCGCCCGGGGCGTGACGAGCGTTATGCGCTCGAAGGTGAGAGTGCTTCGACGACCTTCTCCGACTTTCAGGCCGGCAACAAGCTGACCGGGATGGCGGGAGCCTCTTCCGCATCGCTGGGCGTTCTGCCCGAGATCGGGAATCTGAGCATAGGGCGGGCAGGCAACGAGCGCTGGCTGATCGTTCCGGGGACGCCTGAGCAGGTCTGGACGCGCATGCGCCAGTTCTGGCTCGACAACGGCTTCACGCTGACCGTCGACAGCCCCGAACTGGGCCTGCTCGAAACCGACTGGGTCGAGAATCGCGCCAAGATCAAGAACGACATCGTCCGCGAAGTGATCAGCAAGGTCTGGGATGGCGCCTATACGTCGCCGGAGAAGGACCGCTATCGCGCCCGGATCGAACCGGGTCTGAAGGCGGGCACCGTCGAAATCTTCATCAGCCACCGCGGGCTTGAAGAAGTGCTGGTCGGCGCCCAGAAGGACAGCAGTCGCTGGGAGTGGCGCCCCTCCGATCCGGGGCTCGAAGCCGAGATGCTGCGCAAGATGATGCTGAGCCTGGGTCTGAAGGAAGACCGTGCCCGCGAGCTGATGATGACGGTTCAAGCGACCGATCACGCCCGCTTCGAACGTGCGACCGATGGCGGTGCCGTGCTGGTCTTCGCTGATCCGATCGAACAGGCCTGGCGTCAGGTGGGTCTGGCTCTGGATCGCAGCGGCTTGCTGGTCGAGGAGAGGGACAGCACTCTGGGTATCTACGACGTGCGAGCTGCCGGTTCCAAGGCGCCCGCCGCGAAGAAGAAGGAAGAGGGCGGCTGGTTCTCCTGGCTCAAGTTTGGCGAGAGCACGGAAGTCCCTGTTCAGGAAGTCAAACCCGGCGCCCTGCCCGTTGGGGCGAGCTACCGCGTTTTCGTCAAGGGCGATACGAAGCTCTCGCAGGTCCGCATCCTCGACAAGGACGGGAATCTGGACAAGAGCGACGATGCGAACAAGGTCCTGAAGCTGCTTTTCGAACAGCTCAAGTAAAACGGAATCGGATATTGAAACGGCCGCCCGGGAAACCCGGCGGCCGTTTTTGTTTGCGCGCGAGGTGACGGGCAAACAAGCGACAGGCAAAGAAAAAGCCGGCCCGAGGGCCGGCTTTCGCTTCAAGCAATCCGGAGATTACTTGGCGGCGGAAGCGTCAGCTTCAGGAGCCGAAGCGTCGGCAGCCGGAGCGGAAGCGTCAGCTTCAGGAGCGGAAGCTTCAGCAGCCGGAGCGGAAGCTTCAACAGCGGGGGCGGAAGCTTCAACGGCGGGAGCAGCTTCTTCTTTCTTGCCGCAAGCGGTCACGGCCAGGGCCAGGAGGGCTGCAACGAGGATAGACTTGTACATTTGTGGGTTTCCCTTATCGATAGAGATAAACATTTACTACTTATTCATTGCCGGCCGAGCTGGGTGCCCAACCAACTTGCCAATCATAACATGATTCCTGAAATGGGGAACATGCCATCGAGATTCTCTTCGGGCGACCAAGTCGTCCTGGTGAGAGTCGCGATCAGACCGCCATCGGCGAACTGATTGCGGGAGTCTACGCCTGTTGAAAAAAAACTGCATCTGTTTGTTAGGGGGGTGGCTGCCTAGACAAAAGATCAGCCATCAGCGCGGCTTCAATGGCTGATAAAATGCACAGTTTTTGCGGACTGAGAACATGCCGGTCGTCACCATCGAATCGCTCGATCATGAAGGCAAGGGAGTGGCTCGCCAGGAAGGCAAGACGATCTTCGTCGAGGGTGCCCTGCCTGGAGAGAAGGTCGAGTACGCGAGCTATCGGCGCAAGCCCAGCTTCGAACTGGCCACCGCCCAGAGCATTCTCAAGCCCAGCTCCCAGAGAGTTTCGCCGCGCTGTGCGCATTTCGGGGTCTGCGGAGGCTGCTCGATGCAGCACCTGGAGCCTTCGGCCCAGGTTGCCGTCAAGCAGCGCGTGCTCGAGGATTCCCTCTGGCACATCGCGCAGATCCGTCCGGAAGTCGTCTTTCCGGCCATCTACGGTCCGACCTGGGGCTACCGCTACCGTGCGCGGATCGGCGTGCGCGACGTGCCGAAAAAGGGCGGCGTTCTGGTCGGCTTCCACGAACGGCGCAGCAGCTATATCGCCGACATGCGCTCCTGCGAGATCCTGCCGCCCGAAGTCGGGCACAAGTTGCTGGATCTGCGCGCGCTGCTAGCCAGTATGTCGGTGCCCGATCGGATTCCGCAGATCGAGATCGCTTTCGGCGACGAACAGAAGGTGCTGGTGCTGAGGAACCTGCTGCCGCTCGAAGCCTCGGACATCGAGATCCTGAAGCGCTTCGGCGAGACTTCGGGCTTCTCGATGTGGCTGCAGCCCGGAGGGCCGGACACGGTTCACCCCATCGACCCCGATGCCGACCGACTGCTTCACTACACGCTGCCCGAGTTCGACCTGCGGCTCGCTTTCCGGCCGACCGACTTCACCCAGGTCAATGTCGCGATCAACCGCCTGCTGATTCGCCGCGCAATGCAGCTGCTCGACCCGCGGCCCGGCGAACGGATCGCCGATCTGTTCTGCGGTCTGGGCAATTTCAGCCTGCCGATCAGCCGCCGCGGCGCGCACGTGATCGGCGTCGAAGGCAGCCAGGCGCTGGTCGAACGGGCGGCTCTCAATGCCGCTGCGAACGGCCTCGCCGAGCGCAGCGAGTTTCAGGTCGCCAACCTCTTCGAAGCGACGCCCGAGAGCCTCGCGGCGCTCGGACCGCTCGACAAGCTGCTGATCGACCCGCCGCGCGAAGGCGCGATCGCGGTCATCAAGGCGCTGGGCGAGAATTCGCCATCGCGCATCGTCTATGTCTCGTGCAACCCGGCCACGCTGGCCCGCGATGCCGCGGTGCTGATCCACGAGAAAGGCTATCGGCTGCTCGGCGCCGGAGTCGCGAACATGTTCCCGCATACCTCCCACGTCGAGTCGATCGCGCTGTTCGAGCGCGCATGAACCCGCTCCGGGCCGTGGACAAAAAAGGGCAACCCGCGGGTTGCCCTTTTTGTACTTCAGTGCGAATCAGTCGCGGTTGCCGCCGAAGATGCCGAGCAGGCTCAGCAGGTGCACGAACACGTTGTAGACGTCGAGGTAGATCTGCAGCGTTGCGATCACGTAGTTCGTCTCGCCGCCATTGACGACCTGTTGCACGTCGTAAAGGATGTAGGCGGAGAAGATCGCGACGCACAGCACCGAGACCGCGATCGTCAGCGCCGGCAGGGCCAGGAAGATGTTCGCGAGCGAAGCCAGCAGAACCAGGATCATGCCGGCGAACAGGAACTTGCCCAGGTTCGAGAAATCGCGCTTCGACACGGTCGCGATGCCGGCCATCGTCACGAAGATCGCGCCGGTGCCGCCCGCGGCCAGCGCGATCAGCTCGGCGCCGTTCGAGAAGTGCAGCGTGTAGCGCAGGATGCCCGAGAGCATCAGCCCCATGAACAGCGTGAAGCCGAGCAGCAGCGCGACGCCGACGCCGCTGTTCTTGAAACGCTGGATTCCGTAGAAGAAGCCGAAGGCGATCGCCAGGAAGGCCAGGAAGCCGATCATCGGGCTGCCGGCGAAGAAGGAAAAGCCGGTCCGCACGCCGATCATCGCGCCCAGCACCGTCGGAATCATCGACAGGCCAAGCAGCATGTAAGTGTTGCGCAGCACGCGGTTGCGCGCGGGCGCATAGCTTGCTGCGGGGGTTTGCAGATTTTCGAATTGCATCCTCTGTTCTCCTTGAAAGACCGCGTTGGCTGAGACCACCCTTCATTCTGGAAGTTTCAGCGGGCAACGGCAGTGCTCATGGTAAACTACAAATCTTCCCGTTGCCGGTTTCGTCTGTAAGTTCGTGTGCGAGGCCGCATCCAGCCGGGATTCCCCGGCGGGCCGACCCATCTCAGTAGAGGGGGCGCTCAGTCGGGAGGCAAGGAAGCGTGGCAGAGTGGTCGATTGCACCGGTCTTGAAAACCGGCAACGGGCAACCGTTCGTGAGTTCGAATCTCACCGCTTCCGCCAGAAATGACAAAAACCCGCAAAGCCTGAGGCTCTGCGGGTTTTTTGACGCCAGCCGGACAGGACTGGCTAGATGAAGAGCGTCGTGCCCGACTCCTGGGCTTCGCCGAGGAAGGCCGCGACGCCGCCGAGCTCGATGCCGTCGATCAGCTCTTCGCGGCGGATGCCCATCACGTCCATCGACATCGTGCAGGCGATCAGCTGCGCGCCGCCGTCGACGAGGCTCTTCAGCAGCGCTTCCGGGGTCTGAACGCCTTTGTCGCGCATGACTTTGCGGATCAACCAGGCGCCCAAGCCGGCGAAGTTCATCTTGGTGATCGAGTTCAGCTTGCCGACTCCGGCGGGCATCATCGCGCCGAACATCCTGTCCATCAAGGGTTTGCCCAGTTTGGGTGCGTCCGTCCGACGCAGCACATTGAGGCCCCAGAAAGTGAAGAAGAGGCTGACCGGTTTGCCCATCGCCAGCGCGCCGTTGGCGATGATCAGGCTGGCCATGACCTTGTCCAGATCACCCGAGAATACGACCAGAGTCGTCTTCTCGCGGGACGCTGAGGCGGCCGGCTGTGCCGCCGAAGCCGGAGCGCCGGCCTTGCTTTTGCGGATCAGCGCCGTGACCCGTCCTTTTGCGGTCTCGACGGAAAGCAGCTCATTGCCGGTCTTTTTGGCCCATGCCTTGATGTCGCGCGCGAACGCGGGATCCGACGCGATCACCTCGAGTTCTTCGCCCGCTTCCATCGCTTCGGCTGCACGCCAGGTTTTCATGATCGGGCCCGGGCACTGCAGGCCCACCGCGTCGAGGCTGTGGCGCTTGCCGGCATGGGCGACGAGCGCGCACGGGTTGCCGCCTGCCTCGGCCTCGATCTCGTCGGGATCGCGGTGCTTGATGTTCTCGTAGTCGAAGATGTCCGGGTTCGCCTGCTCATTCACGGCCCACGAATAGGTCTTGTATCCCCCCGACAGGTTTCGGACATCGGTGAAGCCCGACTGCTTGAGGATCCGGTAGGCCAGATAGCCGCGCAGACCGATCTGGCAGAACACGACGGTCGGCGCGTGCGCATCGAGCTGGCCGAGCTGCCCGCGCAGATGGTCGAGATCGATATGGCGGGCGCCGCGGATCGTGCCGAGTTCGAATTCCTCCGCGGTCCGCACGTCGATCAGCTGGAGCGATGCGGGATCGGTGTCTTTGAGCGCGCGCCAGTCGATCTGCTCGTGGGTCCCGTCGAGAACGTTGGCGGCCACATAGCCGATCATATTGACCGGATCCTTGGCCGAGCCATAGGGCGGTGCATAGGCGAGTTCGAGCTCGGTCAGGTCCTCGACCGTGAGTCCGGCGTGAATCGCGGTGGCGATGACGTCGATGCGTTTGTCCGCGCCGTCGGCGCCGACCGCCTGGGCGCCGAGGATCCGTCCTTCCGGCGAATAGAGCAGTTTCAGCGTGATCGACATGGCTCCCGGGTAGTAGCTCGCGTGCGAGCCGCCGTGGGTGATCGCGCTGCGGTAGGGGATGGCCGCGGCGATCAGCGCCTTTTCGTTGAGTCCGGTGGCCGCCGCGGCGAGGTCGAAGACCTTCAGAATCGACGTGCCCTGCGTGCCCCGATAGCTTCGGGTGTTCCCGAAAACGATGTTGTCCGCGGCGATCCGCCCCTGGCGGTTCGCCGGCCCCGCCAGAGGAATCAGTGCCGCGTGTCCGGCTATGGTCTGGGTGACTTCGATCGCGTCGCCGACCGCATAGATCGCTTCGTCCGAGCTCTGCAGATACTCGTTGACCTTGATGCCGCCGCTCGTGCCGAGCTGCAGGCCGCAGGCGCGCGCCAGCGTCGTCTCCGGGCGCACGCCGATCGCGAGCACGACGAGGTCGGCCTGCAGCCGCTTGCCGCTCGCTAGGAAGACCAGCGTGTGATCGTCCTTGTCCTCGAAGCGGTCGACCTTGTCGGACAGATAGAGCTCGATGTTCTTGTCGCGGAGGTGGCCATGCACGATAGCCGCCATCTCGACGTCGAGCGGCGCGAGGATCTGCTCGGCCCCTTCGACCAGCGTGGTCTGCAGGCCGCGTTCGTGCAGGTTCTCGGCGACTTCGATGCCGATGAAGCCGCCGCCGATGACGACGGCGCGACGCGGCTTGCGGGTCTGGAGGTGTTCGATTATCCGGTCCAGATCCGGGATGTTGCGCAGGCCGAAGACGTAGTCCGAGTCGATCCCGGGAAGGCGGGGACGGATCGGTTCGGCGCCGGGCGAGAGCAGCAGACGGTCATAGGCCTCGTCGTATTCCTTGCCGGTCGCGAGCTCGCGCAGACGGACGGTCTTCGCCGAGCGGTCGATCGTTATCGCCTCGGTCCGCACGCGGACATCGACCGCGTAGCGTGCCTCGAATGCCTCTTCCGAGCTGACCAGCAGCTGGTCGCGCTCGGCGATCACGCCGGACAGGTGATAGGGCAGGCCGCAGTTTGCAAAGCTGATATAGGGGCCGCGTTCGACCAGAACGATCCGGGCGTTTTCGTCGTCACGACGGATGCGGGCCGCAGCCGTTGCGCCACCCGCGACACCACCCACAATGAGGATATTCATAGGACACTCCGTTATCGTTTTTGTACTATATCACTATAAGGTGATAAAAACCAAACGGAGATATTGTAGGCGTTGCTTCTGGCGCGGACGGTCATGTCCACGCGCGTCAGGGGAGGGGCCGGCAGAAGCGGCTGCGCGGACTCGCGCGGGAGGCGTCGGGACGGGCGGGCGCGAGCGCGCCCGCTCCGGCTTGGGTTCAGTCCGGACTTATTTGAAGAAGCCGCGCGCCTTCATCTGGTCGCAGGCGTTCGCACGCGGCGCCGGCAGGCTGACGCCTTTTTCCTTGGCGCGTCCTTCCATCAGCTTGTGGTGCTCGCCTTGATAGGCGACGCACTCGTCGTAGCTCTTCATGCTGCGCATCTTGTTCCGGTGCTCGGTGCGCTCTTCCGGAGTCATCATCTTCCAGCCTGCGACGTTGTCGCTGCCGCACCGCCATCCGCCACCGCCCATCATGCCTCGACCCATGCCCTGGCTTTGCTGGGCCAGGACGGGGAAGGCGATCAGGGAAGCGAGAAGGGTTGCTGCCAACAGGGTGCTTCGGGTCATGCCGTTCTCCTTGGCCATGTTTGAGTGCCAGAACTGCGCAGACGCGTGCCTGATGCCGTGCAGCAGGTCTGCATCGTTCAGCCGCACCGTCGTTTGAGCTACGCGTATTTCTAGTATTGACGGTCAAAAAAGCCAAGAAAATGCTGTCTGGCCGCGAGCTTCAGCCCCGCTCGTCGCTGCGCGCGGCGGAGAGCGCCAGGTGAAGCGCGACGTCCTTTTCGAGTCCGCGCTCGACCGAGCCGCAGACCAGCTCGCACAGCTCATAGATCGCCGGATCGGCAACGCTGACGATCGTCGATGTGCCGTGCGCGGTGCGGGTGACGATTCCAGTGTCTGCGAGCACTTTCAGGTGTTTGGAGATATTGGCCTGGCTGCACTGGGCCAGCTCGGTCAGCTCTCCGACCGAGCGTTCGCGCACGCGCAGCGCATTGAGGATGCGCAACCGGGTCGGATCGGAAAGGGCCCGGAAGTAGAGCGCGACGCGGTCTATAGCTTGATCGGGGAGGCTCATGATCGTGTTCTTTCCTGCTGGGAGTGGTTTCGATGATAGCTCGGCGGCGATCGAGCGAACAAGTCTTGAAAATATCGCTATGCGGTTATATAGTGAATAAAAGACAAATCCGGAAGGATCCAAACCATGAAGAGCTTGCCCCTCTTGCTGCTGGCGTGCCTGGGCTTGCCGGTCAGCGCGGCGGATGCGCTGCGCGTGGCGCCGGTCAGCTACTCGTCCGCGGCGGGTGAGTATGTGGCCGATGCGACGATCCAGGCCGTGCGGCAGAGCGTCGTATCGGCCCAGGTCCAGGGGCGGGTGCTGCAGCTTGCAGTCCGCGCCGGCGATGCCGTCACGGCTGGTCAGCTGATCGCCCGCCTCGACGACAGGGAGTACGGCGCGGCAGAAGCGGCCAGCCTGGCGTCGATTCGCGAAGCTCAGGCGAACCTGGTCAAGGCCGAACTCGATCACCGCCGCAATCTGGCCTTGGCCAGGCAGAACTTCGTCAGCGCCGCCCTCGTCGATCAGTCCGCGGCCCAGCTCAAGGCGCAGCAGGCCCGAGTCGAGGCCTTGCGCGCGGGCGCCGCAGTAACGGGCGCGACCCGCAGCCATGCGCTGATCAGCGCGCCCTACGCGGCCATCGTCGCGGCGACCCACGTCGAAGCGGGCGATATGGCGATGCCGGGCAAGCCCGTCGTCAGCCTGTTCCAGCCCGGTGCCTTGCGCGCGGTCGCCTATCTGCCTGAGGCGCAGACCGCTGCGCTGAGGGCGGCGCTGGCCAGAACCCGGCCGGTGGTCGAGATCGGCGCGCTGCGCGTTCCCGGAGTGCTGACCACGATCCTGCCCGCCGCCGATCCGGGCACGCGGACGACCGAAGTGCGCATCGATCTGCCCGCCACGGTAAAGGCGGCGCCCGGGCAATTCGTCCGGGCCCGTTTCGCGCTCGGCGAAGCGGCGCGGCTCGCCATCCCCGCTCAGGCCGTTCTCAGGCGTGGGGAGCTCTCAGCCGTCTATGTCAGGACCGCTGCCGGGCGGTTTCAGCAGCGCCAGATCCGGACCGGCGAGCGCCTGGTCGATGAGCGGATCGAGGTGCTGGCGGGTTTGAGGGCGGGAGAGCTTGTTGCGCTCGATCCGGTCAAGGCGGGCATCGATGCGGCGAGCGGGGCCTCGCGATGAGCGAAACCTCTTCTCCTCTTGGCCTCTCGGGTCGCATCAGCGCGCACTTCCAGCGCAATGCGATCACCCCGCTGCTGGCGCTCGTGCTGTTGCTGCTGGGCATCTTCGCGGCAGTGGTCACGCCGCGCGAGGAGGAACCGCAGATCAACGTGACGATGGCCAATGTGCTGATTCCCTTCCCCGGCGCATCGAGCACGGATGTGGAGCGCCTCGTCGCGGGGCCGGCCGAGCAGGTGCTCGACCAGATCGCCGGGATCGAGCACGTCTTCTCGGTATCGCGTCCCGGACTCGCGATCCTGACCGTGCAGTTCAAGGTTGGTGTTGCCCGGACCGAGGCTCTGGTGCGCCTCTACGACACGCTGCACAGCAATCGGGACTGGCTCCCGGCGGGACTGGGCGTCGGCGAGCCGATCGTCAAACCCAAGGGGATAGACGATGTGCCGGTCGTCGCGCTGACGCTGTGGACCCGTGATCCGGACGCGGGAGCGTTCGAGCTCGAACGCGTCGCGCACACGCTCGAAAGCGAGATCAAGCGGGTCGAGGGCACCCGCGAAGTTTCGACGATAGGCGGGCCCGGCAGTGCGGTCAATGTGTGGCTCGATGCCGACCGGCTGTCCGCGCTGGGCATGTCGGTCGATCAGCTGACCCAGGCCTTGCAGGCGCGCAATCGGGTGCTGCCGGCCGGCGAGCTCGTCTCCGACAACCGCCTCGTGCATGTGGAAGTCGGCAGTTTCCTCGCCGATGCCCGCGAGGTCGGCGAAGTCGTGATCGGCAGCCGCGACGGCAAACCGGTGTTCCTGTCCGACGTCGCCCGGATCGAGGCCGGGGCGCCGCTGGCGGGGCGCTATGTCTGGCATGGCGTCGCCGGCAAGAGCGGCGCCGAATACCCGGCCGTGACCGTGCAGGTGACGAAGAAGGCGGGGGAGAACGCGGTCGATGTCGCCCGCGCGGTGATCGCCCGGGTCGATGCGCTGCACAACCAGCTGATCCCGGCGAACATCGAGCTGACGGTGAGTCGCAACTATGGCCAGACGGCTGACGACAAGGCGAGCAAGCTGATCCAGAAGCTCGCTTTCGCAACGCTGTCGGTGATCGCACTGGTGGGCTTCGCGCTCGGACGGCGCGAGGCGGCAATCGTCGGCTCGGCGGTGATCCTGACCCTGGCTTCGACGCTGTTCGCGAGCTGGGCCTGGGGCTTCACGCTGAACCGCGTGTCGCTGTTCGCGCTGATCTTCTCGATCGGCATCCTCGTCGACGATGCGATCGTCGTCGTCGAGAACATCCACCGCCACCGCGCGCTGGAACCGGAGAAGGCGCTCTGGGAGATCATTCCCGGCGCTGTCGACGAGGTCGGCGGCCCGACCATTCTCGCGACGCTGACCGTGATCGCGGCCTTGCTACCGATGGCCTTCGTGAGCGGTCTGATGGGGCCTTACATGAGCCCGATCCCGATCAATTCGAGCCTGGGCATGCTGCTCTCGCTGGCGATCGCCTTCATCGTGACGCCCTGGCTCGCGAACAAGTGGCTGGGCGCGCATCACGGCGGCAAGAGCGATGCCGATGCGAGCGAGCCCACCGAAGGCCGGCTGCTCCGGCTCGCCCGCACGCTGCTGACGCCTTTCCTCGAGCCGCGCTCCGGCAAGCGCGCGCGGCGCTGGCTGTGGCTCGCTCTTGCCGCGGCGATCGCGGTGTCGGTGGCGCTGCCGCTCTTCAAGGCCGTCGTGCTCAAGATGCTGCCCTTCGACAACAAGAGCGAATTCCAGGTCGTCGTCGATATGCCGCCCGGCACGCCACTGGAGGACACCGCGGCGGTGCTGCGCGAGATGGGGGCGGCTCTGGCGAAGGTCCCGGAAGTCACCGACTATCAGGCCTATGCGGGGACGGCCAGCCCGATCAACTTCAATGGCCTCGTGCGCCAGTATTACCTGCGCGCGTCCAGTGAGCTGGGCGACCTCCAGGTGAACCTCGTCGACAAACACCATCGCAGCCGCAAGAGCCACGAGATTGCGCAGTCGGTGCGTCCTCTGCTCAAGAGGATTGCCGCGGCCCATGGCGCGCGGGTCAAGGTCGTCGAAGTGCCGCCCGGTCCTCCGGTGATGAGTCCGATCGTCGCCGAGGTCTATGGCCCCGACGATGCAGCTCGCCGTTCGGTCGCCAGCAAGGTGCTGGCTGCGTTTGAAGCGAGTCCCGACATCGTCGATACGGACAGCTCGGAGTCCGCCAGCTCGCCTCAGCTCGTGCTGCGCGTCAAACAGGGCAAGGCCGCTCAGCTGGGAGTGAGCCAGGCCCAGATCGCCCAGGCGTTGAATGCGGCGGGGCAGGGCGCGGAGGCGAGCTATCTGCACGATGGTCAGAGCAAATACGCGGTGCCGGTGCGTCTGCAGCTGGCCCCCGAGAAACTCTCCAGCCTGAGCTCCCTGCTCAAATTGCCGATCGCGACGAAGGACGGGCGCACCGTGGCTTTGTCCGAGCTTGTCGATGTCGTGCCCGGCGAGCGAGATCGCGTGATCAGCCACAAGGATCTGCTGCCGGTGAGCTATGTGTTCGGCGACATCGCTGGCGCGCTCGACAGTCCTCTGTACGGAATGTTCGCGATTCGCGCGAAGCTCAAGGACCTGAAACTCGCCGAGGGCGGCACGCTGGGCCAGGCCTATATCCGCCAGCCCGATGATGTCTGGCGGGGCTACGCGATCAAGTGGGACGGCGAATGGCAGGTCAGCTACGAAACCTTCCGCGACATGGGCGCTGCCTATGCGCTGGGCCTGATCCTGATCTACCTGCTGGTCGTCGCGCACTTCCGGAGCTATCTGACGCCTCTGGTGATCATGGCGCCGATCCCGCTGACCCTGGTCGGCGTGATGCCGGGGCATGCCTTGCTGGGTGCGCAGTTCACGGCGACCTCGATGATCGGAATGATCGCGCTGGCCGGCATCATCGTCCGCAACTCGATCCTGCTCGTCGATTTCATCGGCCTGCAGGTCGGCCAGGGAATGCCTTTGCGCGAAGCGGTGATCCACTCGGCCGGCGTGCGCGCCCAACCGATCATCCTGACCGCGCTCGCGGCGATGCTCGGCGCGCTGTTCATCCTCGACGACCCGATCTTCAACGGGCTCGCCGTGTCGCTGCTCTTCGGCATCGCGGTGGCCACGCTGCTGACGCTGGTCGTGATCCCGGTCCTCTACTACGCGCTCGCTGCGCGCCATCAACCTGAAGGAGCTTCGCTATGACGACCGAACGCCTGATCCGCATCATCGCCGGCAGCCTGCTGCTGCTCTCGCTGGCTCTGGCCATCCCGGCCAGCCCGATCTACATCAGCCAGTGGTTTTTCGCCTTGACGGCCTTTGTTGCCGCGAATCTGTTGCAGAGCGGAGTGAGCCGCTGGTGCCTGATGGAGGACATCCTCGTCAAGCTCGGGGTCCGGCGAGGCGGCGTGCACGATTGAACAGTCTCACCCTTTCGCGGTCCCATCCCCTCGACGGCTGCCCCGCGGGTAGCCCAAACGGAAAGGAAAGTCATGCAAATCGCCTGTCCCCACTGCGCTCAGCTCAATCGAGTCCCCGAGGATCGTCTCGTCGACGGGCCTCATTGTGGCGGATGCAAGCAGCTGTTGATCACCGATGAGCCGGTCGAACTCAATGAAGCGAATTTCGAAGCGCTGACCGCGAAGAGTGATCTGCCTGTCGTGATCGACTTCTGGGCCGCCTGGTGCGGCCCCTGCCGGATCATGGCGCCGCAGTTCGCCGAAGCCGCCGCGCAGCTGGCAGGCCAGTTTGTATTCGCGAAGCTCGACACCGAGGCCTGCCCGCGCATCGCCGCGCGCTTCGACGTGTGCAGCATTCCGACCCTGGCTCTGGTCAAGGGCGGGCGCGAGATCGCGCGGGTCAGCGGCGCGCGGCCCGCGGCTGAGATTGTGCGCTGGGTTGAGGCCGCGGCCGGGCAGTGAGCTGCGCCGCCAGGGAAGGGCGCGTGAGGCCGTCCCCGGCAGGGCTGCGTACTTACTTCATCTCGATCACAAACTCATCGCGGGTGCGGCGCACCTTCTTCAGATCTACGAGCCAGTCGCCTTCGGCCGCGCGGTAGCCCAGCGGGAGCAGCAGCACCGAACGCAGGCCGCGCTCGCGCAGCTTCAGGATCTCGTCGACCTTGGCCGGATCGAAACCCTCCATCGGCGTGCAGTCCACCTTCTCTTCCGCGGCGGCGATCAGCGCGGTGCCCAGACCGATATAGGCCTGGCGGGCGGCGTGCTGGAAGTTGGTCTCGGCGTCGCGCTTCGTATAGCTGTCCAGCAGCATCTGGCGGTAGTTCTCCCAGCCTTCGTTCTTGAAGCCGCGCTCGTCGTTGACGAGGTCGAACATCATGTTGATGCGCTCAGCGGTGTAGTTGTCCCAGGCGGCGAAGACGAGCAGGTGCGAGCATTCGGTGATCTGGGGCTGGTTCCAGGCGTGCGGCTTGATCTGCTCGCGCAGTTCGGGATTGGTCACGACGATCACATCGAAGGGCTGCAGTCCGCTCGAAGTCGCGGTGAGGCGGATCGCTTCGAGGATGCGGGCCACGGTCTGCTCGGGAACGGCTTTCGCCGGATCCATTTTCTTCGTCGCGTAGCGCCATTGCAGCGTGTTGATCAGTTCAGACATCGAGCGTTTTCCTTGTGAATGGGTTGTTTTGCGGCTGAAAGGTGGGTTTAGGGTTTGTCCGGGGGCGAGGCCTGACGGGTTCTGACCAGCTTCTCGACCGCCAGGCCCTGGTGGCGGAGTCGCGCGGTCAAGGCGGCGAGGGCGGTCTCGGAGACCTCCGGAGTGCGGGAGAGGATCCACAGGTAGTTGCGGGAGGGTTCGCTGACCGCGACCAGCTGGTAGTCCGGGTCGATGTCGATGACCCAGTAGTTGCCCCAGACCGCGGGGATCAGGGACAGCCAGGCGGGTGCGAAGCGCACCTGCAGCCGTGGCGAGGTGTCCGGACCCTGCTGGCGGGCGACGCCCTGAGCCTGCTCGATTTTTCCCTGCTGATTGCGGCAGCTGTTGGTGACCGTGACCTGGCCATCCGGGGCCAGCTGGTACTCCGCGCGGGTGTCGGCTGCGCACTGCTTCTGGAAGCGGTTGGGGAACTTCGCGATCTCGTACCAGCGCCCCATATAGCGGGGCAGGTCGAGCGCTGCGACCGGCTGGAGTGCAGGTCCCGTGCCCGGCTCGGGGCGGACCTCATCGGTACAGGCGGGCAGCAGCGCCAGCAGCGCGAGAAAAACGAGACGGTTCATGGGCAGGGGCAGGAGACGCAACTTTGCATCGACCTTCGCGAAGCCAGGAAGTTTCCTTGTCCTTGCGCTGCGCCCTGTCCGGCTTACCCGGGCAGGGCGGCGGCTCCGGAGGAACTCAGTCGCCGGGAGTGCGCACGGTTCTCTGATAGCACAGGCGCTCCGGCTCGAGGTCGACCGACTCGGTCGTGATCTGGATCGGAATCGATGGCGTGCCTATGCAGGCGCACAACTGCTTGTGCAGCTCCTCGACGACCTTCTGCTTGAGCTCGGTGTCGTGAGTCGAGCGCTGGGCGAAACGCAGGTGCACGAAACCCTGTTCGCGGGAGCCGTCGCCGACCAGATAGTCCTTGAGCTTGATCGCCCGGCTCTTGAGCTCGTCCTGGCCGCACAGATGGGTTGCCGTCAGGCACTTGTGCAGCCGGAACAGCGTCAGCCGCGGGTTGAAGGCGTCGTTGAGATTGTCAGTGTATTCCAGCATCAGATGCGGCATTTTTGTCTCCTTCTCCTGCGGGTCTTCCCGGATCGCTTCCGGGGATCCGTCAGGAAAAGTCTAGTCCGGCCATCCTCGCAGGATATGTGCGCCGTCAAATGCTGCTCAGTCCAGAGTCTTACTGACCGGTTCCGAACACGCTCATCATCATGTCCAGCTGGGCTTCGACCGGCTCCAGCGCGGCCTCTATCGTCTCGGCATCGATGCCCGCCAGGCTCAGGGATTCGGGGTGGACCGGGTATTCGTGTTCCGGTCCGCCCCCGGCTTTCGCAGCGGCTGCGCTGACGAGGTTCAGCAGCGCCGCCGAGGCGGCATACTCGCCCGCCGAAGGGGGCTGGAGCTGGGCGCCGATCAGCACACCGAAGCTGACCGGAAGCTGCCAGCGGGCGGCCAGCGCCGCGCCGACCTCGGCGAAGTCGCAGCCGATGATCCGACGCTCGACGTCGGGGAGGGTGTCGTTATCCTGAAGTGGCGTGTCGAGAACCATCGCCATCAGGTCGGGGACGGCGACATACATGACCAGGTGGCCGGCGTCGGCCAGCAGGCCGGCCACGAACAGGCGCTCGGGACTCATGCCGCGCACCAGCCGCGCGACTTCGCGCGCGAGCAGACCGCGGCGCAGGCTGTCACGCCAGAAGCGGGCCATATCCATCCGCTGCGGGCGGATTCCGGCGAACAGCGCGGTGACCGAAGTGGCGAGCACGAGGTCGTGAACCTGTTCGAGGCCGATCAGGCTCACCGCCCGGTTGATGCTCTCGACCTTGCGCGCATAGCCGTAAAAGGCTGAGTTGGCGAGCCTGAGCAGGGCCGCGGTCAACGACGGGTCGGTCGTGATGACATCGGCAACTTCCGGAATCGACACATCCGGATCGTCGAGCGCGGCGCGAATCTTCAGATAGACGTCGGGCAGCGTTGCGAGGCGATCGATGTAGGCTACGAGTTCCTGGGCGAGGTGCATTTCTGCGGGGCTCCGGTCTGGGAATGCGTTGTGCTGTGAGTGACGCGGGACAGCGGAATGCGCTCTTCGCCCGGAAGTTCGGGCTGGAGCGTCGTGTGCTCGATGTTGAATTCGCGCTTCAGGGTCTGCTGCGCCGAGAAGAGCACGGAGGCCCAGCCCTCGGGGGCGGCGAGCAGCAGGTGGGCAGAGACCGCGATGCGGCCCGACGCGATCGTCCAGACGTGCAGGTCATGAACCGAGAGCACGCCCTTCTGCGCGGCCAGTCGGGCGCCGATCTCAGGCAGGGAGAGCTCGCGCGGCACTCCGTCGAGCAGCTGGTGCAGCGTTTCGCGCAGGATGCCGACCGTGCTGGCGAGGATTAGGCCACCGATCAGCAGCGACAGAAGCGGGTCGGCGAGCATCCAGCCGGTGAAGTAGACGGCCAGCAGCGCGCCCAGCGCGGCCAGCGAACCGAGCAGATCGCCGAGCACATGGAGCAGCGCGGCGCGCAGGTTCAGCGACGAGGATCCATGCGCGAGCAGCCAGGCGACGCCGAGGTTCAGGATCAGCCCCAGCGCGGCGATCACTGCGGCGGGACCGGCGGTGACGTGGACCGGGCGAGAGATCCGCTCTATCGCTTCCCACGAGATCCCGGCGACGATGATCAGCATCAGCGCCGCATTGAACAGCGCGGCAAGCGCTTCCACGCGTCCCAGACCGTAGCTGTGCGTGGCGTTGGGCGGGCGGCGGGCGAGGCGCGCCGCGAAAGCGGCGATGCCCAGGGCCAGGCTGTCCGAGAGCATGTGCCCGGCGTCGCCGAGCAGGGCCAGCGAACCCGTGGCCCAGCCCCCCAGCGCTTCGACCGCGGCGAAGGCCAGAGTGATCAGGAGCGCGAGGCGCAGCGTTTTCTCGTCCCCGCCGTGATGGTGGTGATGACCGGCGGCGTGCGCATGCGTGTGGTCGTGGCCGCGGTGATCGTGGTCGTCGTGAGCGCAACAGTGTGCAGCGTGATCTTCCGGACGGTGTGTTGCGGTCATGAGTAAAACGGTATGGGCAGCGGATAGTGAATCTTAACCCCGAGTCAGGCTCCGGGGCTCAGGGCCGGGCGGAAAACTCCATGCTTGTGCTCTGCTCGTTCAGGCGGATCAGTTCGCAGTGGGCGAAGCGTTCGACCTGCTCCATCGCTTCGAAACGAAGGTGCTGCCCGTGCAGGGGAAGGCTTAGCTCAAGGCCTGGGGCGACTTCGTCCAGCGGTGCGAGAAGCCCCGGGGCGTTGCCCAGACGAGGAACCTTGGGCAGGAAGATCAGCGGAATCGGTGCGGGGCTGGTATTGGCTTCATCGGGCGGAGGAGTGAAGCCTGTGGCGAGGCCACTGCCGCCGAGCAGCTCAAGCCCCAGCTCCTGGTCGTGGCTGTAGCGGCGGCGTGCGCGGCGGGCGACGGTCAGGCTCAGCCCGGATCCCTCGCGCGCCGCGAGACCGATCAGCTCGCCGATGCCGATGCGGGTCGGTTCGATGGCGACCTGTTCGATCCGGAAACCGGTCGCGCTGTGGTCGGCGATCTCCCATTCCTCGCCGGGAATCTCGCAGCCCTCCATGCCTGCGTGCATGGAGAGGTTCACTGCTTTGCGCACCGCGTCGAAACCGATGAAGATCGTCGCATGGGGGCGCAATGGGTAGCGCCGGGTCTGGCGCTGGGCGTGACGGCTCCACTTCTGGCGCAGCTTGTCGAGAAGGAACTGATAGTCCTCGTTGCGGGCGTTGCGCGGCAGGCCCAGACGGGTCGGCGAATGGCCGGCAGCGAGTTCTTCGCGCTGGATGTCGAGGCGGGCGAGAAGCGGGTGGGTATCGAGCAGCAGTCGGTCGAGCACTTCCGGTTGAACCTGCTGGCTGCCCAGCATCGGGCACAGGGCTCCTTCGGTCGGCCAGACGAGAAACCAGCCTTCGTCATCCCCTGTCCATTCCGAAGGGGGGGTGATGCGGGTCAGCTGTCCATAGCGCTCGATATAGAAACGGGCCTCCTCGATCTCTTCGGCGGTCAGGGTCTGCGGGTCGGCCAGAGCCAGCAGCAGAATCCGCGTCAGAAACCGCGTGACGGAGTCCGAAGTCTGTTCGTCGAGAATCGTGTCGTGCATGCGCGCTTCGCGGGCGACGAGGTAGAGCTGCGTCGTCAGAGTCCAGTATCCGCTGTCCAGTACATGGTGCAGGCGGCTGGCGAGCAGGGCGCGGCGATAAGCGTATTGGCCGCAGCGCAGAGCGGCGATGCGGGTGTTCCGGTCGGGCGCTGCGCTGCGCAGGCCGGGCCGCAGGGAGTAGAGCAGCGCCAGATAGGCCTCGCAGAGGCGGATCAGCAAGCGCTCGGCCATCTGGCCGCAGCTCGGAGACGCTGTGTCAGAGAAGCTCTCGGTTTCCAGCGAAGCCAGAACCGGGACGAGCTGTTCGGTGAGGCGTTCAAGGAGATCGAAGCGCTGGTCGCTGGGCAGCGAGCTCCCGGCCAGGCTGGGCAGGCGGGCAAAGACGCTTGCGCAGCAGTGCTGCAAATGTTCGACGGGCAGATCCTCTACCCAGTCGCGCAGGGACTGCAGATCCCTCTGCTGCTGAGCGTTTCGGCCCAGCAGAGCGGGAAACAAGGCCATTCGGTCTGAAAGCTGGTGATGAATCTCTCTGAGGGAGCGTGCAAGCATGACCGGTTCCCTTGTCTCGATCAGGGTTACAGAACCCCGGGTCAATGAAGCATCAATATCCGGATTGTATGTTGGAATTCTGATCCGGAGCGAGGGCGGCCGGGGCTGCGCCAGAGACACAACAGGAAGGATAGCCCATGTTCCCGGAGCCTGATCGAGGCGGGGTGGGCTTCGCGGATCCGCTCCGCGCTTGCCGGGTGATCGTTGGCGGTCGGGTGCGGCGGACGGGATGCTACAATTTCCGGTCTCGCGAGCGCCAGAACGGCGGTGCTCGCCCCCCGTCGATCTCTCCCTTCGCCTCATTCATGACCCTGTTCGCGCTCGGAATCAATCACCACCTTGCGCCGGTCGCACTGCGCGAGCGGGTGGCCTTCCCGCCCGAGCGGATGATCGAGGCGCTGGACTCGCTGGTACAGACGCGGCAGGTCAGCGAAGTGGTGATCCTCTCCACCTGCAACCGGACCGAGCTCTACGGTGCAACCGAGGTGCCTGAAGCGCTGGCCGACTGGCTGGCCGAATGGCACGGAATCGATCTGCCCGAGATTTCGGCGCAGATGTTTTCGCTGTCCGGCGCCGATGCGGTCCGCCATGTGTTCCGGGTCGCGTCCGGCCTCGATTCGATGGTGCTCGGCGAAACGCAGATTCTCGGCCAGATGAAACAGGCCGTGCGTCAGGCCGAAGAGGCCGGAACCCTCGGCGCTCAGTTGCATAAGCTGTTCCAGAAGACCTTCTCGGTGGCCAAGGAAGTCCGGACCCGAACCTCCGTCGGCGCGCACACGGTCTCGATGGCCGCCGCCGCGGTCGAGCTCTCCGAGCGGATCTTCGCGACGGTGCGCGAGCAGAACGTGCTGTTCGTCGGCGCCGGCCAGATGATAGAACGGGCGGCCGCGCATTTCGCCGCCTGCGCTCCGGCGCGGCTGACGGTCAGCAATCGCAGCCTGGAGCGCGCCCAGGCGCTCGCGCAGAACTATGGTGGCGATGCGCTGGCCCTGGAACGCCTGCCCGACGCCCTGGGTACTTACGACATCGTCGTGACTTCGACGGCCAGCCCCGAGCCCGTCATCGGCCTGGCCATGGTCGAGCGGGCGCTCAAGGCGCGCCGCTACCGGCCCGTCGTGATGGTCGATCTGGGCGTGCCCCGTGACATCGCGAGCGAGGTCTCCACGCTCGACGATGTCTATCTCTATACCGTCGACGAGATCGGTCAGGTCGTCGACGCCGGAGTCGAGGCGCGCCAGAAGGCGAGGGGGGACGCCGATGCGATCATCGCCGGGCGGGTCGATGAGTTCCTGCACTGGGTCGAAGCGCGGAGCGCGGTTCCGGCGATCCGCGCGCTGCGCGATCAGGCCGAAACGCTGCGTCAGGCCGAAATGGAGCGCGCCCAGCAGAAGCTCAGGAACGGAGAGGCGCCCGAGCTCGTGCTCGAAGCGCTCTCGCGCGGGCTCACCAACAAGCTCCTTCACGCGCCGCTGCGCTACCTGAACGAGGCCGATACGGGACAGATCCGCTCCGCTTCCGAGCTCGTGCGCAAACTTTTCAACATCGATCGGGGCTGGCGTTGAACGCCCCGCTCATTCACGCGTGACCCTATGAAACCCAGCATCCGGGAAAAACTCGATCAGCTCCGTGCCCGACTGGCCGAACTCGATCAGCTCCTCGCTTCCGAAGACGTGGTCCAGGACATGGATCGCTATCGCAGGCTCAACCGCGAGCACGCCGAGATCGGCCCCGTTGTCGCGCTCTACCAGGGCTGGCTCGTCGCGCTGGCCGATGAGGCCGGGGCCGGCGAGATGCTCTCCGACCCCGAGATGAAGGAGCTGGCTCAGGCTGAGATCGAGGATGCCCGGTCGCGCCAGGCCGAGCTGGATGTCGCGCTGCAGAAGGCTTTGCTGCCCCGCGATCCCAACGACGAGCGCAACCTGTTCCTCGAAATCCGCGCCGGCACCGGCGGCGACGAGGCGGCGCTGTTCGCCGGCGATCTGCTGCGCCTCTATACGCGCTTCGCCGAACGCCAGGGCTGGCGGGTCGAGCTGGTTTCGGCGAGCGAGTCGGATCTGGGGGGCTACAAGGAGGCGATCGTTCGGATCGTCGGCCAGGGCGCCTATTCGAAGCTCAAGTTCGAATCGGGCGGTCACCGGGTCCAGCGCGTCCCGGTCACCGAGACCCAGGGGCGGATCCACACTTCGGCCTGCACGGTCGCGGTGATGCCCGAAGCGGACGAGCAGGCCGAGTTGGTCATCAATCCGGCCGACCTGAGAATCGACACTTTCCGCGCTTCGGGCGCGGGCGGCCAGCACATCAACAAGACCGACTCGGCTGTCCGCATCACCCATATCCCGACCGGCATCGTCGTCGAGTGCCAGGACGACCGCTCCCAGCACCGCAACAAGGCTCAGGCAATGTCGGTGCTGGCGGCGCGGATCAAGGATGGACAGATGCGCGAGCAGCAGGCCAAGACCGCCGCGACGCGCAAGAGCCTGATCGGTTCGGGTGACCGCTCCGAGCGGATCCGCACCTACAACTTCCCCCAGGGGCGGATCACCGATCACCGGATCAACCTGACGCTGTACAAGCTCGATGCGGCGATGGACGGCGACATCGGCGAGCTCGTCGATGCGCTGCTCGCCGAGCATCAGGCTGAACTGCTCGCCGCGCTGACCGACGAAGCATGACGCTGCCCACGACTTATGGAGAGGCGATCGCCGCCGCTCAGCCGCTGATCGGCCTGCGCGAAGCGCGCGTGCTGCTGCGCGAAGCGGCGGGAGCGAGCGCCGCGGCGGTTCAGGCCTTTCCCGAACGTGCGCTCGCGCCCGAGGCGGCCCGGCGCTTTACGGACTGGGTCGCGCGTCGCGCGGCCGGCGAGCCCGTCGCCTATCTGCTCGGCGCGCGCGAGTTCTACGGGCGGATGTTCGGCGTCGGCCCCGAAGTGCTGATCCCGCGGCCCGAGACCGAGCTTCTGGTCGAGCTTGCGCTCGCGAAGGCCGCGGAATTCGCGGCGCCTCGCCTGCTCGATCTGGGCACCGGCAGCGGTGCGATCGCGATCACGCTGGCGCTCGAAGCGCCGGGGGCCAGTGTCGCCGCGGTCGAGTATTCGGCCGCCGCGCTTGCGCGCGCCCGCGCCAACGCCGAGGCGCTCGCCGCGCGCATCGACTGGTATTCGGGCTGCTGGCTCGCGCCGCTCGGCGATCGGACCTTCGACGTGATCGTCTCCAATCCCCCCTATATCCGCGCAGGCGACCATCACCTCGGTGAAGGCGATCTGCGCTTCGAGCCGGGCTCGGCGCTGTCCTCGGGGCCGGACGGCTTGGCCGACATCCGGACCATCATCGCCGGAGCGCCCGCTCATCTCGCCCGCGGCGGCTGGCTGCTATTCGAACATGGCTACGATCAGGCCGAGCCGGTCCGCGCGCTGCTCGCCGAGGCCGGTTTTTCGGCGGTCGAATCGGTCCGCGATCTGGCCGGGATCGAGCGGGCCAGCCTCGGGCGTCTTGAGAATTGACTGGGCCTGAGGCTTTCTCTAGACTTACTTGACTTTTTTGCTCGGGTATAGAGGAAGATATGAGCGTTCAGGAAACGATCCATCAGACCGTCACCGGCAACCCGGTCGTGCTCTACATGAAGGGCACGCCCGAGGCGCCGCAGTGCGGATTCTCGGCGACCGCCGTCCAGATTCTGAAGGTGCTGCACGTCGAGAACTACGTCGCGATCAATGCGCTGGCCGACCCCGAAATCCGCCAGGGCATCAAGGACTACGCGAACTGGCCGACGATCCCTCAGCTCTACATCAACGGCGAGTTCATCGGCGGTTGCGACATCATGAAGGAGATGTACCAGTCGGGTGAGCTGGCGGCGCTGCTCAAGGGCGCCTGAGCGCATCTCACGCGTAGGAGTGCAGGCCGGGCAGCAGCAGGTTCACGCCGACGAACGCGAAAGCGGTCACGGCGAGGCCCAGCACTGCCCAGCCGGCAAGCAGGGTGTGGTTTGCCCGGCGCCCGAGGCTCTGGTGCAGCCAGGCCGCGTAGTTGAGCCAGACGATCAGGGCCCAGCTCTCCTTGGGATCCCACTGCCAGTAGCTTCCCCAGGCTTCATTCGCCCACAGCGCGCCGAAGACGATCGATAGCGTGAAGAAGGCGAAGCCGGTCGCGATCGCGCGCTGACACAGTGCGTCGAGTTCGGCCGCCGCTGCGCGTGCAAGAAGTCCGCGCCGTGCGAGCAGCGCGGCGAGCCCGGTCATCGCGGCGAGCGTGAACGCGCCATAGCCGATCAGGCAGGTGGGGACGTGAAGCTTCAGCCACGGGGAGTGCAGGGCCGGGGCCAGCGGCTCGATCGCGGCTTCGCCCGACAGCGCGGCACCGATCAGCCAGAAGGCGACGCCGGAGACCGCGCTCAGCGACAGCGCGAGCAATGCCTCCCCTGCTGCCCGGCGCGCGACGAGGAGGGCGGATAGCGCGCTCAGGATGCACAAGAGCGCCAGCACTTCGGACTGACTGGCGAGCGGAAGCTGGGCGTTCCCCGGCAGGATCAGCGAAGCTTCATAGGCGCGCACGACCAGACTGTTGAGTCCGGCGCCCGTCGCGACCCAGGCGAGTGCGCGTGCCGCCCGCGCCGCGTCCGGTGAGCGCAGGCCGAGCCAGGCCGCGGGCATCGCAAGCCCATAGAGCAGGCCCATCCACAGCAGCGAAGTCTGGCTCGCGAGGAAATACTTGAGCAGGAAGATCTGCTCGGCCCGCTCAATCCGACCCTGATACAGCGCGATCGCGGCGAGCGAGGCGATCGCGGCGATCGCGAGGAAAGCGCCGAGACTTCTGCTGCGGCGGATCAGATCGACGAGGACGGCGCAGACGGCGAGGCCGCAGACTGCGTCGAGAGCTCCATGCAACTGCGCTGGATTCATGCGGACCCCGGGGGCCTGCGAGGGCGATTGAAGAACATCAGCAGCACTCCGCTCGCGAGCATCAGGCCGCCCAGGCCGACCCAGGGCTTGCCCGGCGAGCGGCTGGCGATCAGCACGCTCGCGCTCAGGCGTTGCCGGTCCCGCTCTTCGAGCAGCACCGGCGCCCGGTAGAGAAAGCCGTCGCTGATCGCGGCGAGAGAATCGCGCACGAAGCGCGCGTGCTGCGCCGTGCGCGGGAAGCTCCCGCCCTGCGCGAGGTCGAGCGCTTGCCAGGCGAGCGCTTCGAGCAGCTTCAGGAACAGGCTTGCGGCCTGGTCGCGCTCGGCCGCCGGGATTCTCTGCTCGATGAAGGCGTCGAGCGAAGCGAAGCCCTGGCGCTGGAAGAGAATCAGCGTCTTTTGTGCGCTCGCTTCGCGCGCGTGGCGCTCGGCCGGCTCGGCCGTCGTGCCAGCCGAGCGGCGGGCGAGTTCGCTTTGCCGCTGCGGGGCGAGCAGGATGCGCCGCAAAGCGAACCAGGTCTCGACGCTCCCTCTGTCGTCGAGCGGAATCTTCAGATAGTGAAAGGGCTCGGTCGCCGAGCTTCGCTCGCCCGAGATCAGATAAGCCTGGCCATCGATGCTCAGCGCCTGGGCCGAGTTTGAATAATCGCGCGCTTCACCGCTCGCATCGCGCAGCCGGTACTGGAAGGCCGGTAGAGTCAGAGGTGGTTTGTGCTTGCTGGTGCCGCTGCCCAGGCTCGCCGTGAGCTTCGCGAAGAAGCTCCGCTCGGTACGGCCAGAATCGAGCGAGATCGGCGCGATGCCGCTCAGTTCGATCCGCTCGGCTCTTGCCGCGAGGCGGGCCTCTTCGCCGGCTTCGAGCGTGAGCCACTCGTCCTTGCCGCCGTCCAGTCCCCGGGCGCGCAGCGCGAGCCGGCTCACATCGACAAAGCCGGCCTGGGTCAGGCTCACGCCCGAGTACTCGATGGGCGCGTCGAGCGCGACCCGGAGGATCCGCTTCTTCGCTGTCCGCCCCTCGCCCAGTTCGAGTTCGCTCGCTCTGCCGGGCTCGATGCGTTTGGCGCGGATCGTGAAGGGCAGAGGGTGTGCCGCCGCATCTGCCGAGTCGAGCCGGATCCGCTCGCCCGTTTCGCCTTCGCGCAGCACCAGCCTGCCGTGAAAGGCATAAGGCGTCGCGTCGAGCAGCAGGCCCGCGCAGATCAGCAGCAGACCGCCGTGGGTCAGCAGATGGCCGAGTGCCCGCCCGCCCGTGGGGCGGGACAGCTTTCGGCCGCGGCTCAGCAGGCTCAGCGCGAGTTGGGCGAGAAGCAGAGCGATCAGGGCGAGAAAGCCCGCACTCTGGTGAATCGAGGTGAGGCCAAGATCCGCGAAGAGGGCCGACCAGAGCGGGCCGAACAGCGTGAGCGTGACGTCCGCGCTCGCGTTTTGGGGGATCAGCGAGGCGAGCGCGGTGACGAGCGCGATGAGGCCCAGCAGAGCCAGCGCGCAGCGCATCGATGCGAGCGGCCGGGCGAGGCGCGCGATCCGCGAATACGCCGGGAGCGGGGCGGCCCCGCCAGAGCTCCAGACAGTCCGTTTGCGCACGCGTTCGAGCCCGGTTGATCCTTCAGACCTGTTATTCTACGGGAATCCCCAATATCTGAAGGCCGTGCCCCGGCACGCGCATCCCGCATGAGCCTGTTCCGCCACGCCAGCTTCGAGACCTCGATCGCCAAACCCCAGGGCCTTCCCGAATCTTCCGCGCCCGAGATCGCTTTCGTCGGCCGTTCGAACGCCGGCAAGTCCAGTGCGCTGAACACGCTGGTCGGCCACAACCGGCTCGCCTTCGTGTCCAAGACGCCAGGCCGGACCCAGCTGATCAATTTCTTCCGCCTGCCCAACGGTGCGGCGCTCGTCGACCTGCCCGGCTACGGCTATGCTGACGTTCCCGAGTCCGTTCGCCGGGAGTGGCAGGAGCTGCTCGAACGCTACCTGTCCCAGCGGCGGAACGTGATCGGCCTCGTCCATATCATGGACTGCCGCCGTCCGCTGACGCCTCTGGATCGGCAGCTTCTCGACTGGTTTGCGCCCAGCGGTCGTCCGATCCATATCCTGCTGACCAAGTCGGACAAGTTGAGCCGCGGGCCGGCCGCCGCCGCGCTGATGGAAGTGCGCCGGCAGCTGCCGAACTGGGGCGATCATCTGACGGCCCAGCTCTTCTCCAGCCTGAAGAAGAGCGGAGTCGAGGAAGTCGAGCGGGTGGTCGGCAAGTGGTTTGACGATCTGAATCCTGATCCGGACGGAGGCGTTCCGGACCTGCGAGCTTGAAAGGTTTTGCAATGAATGGACAGTTCCCCGCGACGCGGATGCGCAGAATGAGGCGCGACGGTTTCTCGCGCCGGCTGATGCGCGAGCACCGGCTCAGCTCCGACGATCTGATCTATCCGGTCTTCGTCGTCGAAGGCTCGGGCGTCACCGAGTCCGTCGCGTCGATGCCGGGCGTCTTCCGCGTCTCCATCGACAAGCTGCTCGGCATCGCCGAGCAGGCCCAGAGCCTGGGCGTCCCGGCGCTGGCCCTGTTCCCCGTCGTCGGGGTCGAAGGCAAGTCGGAGGACGCCGCCGAGGCATGGAACCCCGAAGGCCTCGTGCCGCGCGCGGTTCAGGCGCTGAAGGCGCGCTTCCCCGAACTGGGCGTCATCACCGACGTCGCACTTGATCCCTATACGAGTCACGGCCAGGACGGCCTGATCGATCCGGCCGATCCGCGCGGCTATGTGCTCAACGACGAGACGCTGGAAGCGCTGGCGAAGCAGGCGCTCTGCCATGCCCAGGCCGGGGCCGATGTCGTCGCGCCTTCCGACATGATGGACGGACGGATCGCCCGGATTCGCGCCGAGCTCGACGCGGCCGCACTGATCCACACCCGCATCCTCGCCTATTCGGCGAAGTATGCGTCCTGCTTCTATGGGCCTTTCCGCGATGCGGTCGGTTCGGCGGGAAATCTGGGCAAGGGCAACAAGAAGACTTATCAGATGGATCCGGCCAACTCGGACGAGGCGCTGCGCGAAGTCGAACTCGACATCGCCGAGGGGGCGGACATGTTCATGGTCAAGCCCGGCCTGCCTTATCTGGACGTGATCTGGCGGGTCAAGCACGAGCTCAAGGTGCCGACCTTCGCCTACCAGGTCAGCGGCGAGTACGCGATGCTGCAGGCCGCGATCGCGAATGGCTGGCTCGATCGCCGCGCGGCGATTCTCGAGAGCCTCGTAGCGTTCAAGCGCGCCGGTGCCGATGGCATCCTGACTTATTCGGCGCTGGACGCCGCCCGCTGGTTGCGGGAAGAGGCTTGATCCGGGCCATGATCCGCGAAGACCTCGAGCAGGTCTTCGCGGTCCAGTGCCGCGCGCATGCGCCCGACTACCACGAGCCGGTCGAGGCGCTGGCGAGCCGGCTTGAAAGCGGAGGCGACCACTGCTTCGTCGCCGCAGGCGCGGAGGGGCTCGCGGCCTATCTGCTCGCCCACCCGTGGCGGGGTTCGCCGCCGGCTCTGCACCGGCCTCTGATCTGCGCGGGTGAACCCGACCATCTCTTTCTGCACGATCTGGCCGTCGCGCCGGAGTGCCGCGGCCAGCGCGTCGCCGTGGCCTTGCTCGAAGCTTTGCTCGCGAAGGCGCAAGGTCGCCGCTTCGCCGAGATCCGCCTCGTCGCGCTGGCGGGCGCTCAGGCCTTCTGGCTTGCCCACGGCTGGCGAGCGCAGGCCGCGCCGCTCGCCGGGGCCTACGGCGAAGGCGCTTGCCTGATGAGTCGCTCGCTCGGCTGAGTTCAGCGCGCGAGCCAGGCGGCGCGACCGATCTCGAGGATGCTTCCGAGCTTGACGTCGACGCAGGCGGGCTTTCCGGGCGCGCTGCTGATCCAGACCGTCTTCATGCCCAGAGCGCGGGCCATGCGAAGGTTTTCGAGCGAATCCTCGACGAGGATGCAGCGCTGCGCCGGCAGCTTCAGCGCCCTCAACACGGCGCTGAAGGCGCGCGGCTGGGGCTTGGGCTGCAGACCCAGCGCCTCGATTCCGAAGACTGCGGCAAAGTTCCGACGCGCGCCGATATGCGCGAGCACCGCGTTCGCATAGGCCTGGGGGCCGTTCGAGAACAGATACTTGCGGCCTGGCAGTCGGCGCAGCAGGGGGGGGAGTGCGCGCTTGAAGACCAGCAGCGAGCGAAGGTCGGGGAAGTCATGCGTAGCCTTCAGAAAATGGGCCGGATCGGTGCCGTGATGGCGGATCATCCCGAGCAGCGTCGCTCCGTAGCGTTGCCAGTAGCTCATCCTCAGCGCGTCGGCTTCGGCTTCATCGAGCGCCAGATGCTCCATCAGATAGTCGGTCATCGCGCGGTTGATCCACGGGAAAACCCTGGGATTGGCGTCGTGCAGCGTGTTGTCGAGGTCGAACAGCCAGACGCGCGAAGCGGCGCTCATCCGTTTTTCCTGTCGGCGAAGCGGATCACCGCGCGACCGTCGTCGGCGAACCTGGGCGCTTCCTTCCAGGCGTGGCCATAGACGATCTCGATCGTCGCCGGCAGCCGGCCGTCGCAGCGCAGTGCTTCGTAATGCTCGCGGGCGAGTCGCCAGCCGTCCTTTCCCGACAGCCCCCGCGGTCGCGCGCCCGACGCGTTCGTCGCGCCGGAGGCGCGCAGGTCGGCGAGCAGTGCGTCGAAAGACGGGTAGGCGAGCGTGATCGTCTCCATGTCCATGACCGGGCCGGCGAAGCCGGCCTCAACCAGCGAGTCGCCCAGATCGTGCATGTCGATGAAGCGGTGCACCCGCTCGCCGGCCGCGTCGGGCAGAGCCGCGCGCAATTCCTTGAGCGTATCCGGCCCCAGCGTCGAGAACATCAGCATGCCGCCGACTTCGAGCACCCTGTGCATCTCGCGGATCGCCGGCATCGGGTCGGCGAACCAGTTCAGCATCAGGTTGGACCACAGCATGCCGACCGAGGCGCGCGCGAGCGGCAGAGCCTGGGCGTCGGCGCAGATCAGCCGGGGATCCCGGCGGGTGCCGAACAGCCGCTCGAAGAAGCGGCGCTCGCCGCGCGCGAGTCCAAGGCGGGGCAGAGCGAAATCGATCCCCAGCTTTTCGGCCTTCGGATAGTGCTCGGCGAGCCGGGCGAAGTCGGCTCCCGCGCCGCAGCCCAGATCGAGGATGAGTTTGGGTTCGACCCGGATATAGGCGAGGCGCTCGGTCATCCGCCGCGACACCTCGCGGGCGAGAAAGCCCGTCTCGCCATCGTCGGCGTGGCGGGAGAAGCGCTCGCGGGCGAGGCGGCGGTCGAGCGAGAAATCGGCAGGAATGCTCATTTTGCTATTCTAAGGTCTGACGGATTCGGGGCGAAGCCTTGTCTCGGACTTGATCCCTGAGCGCGCTTGCGGCAGCCTGACACAGGCATTTCAGACGGGAGGCGTTGTGGGGAAGAGCGACACCGAAATCGGCTGGGACGAGCACAAGCCCTATCCCTGGCTCGTCTTTCGCGTGGTTCTGGCGGCCGCGCTCGTGGTGCTCGGGGTCTGCCTGGGTGGGGCGATGGGAATCCTGACCGTACTGCCCCTCGTTGCGCTGTGCATCGCCGTGCCTCTGACCCATGCGCTCTTTGCGCTGTTCGACGATCTGCGCCACTCGGCCTTTCGCGGCTGGAGCGGAAGCTGGTACGAGTTCGAAGGGATACAGATCCGTGTCATCGAGGAGACGTCCTGCACCTGGGTTTCGCTCGCTGATCTGCTGCGCGGCCTCGGTGAAGCCCACAGGGGGCGCGCACTCCGGGGCCGGCTGGCAGCAATTCCCGAAGGGCAATGGAGATGCTACGAAGGTATCGGGGCCTGTCTGTCCCAGCAAGCGGTGAGGGACGTTCTGGCCGCCTACTGTTCGTCCGATGCCCGGCGCCTGTCGTGCTGGTTTGAACGCGACGTGCTCTTTGCTCACGAGAGGCGCCGCGGTCGCCGGCAAGGCGAAGCGGCGCTTTGAGCGCCGCCCCGGCGGCTCAGACCGACGCGATGTCCAGCTTTTCGAGCAGTTCGCGGTCGGCTTCGGCGTCGGCGTTGTCGGTCGTCAGCAGCTTCTCGCCGTAGAAGATCGAGTTCGCTCCGGCCAGGAAAGCCAGAGCCTGACCTTCGTCGGAGAGCCTCTGGCGGCCGGCCGACAGGCGCACATGGCTTTTCGGCATCGCGATCCGCGCCGCAGCGATGGTCCGGATGAACTCGAAGGAATCGAGCGGCGGCTGATGGGCGAGCGGCGTGCCGGGGATCGCGACCAGGTTGTTGATCGGCACCGATTCGGGAGGAGGATCCATCTTTGCGAGCTGGGCGATCAGCGCCGCGCGGCCGCGCCGGGATTCGCCCATGCCGATGATGCCGCCCGAGCAGACGTTGATGCCGGCTTCGCGAACCTTGCCCAGCGTGTCAAAGCGGTCGGCCTGAGAGTGGGTGCTGACGATCTGCTGGTAGTGTTCGGGGGCCGTGTCGAGATTGTGGTTGTAGTAGTCGAGTCCGGCTTCCTTCAGGCGCTCGGCCTGGCCTTCCTTGAGCATGCCCAGCGTCACGCAGGTCTCCAGACCTAGCGCCTTGACCTGACGGACCATCTCGAGCACGGGTTCGAGGTCGCGTTCCTTGGGGCCGCGCCAGGCGGCGCCCATGCAGAAGCGGGTCGCGCCGTTGGCTTTGGCGAGCTTCGCTTTCTCGACGACTTCCTGAACCGCCATCAGTGCTTCGTTCTCGACGCCGGTATGAAAGCGCTTGGCCTGGGAGCAGTAGCCGCAGTCTTCCGAGCAGCCTCCGGTCTTGATCGACAGCAGGGCCGAGCGCTGCACCGCGTTCGGGTCGAAGTGCGCGCGGTGCACTTCGGCGGCGCGGTAGACGAGGTCCATGAAGGGCAGATCGAGCAGAGCCAGCACCGAGTCCGTCGTCCAGACCGGATTCGTGGGGGTTTTGGCATCAGCGGAAATAGTCATGCGGCGTTCTTTCTACGACGGGAAGACAATCGGTGATTATCCGGCAAAGGAAATGCCGTGCCAAACTGGACGCGCGCCACGCACGATTTCGCGACGAATCTTCTCTCGGCGCTGCTGCCCCAGAGCTGTTTCGTCTGTGGCGGCCCGGCCGGCGCGCAGGCTGTCTGCGCGGACTGTTTCGCCGAGTTCCCGGCGCTGTCCGAAGGCCTGTGCCCGGTCTGCGCGCTCGCGTCCCCGCAAGGGCAGATCTGCGGCGCCTGCCTGAGGAAAAAGCCGGGTTTCGATGCGACCCACGCGCTCTACCCTTACGAATTTCCGATCCGTGAGCTGATCCACGGCCTGAAGTTCGACGCCGATTTCTGTGTGCCCCGGGTCTTCGCGGTCGCCTTGCGCGAAACGGCGAAGCGCTGCTTGGCCGACTGCGTCGTGCCCGTCCCGGTCCATCCGGTGCGGCTCGCCGAACGCGGCTTCAACCAGGCCTTACTGCTCGCCAAGCCGGTTGCGCAGAGTCTCGGCGTGCCGCTCTTCCGAGACGCTCTGGTCAAGGACAGGCTGTCGCTCGCCCAGGCCGGACTCGCGCGCGAGGAGCGGCTCAGGAATCTGCAAGGGGCTTTTCGGGCGCAGCGCAGCTTTGCCGGGATGCGGGTTCTGGTCGTCGACGACGTGATGACCAGTGGCGCGACGCTCTGCGAAATGGCTGTTGCGCTGCGCGCGGCCGGCGCGGTCCGGGTCGAGAATCTGGTCCTGGCGCGAACCGCCGCGCCTTGAAGGCGGCGATCAGGCCGCGTGGATGGCGCGTGGGCGCAGGAATTCCTTGCTCAGGATCTCACCGAAAGTTTCGGCAGGAACCGGCCGGCAGTAGTAGTAGCCTTGGGCGATCAGGCAGTTTTCAGCACTGAGGAAGCCGACGTGGGCCAGAGTCTCGACGCCTTCGGCGATCACTTCGAGGCGCAGGCTGCGGCCGAGCTGGACCACCGCGCGGACGATCGCGGCATCCTCGCTGTCGTGGGGGACATCGCGGACGAAGCTCTGATCGATCTTGAGCCGATCGACTTCGAGCCGCTTCAGGTAGGCAAGACTCGAGTAGCCGGTTCCGAAGTCGTCGATCGAAAGTCTGACGCCCATCGCCTTGAGCTGTTTGAGCTTGCTCATCACGTCCTCGGCGTTCTCCATCAGCAAGGATTCGGTCAGCTCCAGCTCCAGGTGTTCCGGTGCCAGGGCGCTCTCCTCGAGGACGCTCTTGACGGTTGCGAGGATGTCGTCGCGGCGGAACTGCAGCGCCGACAGGTTGACCGCCATCGTGATCGGCGGCAGCCCGGCGTCCTGCCACTCCCGGGTCTGACGGCAGGCTTCGCGCATGACCCAGCGGCCGATCGGCACGATCAGGCCGGATTCCTCTGCAATCGAGATGAAGCGGTCAGGGGGAACCATGCCGTGTTCGGGACGGTTCCAGCGGATCAGCGCTTCGGCGCCGATGATGCGGCCGTCAGACAGCGAAACCTGGGGCTGGTAATGGAGCTGGAATTCCTCGCGTTCGAGCGCTTGGCGCAGACCGTTTTCGAGCTGCAGGCGTTCGAGCGCATCCGCGTTCATCGTTTCGGTGAAGAAGCGGTAGGTGCTGCGGCCGCTCTCCTTGGCGTGATACATCGCGGTGTCGGCGTTCTTCATCAGGCTGTCCGGATCTTCGCCGTCGCCGGGATAGACGGCGATGCCGATCGAGAACGTGGTCGCGATGCTGTGGCTGTCTATGCCGAAGGCCTCGGTGAAGTGGTTCAGGATCTTTTCGGCGACCCGCCCGGCCGCATCCGCGTCGGCCAGATCGGGCAGCACGATGATGAACTCGTCGCCGCCCTGGCGGCAGATCGTGTCGGACTCGCGCACGCAGCTGCCGAGCCGTTCGGCGACCTTCTTGAGCAGTTTGTCGCCGGCGTGATGACCCAGCGAGTCATTGATCGTCTTGAAGCGGTCCAGATCCAGGAAGAGCAGGCCGACCATGCTCTGTTCCCGGTTGGCCCGTGCGACGGCCTGGAGAAGCCTGTCCTGCAGCAGCGTGCGGTTGGGCAGGGCGGTCAAGGGATCGTGGTGAGCCAGGTAGGCGATCCTCGCTTCGCTGGCCTTGCGCTCGGTGATGTCGGAGAACTCGGCCACAAAGCTCGTCGTTGCGCCGCGTTCATCGTGGACGGCGCTGATCGACAGCCATTCGGGGAAGACCGAGCCGTTCTTCCTCGTGTTCCACATCTCGCCCTGCCAGAAGCCGCACTCGGCGACCGCTGCCCAGACGGTGTTTTGGAACTCTTCGTCGTGACGGCTCGAGGCGAGGAATTCGCCGCTCCGGCCAATCACTTCCTCGGCTCGGAAACCGGTCGCCTTCGTGAAAGCCGGGTTTACGCGCAGGATGCGCTTGTCGGCATCGAAGATCAGGATTGCTTCGACGCTGTTGTCGAAAACGGTCGCGGCGAGGCGCAGCTCGTCCTCGGATCTGCGCCGCTCGGTGATGTCGCTGATCGTGCTGAGTACTGCATAGACTTCGCCGTCCTCTTCCCTGAGCAGCGGTTCGCAGTTCATCGACAGCCAGCGGATGCTCCCGTCAGCTTGGCGGATGCATACGTTGTCGCGGGACGGGGAGCTGTTGTTCAGAGCCTTTTGGCAGGGCAGGCTGGCGAGTTCGCGGGGACGGCCGTTGGCCCAGATGTGGTGGATGTTCTTGTCCTGGAGCAGGCTCAGACTCAGATCCTCTTCGCTGAGGCCGTAGATCTGCGCCGCCGAAGCGTTGCAGAGCAGCACCCGCCCGGTCGTATCGCGCAGCACGATGCCTTCATCGAGCGCCGAGAGTACGGTGCGCAGCTGACCCTCGCTCTTGCGCAGAACCCTTTCGGCTTCGCGGCGCAGCGTGATGTCTTCGAGCACTTCGATGAACTGGGTCGCTTCGCGGCGCATCGAGCGCATCACACTCGCCGTGACGTGGACCCAGACCCGGCTTCCGTCCGGCCTCTGCAACCGTTTATCGAGGCTCGCGGTACGGTCGGGCGTCTCGAGAAGATGGGAGAACATCTGCTCGGTGTGTTCGCGGTCGCGCGGATCGGTGATGATCCGAAAATCCGACTGCAGCAGCTCGGCTTCGCTGTGGCCACAGATCTCGCTATAGCGGCGGTTGACGCGCGTATAGCGACCGGAGAGCGAACACATCGCCATGCCGACCGCGGCCTGCTCGAAAGTCGAGCGAAAGCGCGCCTCGCTGTCTTCGAGTGCCGCTTCGGTCGCCTTGTGCACGGTCAGGTTCACGAGCAGGCTGCGCACCCGCTCTATCCGGCCTCCCGCGCCGCGGTGTAGCGTGCGCATGTCGCGGACGAAGACGGTGTTGCCGTCCGCATGCTGCATCCGGTATTCGAGTTCGTGGTCGTAGCCGAGCGCAATCTGCGCGCGGAAGAATTCGAGCGTGAAGGAGCGGTCTTCCGGGTGCAGGTTTTCGCTCCAGAAACCCGGCTGAAACCAGGCACTGGCCGGGAAGCCAAGAAGCTGTTCCGCCTGCGGCGAGACATAGGTGCACTGTCCGCTCGCCGCGTCGAACTCCCAGGCCACCGCATTGGTGCCCTCTATCATCTGCCGGAAGCGGCTGCTGTCCTCGCGGGCCTCGCGGAGCTCGCGCTCGCGCAGCCGGGATATCCGTCGCCAGTGCCCCAGGCGGCGGAACATCAACACCGCGGCGAGCACTGCGAGCACGGCCAGCAGCGCGCAGGCGGCGCCGGGAAGATCTCCGGGCAGGTAGGCCGCGTGCGCGCGGGAGGACCAGAGGACGGCCGCGCAGCAGGACAGAAAGAGGGGGGCGTGTGACATCATCAGGATGCGGTTCAGACCTTGTACTTACGACCGCCCGCCCGAAAACTTGAAGCCCCGAAGCAAAAAAAATCCTGACAGGGTTACTAAACCCTGCCAGGTTATGACGAACGGTTCAGAGTTCCGGGGCGTGTTGGGCCAGGTAGTCTGCGACGCCTTCGGTCGAGGCCTTCATGCCCGCTTTGCCGCGCGACCAGCCCGCCGGGCAGACTTCGCCGTTCTCTTCGGTGAACTGCAGCGCATCGACGAGACGCAGCGTTTCGTCGATGTCGCGGCCCAGCGGCAGATTGTTGACCAGTTGGTGCTGGACGATGCCGCAGCGGTCGATCACAAACGTGGCGCGCAAGGCGACGCCACTCTCTGCTTCGACGTCATAGGCGTGGGCGATTTCGTGTTTCGTGTCGGCGACCAGCGGGTAGCCGACCGGACCGATTCCGCCGCGGCCGGCCGGCGTGTTCTTCCACGCGAAGTGGGTGTAGGCCGAGTCGATCGAGACACCGATCACTTCGACCTGGCGCTTGCGGAACTCGTCGAGCCGGTGGTCGAAGGCGATCAGCTCGGAGGGGCAGACGAAAGTGAAGTCCAGAGGGTAGAAAAAGAGGACCGCGTATTTGCCGAGAATCGCTTCTGAAAAGGTGAAGCGGTCGACGATTTCGTTGTTGCCCAGAACCGCGGCGGCGGTGAAATCGGGTGCTGGTTTGCCGACGAGTACAGCCATAGGGGACTCCTTGGGTGTCAGGGGCGGGGCCATCGGCCCGGCGCCGACAGCGCTTTAGAGTGTAGGTCGCTCCGAAAAATCTGCTGGCACCGCCTCCCCGTCAGCGGACAGGATTTCGATGTCGGTCACTTGCGCGGTGGGCGGGCCGCGCCTGGCCCAGCGCAGCAGCTCGCCGAGAGCTTCGGCCTCTCCGGCGACCAGCGCCTCGACGCTGCCGTCCCGCCGGTTGCGCACGAAACCGGCGAGGCCCAGAAGGCTGGCCTGCTGGACCATGTACCAGCGAAAGCCGACTCCCTGGACCCGTCCGCGTATCCGCCAGAGCTGGACCTGGATCGTCATGGCTTTCTGACCAGGGCCCGGGCGTATTCGAGTGCCTCGACCGAGGTGCCAAGGATGTTTTCGCCCCCCAGGCGCTCGCTGAAGCCGCTGCTCTCGATCAGATTGCGCAGCGGCGCGTTGAGCCGACACAGCACCAGCTGGATGCCCCGTTTGCGCAGCGCGCGCAGCAGGTTGTCGAGCATTTCGAGCGCCGTCGCGTCGAGGCTCACGACCGTGTGCAGGTTCAGGATCAACACTTTCGCCTCCATTTCCTCGGGGTCGAGCTGATCCTCGATCTTGCCGACCGTGCCGAAGAACAGCGAACCGTAGATCCGGTAGCTGAGGATTCCTTCGTCCTTTTCCTCGACGTAGGCGGTATCGAGTGTTTCCTCGGTTGCGCCGGTCAGATCCTGGATGTGATAGATGAAGAAGAGGCTCGCCAGCACCATGCCGATCTCGACAGCAAGCGTCAGATCGAATACAACGGTGATCAGGAAGGTCGCGATCAGAACGGTGCGGTAGTGCGAAGAATAGCGGCGAAGTTCGCGGAATTCGTGCCATTGACACATGTTGAAGGCGACGACGACGACGATCGCCGACAGTGCGGCGAGCGGCACATGAGCGGCGAGCGGCGCGGCGATCAGCACGATCAGCAGCAGCGTGAGCGCATGGATGATGCCGGCCACCGGTGTGCGGCCGCCGCTGCGCACATTGGTCGCGGTGCGGGCGATCGCGCCGGTCGCGGCGAAGCCGCCGAACAGCGCTGCGGCGATGTTCGCGAGGCCTTGGGCGAGCAGTTCCTGGTTCGGTTCGTGACGGTCATCGATCAGACCGTCGGCGACACGCGCCGAGAGCAAAGACTCGATCGCGCCGAGCAGCGCGATCGTGATCGCCGGCGTGATCAGCTTGCCCAGGTTCGACAGATCCAGTTCGGGAATGCGCAGGGGCGGAATGGACTGAGGAATACCTCCGAAGCGCGAACCGATCGTCTCGATCGGCAGCGGGTAGAGGATATTGAGCGTCGTCGCGGCGACCAGAACGACCAGAGGCCCGGGCAGGCGGGCCATCCATGAGACGCTCCTGGCGAGCCGGTTCCAGCCGAGCAGCACGACCAGCGACGCGACCGAGATGCCCAGCGTCGGTAGGTCGGTCCGCGGGAGGGCCTGCCACAGCGCGTGGACTTTCGCGAAGAACTCCGCGGGAAGCGCGGCGGGAAGGCCCAGGAAATCCTTGATCTGGGCGAGGAAGATCACGACCGCGATGCCGTTCGTGAAGCCGATCACGACCGCGCGGGGGATGAAGCGGATCAGGTTGCCCAGGCGCGCGAGCGCCATGCCGACCAGGAGCATGCCCGCGAGCATCGTCGCGAGCAGCAGGCTCTGCACGCCATAGTGGACGAGGATGCCGTAGACGATCGGGATGAAGGCGCCGGTCGGGCCGCCGATCTGTACGCGCGAGCCGCCGAGCAGCGAGACGATCAGGCCGGCGACGATCGCGGTCCAGATGCCAGAAGTCGGGCTCATGCCCGAAGCAATCGCGAAGGCCATCGCGAGCGGCAGCGCGAGCACGCCAACGGTCAGGCCCGAGGATGCGTCGCGGGCGAAGCTGGCGCGGTCGTAACCGGCCAAAGTTTCAAGGAGTTTGGGACGGAATGTGAACACGGTGAACCTTTCTGCGGAAAGAGGAGGAATCAGTGCAGAAAGGTCGACCGCCAGGGCCGACACGGTGCTGGGTGATCCAGCGTTTGGTCCGGGTCAGCGGCATGATCAGTGCGCGCGCTTCGCCTGACAGAGCGCGAGCGCGGACGTGACGAGCTTGATTGCGGCGACGAGGGTGCCGATGAGGCCCAGGCCGGCGCAGGCCGCGGCCTGCCCCGTCGAGAGCTCGCTTGCGAGGCCCGTGAGGCCGGCCACTCCCCAGCCCAGCAGCGCGAGCGCTGCCAGATCCACCGCGATCCAGGAGAGGATCGCGGGATGGCAGAGAAGGTCGGCGCGCGCGCTCACTTTGGGTTCAACGTACCTTCATGCCCGGCACGGCGCCGGAATCGGGGGACAGGATGAAGAGGCCGGGCACTTCGCCTGCTTCATCGGAGGCAGCCAGAACCATACCTTCGCTGAGACCGAACTTCATCTTGCGCGGAGTCAGGTTTGCGACCATCACGGTCAGCCGTCCGGTCAGCTTGTCCGGATCGTAGGCCGACTTGATCCCGGCGAAGACCTGGCGGGGGCGGTCCTCGCCGATGTCGAGCTGAAGTTTGATCAGCTTCGCCGCACCCTCGACGTGCTCGGCGCTGACAATCTTCGCGATCCTCAGATCTACTTTCGCGAAGTCGTCGATGCTGATGAAGGGCTCGAACTCGTCGGTCTTGTCCGCTTCTTCCTTCGCGAGGTGGGCCTGCTTCTGGGCATGGCGCTGGGGCTGTTCGGGCGCCTTGGGCGGCAGAGGCGTTGTTTCGCGTTCGAACAGCGCGTCGAGCTGTTTCGGTTCGACCCGGGTCATCAGATGAGAGTAGGGCTGGATTTCGACGATGTCCAATGCGGATTCCCATGTCGAGAAGTCGCAGTTGAACATTCGGGCGACCTTGGCCGCCGTTTCAGGCATCACCGGGGCGAGCATCCGGGTCAGGCGCGCGAACGCATTGAGCGCGACCGAGCAGACGCGCTGCAGATCCGCTTCGCGGCCGGGCTGCTTGGCGAGCTCCCAGGGGGCGTTCGCATTGACGTACTCGTTGGTCCGGTCGGCCAGCGCCATGATCTCGCGGATCGCCTTCGAGTATTCGCGTTCATCGAAGTACTTGCCGATGGCCGGAATGCTCTCGTCTATCGTCCGGATCAGCGCGGTGTCCTGGGCGTCACGCTCGTGGGTCAGCTTTCCTGCGAAGCGCTTCGTGATGAAACCGGCGCAGCGGCTCGCGATGTTGACGTACTTGCCGACCAGATCGGCATTGACGCGGGCGATGAAGTCCTCGGCCGTGAAATCGACGTCCTCGACGTTCGCGTTGAGCTTGGCCGCGAGGTAGTAGCGCAGCCATTCCGGGTTCATGCCGATATCGAGGTAGCGCAGCGGGCTGATGCCGGTGCCGCGCGACTTGCTCATCTTTTCGCCGCCGACCGTGACGAAGCCGTGCACGAAGATGTTGTCCGGGTCGCGATAGGGTTGGCCCGCGAAATGCAGCATTGCCGGCCAGAACAGGCAGTGGAAATAGACGATGTCCTTGCCAATGAAGTGGACCTGCTCGGTGTCCGGGTCGCCGAGCAGTGCGGCGATGTCGAGGCCGCGCTTCGCGCAGTGATTCTTGAGGCTGGCGAGGTAACCGACCGGAGCGTCGAGCCAGACATAGAAGTACTTGCCTGGAGCGTCGGGAATCGGAATGCCGAAGTAGGGCGCATCGCGCGAGATGTCCCAGTCCGCCAGGCCCCCTTCGCCTTCGAGCCATTCGCGTGCCTTGTTCGCGATCTGCGGCTGCAGCCGGCCGTCCTGGGTCCAGCCGCGCAGGAATTCGACACAGCGTGGGTCGGACAGGCGGAAGAAGAAGTGTTCGGACTCGCGCATCACCGGAGTTGCGCCGGTCAGTGCCGAGTACGGGGTCACCAGTTCGGTTGGTGCATAGACGGCGCCGCAGACTTCGCAGTTGTCGCCGTACTGATCCTTCGCGCCGCACTTCGGGCACTCGCCCTTGATGTAGCGGTCGGGCAGGAACATGTTCTTGACCGGGTCGAAGAACTGCTCGATGACGCGCCGCTCGATGAAGCCGGCGTCGCGCAGGCGGCGATAGATGTCCTGGGAGAGCTGGACGTTCTCGTCCGAATCGGTCGAGTGCCAGTTGTCGAAGGCGATGTGAAAGCCGTTCAGGTACTGAGGCCGGCCGGCCGCGATCCCGGCGACAAGCTGCTGGGGCGTGATGCCTTCGGCTTCGGCCTTGAGCATGATCGGAGCGCCATGCGCATCGTCAGCACCGACGAAATGCACTTCGTGGCCCTGCATTCGCTGATAGCGAACCCAAATGTCGGCCTGGGTGTATTCCATGATGTGGCCGATGTGGAAAGGGGCGTTCGCGTAGGGCAGGGCGGTCGTGACGAAGAGCTTGCGCTGGGGCATGGCGGGAATTCCGCAACGAAAGTAACAATTCTAGCAAGCGCAGCGCGCTTCGGCTTTGCGCTGGCCCAGTTTTTGCCCTTCCGGGACGGGGCTCGTGGGGTTTTCGGCCCATGTTAAACTTGAGCAAATGACTCAACTTTAGCCGGGAGATCGGGATGAGCGTGACTGAGCAGACGGTAAGAATGACCGCGGAAGCCTTGACCGATCCGAACACCGGCAAGCCTTACTCGGCGCACAAGGCGATACGCTCGATCAGGATAGCGGGCGACTCGGTCGAACTCGACGTCGAACTCGCCTACCCGGCGGCGAGCCAGTTCGCGGCGATCGCCAGGCAGATCGAGGATGCGGTGCGGGCTCTGGAGGGGGTCGAGCAGGCGCATGTGCGGATCAGCAGCCGCATCGTCGCGCACACGGTCCAGGGCAACGTGGCGCTTCTGCCCGGCGTGCGCAACATCATCGCGGTCTCGTCGGGCAAGGGCGGGGTCGGCAAGAGCACGACGGCCGTGAACCTCGCGCTGGCCCTGTCCCGCGAAGGCGCCCGGGTCGGCATCCTCGACGCCGACATCTACGGCCCCAGCCAGCCGCAGATGCTGGGTCTGGCCGGGGCTCAGCCGCAGAGCGAGGACGGCAAGATGATGCTGCCGCTGCGCGCCCACGGCCTGCAGGCCAACTCGATCGGTTTTCTCGTCGACGTCGAACAGCCGATGGTCTGGCGCGGGCCGATGGTGACCCAGGCTCTGCGCCAGCTCTTGACCGAGACCGCCTGGGACGACCTCGACTACCTGGTTGTCGACATGCCTCCGGGCACCGGCGATATCCAGCTGACCCTGGCCCAGGGCGTGCCGGTGACCGGCGCCGTGATCGTGACGACGCCGCAGGACATTGCGTTGCTCGACGCGCGCAAGGGCCTGAAGATGTTCGAGAAGGTTGCGATCCCGATTCTCGGCATCGTCGAGAACATGAGCATCCACATCTGCTCGAACTGCGGCCACGCCGAGCACATCTTCGGTGAGGGCGGCGGCGAGCGGATGTGCGCCGACTACGGAGTGCCTTTCCTCGGCGCTCTTCCTCTGGACATCAGGATCCGCGAGCAGACCGACATCGGAGTGCCGACCGTCGTCGCCGATCCCGAGGGGCCGTTGGCTCAGGGCTACCGCGCGATCGCGCGCAAAGTCGCGATCGCGATCGCTGACAAGCAGCGCGACATGCGCTTCAAGTTCCCGAACATCGTCGTTCAGAACACCTGAGAGCCCGCCGCGGAGTTGCCTGTCAGCGATTCAAGTTATTGCGGCTTAAGCCGATATAACGGGCATTCCGGCATTCCTGTCAGGTGGTTGGTGTGGAGCTTCTTGGCGTGGGCGCCTCGGGCGCGTGGAGTGATTCTTTTCGTTCACAGCCAATCCGCGCCCTTCCGGCCGGCGAGCCAATCGCGATCGCCGATGCCTCGGTTTCGCTGGCGAGCGGAACTGACGTCGTGGAGCCGGTTTATGCCTTGTCGATGCTGATCGAGCCGCAGCTGGCCTGGACGTCGGAGCCGGAGGATGAGCTTAGTCAGATCATGCTGGGCAACCTCAAAAAGAGGTCCTTCGCGTCCGGGGATTCCTCGTCATTATTGAGCGGGGTGGGCGCGAAGCTTCTGGATCGTTTTTCGACGACGCAAAGCGATTTCAGTCAAACGCTTGTCAGTTACGATCCTGATTACTGGAACCCGACGGTCGAGGGCGCTTCAATCAACTACAGCGCCGCGGATATCACGCATACGAGCGCGACGGAAGCATTGAAAAGTGCCGCGGGTGCGGGCAATCGGGTGGGGTTCAGGATCCGGACGCTAACCGGGAAAACGGTTGATATTTCGCTCTCCTATGGGGGCAACGGCAAGGAGATCAGAAACAGCCTGAGTGTCAGTGTCCGTGTCGGCGGTGGCGAACTGAGCGCTGCGGAGAAAACGGCCGTCGCAGAGCTCTCCTCCGGGTTCGAAAGCTTTCTCCAGTCGGTTGGCCAGGGAACGGGGGCGGTCGATGTTTCCGGGCTGACGTACGATGCCACGGTGCTCTCGGGCATTGACCTCACGGTTCGCCAGACTCCGCAATTCGGGTCTGAGCTCAAGTCTCTCGATTTTCATGCCAATTCAAAACAGAGAAGCTTTGCCCTCGAGACCACGAAGAGCCATCTGAGCCTGACGGTCGATTTGACTCAGCCAGCCATTTTGGGTTCGTCCGCTCAGCAGCATGCCGCGGTTCAAAATTACCTGTCTCAGTTCGATGCCGCCAGTCAGCGTGGCCATGGCGACTCCAGTCTGCTCGGCCAGTTCAAGGATGTGTTTGTCGCGCTCCACTCGAACTACCCGACGAGCGACGGATCGACCTCGCCGACGATCAGCCCTCTCGCGCTGAACGACAAGGACCGCGCGGTGCTTACCGGGTTGGCCGACTTTGAAGTCAGCCTCAGCGGTGACTTCGCCAAGGAGAGCGAGGCGGGTCATATGGAGTATCGGGCGGCCCAAAGCACCAAGGTCGTCGGTGAGGGGAAATGGAACGGTCTGTCGGTCAGTCAGACTCAAACGACCCGCCTCAAATCGAACTTCCTTCAGGGGCCGGATGGAGGTCCTCTGAATGTCGGAACCGGGAACTACGAGTCGATCAGCATTGACGACGAAACCTCGTCAATCACATCTTTTGCTTACACCAAAGACGAATTGCAAAGCGCCAAGGTCAGCTCGCTGGTGAGTCAGATGGAATCTCTGAAGAAATTTGTCAATTTCAAAGTGGTCGAGGAGCGGGATTCCCCATTGAAACAAGCTGACGAGAAAGACATTTCCGCGTTGCTTGTTCCGCCCAAAAAGCGGTGAGGAAGCCGCACCGGTGGGGCGGGTTTTGTTTCGGCGTGACCCGAATTGAATCGGCCACTTCCGCGAGGGGCGATCCGCGTCTATCCGCGCAATCCGTGGCGAAGCTTTTAAAAGAAGCGCTCGGGTAGCTCGATCCGGCAGGGCGGTGCGGCGAGGCTGGCGTCGAAGAACGGGCCCCAGCCGATCGCGCGCCCCTGCTGCCAGATCACCGGGATCAGCTCCCGCCACCACGGCGGGATGCCGGCTTCGCGGGCCAAGCGCTTGAGGTCGCGGGCCGGACGGCGCGCGTCGGGGCGGATCTTCTCGCCGCCGGAGCGTGCGCGCAGCACGAGCGGGCCGGCCTTCGAATCGGTCGGGATCAGATGGGCGACGCCCCAGCTGAGCGGCGCAGCGAGATCCCATTCGCCGTCAGCGCCGGGCTCGGGGAGGGCCGATGCCTCGATCCAGACCTGGTCGTCTTCTACACACAGCGCCCACAGCGGGAAGCGGATTCGCCGCGGCGCGGCGCTCGCCGCGAGCTGGCGCATCAGCTCGTGGAGCTGACTCGCATCGGGCGCGGGCAGGTCGCGGCAAGCGAGGCGATGGCGGAGCAGGTTGGCGAGCCGTGCCGGCGAGAGCGCCTTGAGTGCCGCGAGCGATGCGCAGCGGCCGACGCGGACCCGGGCGAGATCCTCTTCGGCGAGCTCTTCGAGCAGGCTCTGAGCCTCATTGAAGTGAGTCGCGGCGCGGGCCAGCGCCGCTTCGGCGCCCGGGAAGCGGGCCTTGAGCGGTGCGAGGATTTCGTGGCGGATGAAGTTGCGGCTGAAGCGCAGGTCGGTGTTGCTCGGATCTTCGATCCAGCGCAGTCCATGTGCTCTGGCCCAGGTTTCGAGTTCAGCGCGCGGCTCGCTGAGGAGCGGGCGCAGCAGCGGCGCGCCGCGGCAGTCGAGCTCGCGCATCGCCGCCGCTCCGGCGACGCCTGCGCCGCGGCTCAGTCGGTGAAGCAGGGTTTCGGCCTGGTCGGCGCGGTGGTGTGCGAGCGCGATCCAGTCCGCGCCCTGAGCGCGCAGTGCTTCGTGGCGGGCGGTGCGGGCTGCGGCTTCGAGGCCTTGCGGGTTTGCCCTGTCGACATCGACCGCAACGCAGCGCAAGGGCACGCCCAGCTCGGCGCAGACGCTGCGGCAGTGTTCGGGCCAGGCGAGTGCTGCGTTCTGCAGGCCGTGAGCGACGTGGATCGCGTCGACGGTGATGCCCAAGCGCGGCGCGAGCATCGCCATCAGGTGGAGCAGCACGGTCGAGTCGAGACCGCCGCTGAAGGCGACTGCGAGGCGCTGGCCGGGAAGCAGGAGCGGGGCGAGCCGCTCGGCGACCCGCTGAGCGAGATCAGGCGAGAGCCTGCTCCTTGAAGCGGCCATAGCTCATCAGACGTTCAAAGCGGCGGGCGAGCAGGTCGGCTTCGGTGAGGCTTGATGCCTGGCGCAGCGCATCGGTCAGCGCACGCTTCAGGGTTTGGGCCATCGCCTTGTGATCGCTGTGCGCGCCACCGATCGGTTCGTTGACGATCTTGTCGATCAGGCCCAGGGATTTGAGCCTGGCCGCGGTGATTGCCATCGTTTCGGCTGCTTCGGGTGCCTTTTCTGCGCTCTTCCACAGGATCGACGCGCAGCCTTCGGGCGAGATCACCGAGTAGGTCGAGTACTGCAGCATCAGCTGGGAGTCGCCCACCGCGATTGCCAATGCGCCGCCCGAGCCGCCCTCGCCGATGATCGTGCAGATCAGCGGGACCTTGAGTTCGGCCATCACATAGAGGTTGCGACCGATCGCTTCGGACTGTCCGCGCTCCTCGGCACCGATGCCCGGATACGCGCCCGGAGTGTCGACGAAGGTGAAGATCGGCATGCCGAACTTCTCGGCGAGGCGCATCAGCCGCTCGGCCTTGCGATAGCCCTCGGGCCGGGGCATGCCGAAGTTGCGGAGGATCTTCTCCTTGGTGTCGCGACCTTTCTGGTGGCCGATCACCATGCAGGGCTGGCCATTGAAGCGGGCCAGGCCCCCGACGATCGCCTTGTCGTCGGCGAAGCCGCGATCGCCGTGCAGCTCTTCAAAATCGGTGAAGAGGTGCTCGACATAGTCGAGCGTGTAGGGGCGCTGCGGATGGCGGGCGACCTGGGCGATCTGCCAAGGCGTGAGCTTGCTGTAGATGTCTTTGGTCAGTGCCTGACGCTTGACTTCCAGACGTGCGATCTCCTCCGAGATGTCCACGGCTGAATCGTCCTGCACATAACGGAGTTCTTCGATCTTGCTTTCGAGTTCCGCGATGGCTTGCTCGAAATCTAGGGCTGTGATCTTCATTCCGAACCGCTGGTTGAAGGGTGAGCGATTGTACCCGATCGCGGCGAAGCCGGCGTCACCGAGTTTGCTGCCTCATCAGTGTTCGCCTTGGTCTTCGGTTCCGGCGCCGACCACATAGCTGCGGATCTCGTAATCCAGCCCGCGTTCGACGAGGGCGGGCGAGCCAAGCTTGATCGTTCTGGAGCCGGCGATCAGGAAGAGCGGCGCTTCGCTGCGGAACACCGCGATCGGTAGCGCCAGTCGGACTTTTCCGCCCTGGTGCAACGGGTCGAGCAGTAGCACCCGGGTCTGCCGGACGCCGTCATCGGCGCGCGCCGAGAGCGGACGCCAGCTCAGAAGTTCTATGCCGATCCGGGTCGTCCCGCTCTTCTGTCGGCTCAGGCGTCTGAGCACGCCGACGATCCAGTGATCTCCTTCCTCGGAGTGCAGTCCGAGCATCGTCCCGACCAGCAGGTTGGCGGCCTCGGTGCTCGGGACTTCGGCTCCGACGCCCTGCATGCTCGCGTCGATCTGGTCCCAGAGCGCGACCTGCGGACTCACTTCTCCGCCCAGCTGGTCGGTCAGCGCTTCGACGCCGTTCAGCACGCGGATTTTCCCGGTCAAGGGGTAGCGGCGGTGGCGGCGTACCGGGGCTTGGCCCGACCAGTGACGGATCAGATGGCGAAGCAGAGGGGGGAACCTGAGTGCCGCCCCTTGTCCTTCCAGGCCGATCGCGGTGGGGATCATGCCTTCGCGCATCAGTTTTTCCATCTCGGTCAGCGTCGCGACGGCGCCGCCGCTGCCGAAATAGAGTGCGCCAGAGGGCGGGGTATCGGGGAGTCGGGTCATCGACGCCGGAGCCGTGCCCTGGGCGGGATTTATCCAGAGCAGGGCGGTGGAGTTGGGGTGCGGATCCAGCCTCAGCGAGGGCAGAACGTAATGGATCAGCCGCGCGGTCTGATCGATCTGCGCTTCGTCCAGCTCTTCGAGCGCGGCGCTCGCGAGTGCGACGCTGCGCAGGTACTCGGTCTCGAAAGTCGTCTCGGTCGGCCGGTTGATCCGTATCCGGACCGGGCGTTTGCCGACTCCGTGCGCTTCGGCGAGGCGCCAGGCGCGGCCGAGCAACGCCCAGTGGGCCGGCTCGCAGGGGGTGTAGTGCAGCGCGTCGAGTTTCTGCGCGACGCAGCAGACCCGCATCAGGCGCACGACGACTTCGGTCAGCAGCCCGGCGGGGGGTGAAGCCAGCTCTTCGAGTATCTGAAGGAGTTCGGCATAACGCCCGGCGAGCATATCCGCATAGCGGCGCGCGAGGCGCCACAGCGCGTGCCGCCCGAGGTTGCGGGCGAGGCTCGCGGCGACGAAGCTCGCGGTGATCTGGCGCAGATGGGGCTGAACGCACTCGCTGAGGCTGGCGAGAGCGTTCAGGGTGTCGGCGATGCCATCGCTGTCCGTCGGGGGCAGCGTTTCAATCCAGTCCGCGGCTTCGCGCAGACCCGCCTCCGGGGTCATCGCGGTCAGCTCGGTCAGAACCCGCTGCAGATCCCTGTGCTCGGTCAGCACGAGAACGGTTCGGTCAGGGTGAAACTTGGGCATCTCTCGCCTCAGCACAATGCTTGGCAATTCTAACTGCTGGTGGCCGGTTTGCGGCAAGCGCATCAGCGAACGGCATGCCGGTACAATAGGATCTTCGTCGCTATCTTTACGGTTTTTTCATGCAGCAATACCACGATCTGATGCGCCATGTGCTCGAACAAGGCCATCGCAAGGATGACCGGACCGGCACAGGAACGCTGTCGGTCTTCGGCTGGCAGTCCCGATTCGACCTCGCCAAGGGCTTTCCGGTCGTCACGACGAAAAAGCTGCACCTGCGCTCGATCATCCATGAGCTGCTGTGGTTTCTGCGCGGCGACACCAACATCCGCTACCTGAAGGAGAACGGTGTCTCGATCTGGGACGAGTGGGCCGATGAGGCCGGCGAGCTCGGCCCTGTCTATGGCAAGCAGTGGCGGCACTGGACCTGCGCCGACGGCCAGGAGATCGACCAGATCGCCGAGCTCGTCGAAGCACTGAAGAAGAACCCCGATTCGCGCCGCCATCTGGTCAGCGCCTGGAATCCCGGCGAAGTGAAGGACATGGCGTTGCCGCCCTGTCACGCGCTGTTCCAGTTCTACGTCGCCGATGGCCGGCTGTCCTGCCAACTCTACCAGCGCAGCGCGGACATCTTCCTCGGCGTGCCCTTCAACATCGCTTCCTACGCGTTGCTGACGATGATGCTGGCCCAGGTCTGCGGCTATGCGCCCGGAGAGTTCATCCACACGCTCGGGGACGCGCACCTCTACCTGAACCACCTCGATCAGGCGAAGCTGCTGCTCTCGCGCGAGCCGCGACCGCTGCCGACGATGGTCCTGAACCCGGAGGTCAGGGACTTGTTCGCCTTCCGCTTCGAGGATTTCACGCTCGAAGGCTACGACCCCCATCCCGCGATCTCCGCGCCGGTGGCCGTCTGACGCCGTCTCATCGTTGAACCGGGGCCGAGGCCTGCGTCGTGGCCGGCGCCATCGGGTTGTAGCCGAAGACCCATTTTGCATAGCCTCTGGCCTGGAAGGCCGAAGGGTAGGGGCCAGGCATCAGGTGTCCGAGGTGGCGGCGCGGCGTGCCCTTGGCGAGGCTGTATACGCCCATGATGCCTCCGCCGGGGGCTGGGATCGTGCCCCATTCGCGGCGACCGCTCAGCGGATCGGCGTAGAGGCGGCGCAGGAAGCGACGCTTGGCCGGCACGCGGGGATCGAGCAGCAGATCCTCCAGCCGGGAGGGAAAGCGGACTGCACCCTCCGGGGCGAGCCGGTAATAAGCCGCGAAGGCGCGGTTGAATTCGCGACCGATCCCCCCCAGCTCGGCTTCGGCGCTGCGCTGCGCGCTCGTCTCGGCCACCTCCAGAGTCAGCACCGAAGCGAAGCTCATCACCGCGATGAAGATCAGCAGCGCGAGATAGGTGAAGCCGCGGGCGCGTCGCATGGGCCGGATCACAGATCGGAAAACGCGCGGCCGTCGATGCCGGCCCCGGGCGCGGCGCTGTGCAGATCGGCGACGCCGCCGCGCGCCGGTGGGCTCGGTTGGACGAGGATCCAGCCCTGGTCCTTGTCCAGCACGGGGTCGTAGGGGAGTTTCTGCAGATAGCGCTGATCCACCAGTTCGTCCAGCGAATCCGGATAGCGCAGTCGATCGCTGTAGAACTTGCCGATCGCATCGCGGGTGACGCGCAGATTTTCGACCAGTACGCGCTCGCGAGCCCTGTCCATGCTCGCGAAATAGCGCGGCAGTGCGATCGTCAGCAGCAGACTGACGATCGCCAGGACCACCAGCAGTTCGATCAGCGTGAAACCGCTTTTGCGGCGGCGGCTCACCATTGCCGGTAGGGCCGGCCATCGAGGCCGGTCGCCGATGAGGATGAAAAAACGTCGAACACGTCTTCTCCCGGTTGAGGTGAGTCGGGATCGCTCGCGTGGGAGCGCGTCAGCCAGGTCTGCTCCGCGGACAGCGCCGGCTTGTCCGCCATCGGGTCGCGGGGAAGTCGGCGCAGGAAATAGAGCTTGGGTCCCTTGGGCGCGAGCGCATCGGTGACGCCTGCGACCAGCACGGAGAGAGTGGCCGGATAGCCGGAATCGCGGGCGCCGTGTTGGATCCGGCCATCGTCCCAGGCCTGTTTGTAAGCATCGATCGCATCGCGGATCTCGCGCAGGTTGCGGCGCAACTCGGCTTCCTGCGCGCGCTGCACAGCGATCTGGGCGACCGGCAGCGCCAGCGAGGCGAGCAGCGCCAAGATCGCCAGCGTGACCAGCAGTTCGATCAGTGTGAAGCCGCGCCTGCATTCAGTGCGTGCCATTTCCGGGCTTCTCGGTCGCGGTGGGAGGCTGGGCACTCATTTGATCGAGCTGAGCCTGAGGCGTCGGTGGCGGGGGCGGGGGATAGACGTCGGAGGGGGCACCCTCGGTCGCGGTGGTCAGCGAGCGCAGGCTCGCTTCGGTTCCCGACTCGAATTCCTGTAGTTCGGCGCTCGGGCGCAGGGCTGGCCGGACGATGCGCGGGGTGATCGACAGCACGATCTCCGACTGCGTCGAATTGTCGGACTGAGAGCCGAACAGCCGTCCGAGCACCGGCAGATCACCCAGGCCCGGAATGCGGTTGCTGGTGCCGGTCTGCTGATCGTTGATCAGGCCGGCCAGAACCTGGTTCTCGCCATCGTGCAGGCGCAGCAGCGTGCTGGCGCTGCGGGTGCCCAGCTCATAGGTGGTGGTGCCGTCGCTCAGTTTGCTGGTGCTGGTGACGCTGGAGACTTCGAGCGACATCCGGATCGAGACATCGCCATCCGGGGTGATCGTCGGCTCGACGTTGAGCTTCAGGCCCACGTCGAGGTATTGCACCGAGTTCGCCGCGAATCCGGTCGAGGTCGTCGTGGTCGTGACCGTCGGGACCCTCTGCCCGACCATGACCTGGGCCTTCTCGCGGTTGATGACGCGGATGCGGGGGTTGGCCAGGATGCGGACGTCGCCGACGTTGTGGGTGGCCGAGACCGTGACCGGGTCAAGGCTGGCCTTGACCTGGCCGGTGTTCAGATGGAGCAGATCGTGCAGTGTCAGGGTGCCCGCGCTGGAACTGGTGCTGGAACTCGCCAGCGGAGCCAGAGAAACCTGAGCGGGGTATTGCACGCCGAGGTTGAGCAGGCGGGTGCGCTGCACCTCCAGCACTTCGACTTCGAGCATCACTTCAGGCTCGGGGGTGTCGTGCAGCGCGACGATGCGCTCGGCCATCCGGATCGCCTCGGGCGTGTCGCGCAAGATCAGCGCGTTCTGGCGTTCGAGCACGACGACATCGCGGCTCTTCAGTATCGTCCGGATCGTGTTGGCGACCGTCTTCGCGTCGGCATTGTTGAAGGTGAAAGTCTTGACCGACAGCGCCTGATAGCTGTGCGCCTTGGCCGGCGTGTTCGGGTAGATCAGCACGGAGTGCTCGTCGAGCACGCGGCGTTCGAGCTGGTTGGTCGCCAGGGTCAGCGAGAGCGCATCGGCAACGGTGGCGTTGCGCAGGAAGATCGTCGTGCGCTGATCGCCCCGCACGTCGCGGTCGAGGACGAAGTTCAGGCCGGAAGAGCGCGACAGCACTTCGAAGATCTCGCGCAGCTGGGCATCGCGGAATTCGATCGATACGGGTTTGTGCAGAGCGGCCGCCAGCCTCGCTTCGCCGCTGAGCTTCGGGGTGCCGCGCCAGCCCTCGATATTGCGCTGGAGTGCCCGCGCCGCCTCGTTGTCCGGGTTTTCCGTCAGCACCAGGCGCAGCCTGGACTGAGCCGCATCCAGTCCGCCGCGCTTGAGCTCCCCCTCGGCTTCGGCAATGTACTGGGCATGGCGACTGTCGCGGTCCAGCCTGCGCAGCCCATCGAGCGCTCGCGCTTCGTTGTCGGAGATGGCGAGGATCTGCTTGTACAGCGCGGCCGTTTCGCCTGCGCGGCCCGCGCGCAGGGCCGCTTCGGCCTGCTCCAGCCTCAGGCTCACCAGTGCGTCGCGGGTGCGCAGATAGGTGATGCGGTATTCGGCATTGTTGGGCTCGGCGGCGAGCGCTTCGCGGTACTGCTTCAGTGCCGCTTCGTGCTGGCCTTTCTCGAGCAGCGATGAGGCTTCGCGAAAATGCAGGGAGCCCGCACAGGCGGCGAGCGATAGGCAGAGCAGGGCGACCGCGAGAGGGCGAAGCGTGAGAGGCTTAATCATTGAGAGGGGCACCGATCTGCAAGAGCTGCTTTTGATTCATCGGTAGATAGGTCAGCACGAGCGTGGGAGGCGAGATCGCTTCCACTTTGTATTGCTGATCGAGGACATCGCCGCAGTGCACGACCAGCGTGCGGTCGGGTTTCGCGACATAGACTTCCCAGGCCCCGCCTGCGAACTGCTTGCCGATATAGCGAAAGGGCAGAGGCGGCGCGCTCGGCGGTGGGGGGAGCGGCGGAGGCGGAAGTGGTGGCAGGGGTTTGGGTTTGGGCGCGCCGAAGGCATTGGCGTCGGTGGCGGTATAGATGGAACGGGGGGCCAGCTCATCGATGGGCGGCGCGGAGTGGTTCTGGGGCGTCCGAGTCACCGGCGCGGGCGGAGGCGCCGAAGCGGCCGTGACCGGCTTGCTCGGTGCCTCGATCGCATGGGCCGGACCGCTGCGATCCCAGAGGACCAGACCGGCGCTCAGCGCGAAGCCCGCGATCAGCAGGGAGCGACGGTATTTATCGTTCATCATCACCTTTCATCAGCAGCGAGAACTGCAACTGAGCCTCGACGAGCTCCTGACCCGGGTCGTCACGGCTCAGATCGATGCGTTCCAGCGCCAGCCCCGGGTGGCGGGCCATCAGTGCGAAGACATAGTGTTTGATCGCGGGGTAGCTGCCTCTGACAGGAAGGCGTAGGCGCAGGCGACCGAAGCCTCCTGGCCCCGGGGCTTCACCGCGGTATTCGGCACGATCGAGATGGACTCCCGCGGGCGTGGCGCTGTCCCATACGTCGTGGACGATACGGATCCTGTCCTCGGGTTGAGCCAGGACGGCCTCGAAGGCGTGCAGCGGGCTTGCCTGCTTTGGCTCCCGGTGGAGCGCCGGAGGCGGCGGGCGGTGGCCGAGCCAGACTATCCTGCGCTGCTCGACACGGATGGAATCGCTCAGAGGGGGCAGGACGCTGCTCGCCAGCACCGCGGCGAAGCCACCGGCAAGCAGGGCCAGCGCAGCGATCGCGCCGTGACGGGCGAGCAGCAGTTCAAAAGCCAGACGCAGCGGTGCAAACTTCAAGGCTGCCATGTCGCCTCCAGGCTCAGACGCACTCGGCCACCTTGTTCGGCGTCGGTTTTCTGCTGATCCAGCGGCTCAAGCCGGGAAAAATCGCCGGTGGATTCGAGCGCCTGGGCGAACTCATAGAGTGGCTTGTCGTCCAGCGCTTCGGCTTGCAGCTTCAGGCTGCGCTTGTCCGGGTTGGCGGCCAGAGAGAGCAGCCAAACGTTTTCCGGGCGGCTGTCCTCGACCGCCGCCAGCAGCTTCGGCCAGGGCACGTTGAGGCTGGCGATCGCCGAGTTGATCGCCTCGGCGCTCGACTTCGGCAGCGGAGCGGGCGTGGCCCGTCGTTCGCTCGGCGGCACTTCGCCGCGCGCCTGAATCCGTGCCGCCTCCTCGCGCAGCGCGCTCAGAGTCAGCGTCTGCTGCCGCCACTGCCAGACAAGGAGCAGGCAGGCGAGCAGTGCCAGCGCCGCGCTGGCGATTGCGGAGACGCTCCGGTGGGGCGCAAAGTCTATGAGTACCTGACTCATACCGCCGCCTCGCTGCCGAAAGCCCCCGGAGTCCTGATGCGTTGCTGCGGCCCCCCTTCGGTGACTGGGGTTTTCAGGCTCTGAACCGCGGCGGCGCCGTACAGCCAGAGCGTGTCGCCCGGCTCCTCCGGCGGGGCGGGGAAGAGCACTTGCTCGCGGCTCAGGAAAGCCTGCAGGTCGGAGTCCTCGTCGGTCCGCCGTCGGCTGCACACCGCGCGGCAGCGACCGTCTTCGAACAGGCCCAGAGTCAGAGCATCCGCATCGGCGGCGAGCAGCCAATGGCGTCCGCGCCGGCGCTGCCTGGCGCGATCGGCACAGCAGCTGACCCAGTAGGGGCGCAGGCTCAGCAGCGACAGATTCGCCGCGTCCAGCGCGGCGAGCAAATTCTGATGGAAGGCGCGGGGCAGCGCGCAGACCAGATCCTCCCGGTTGAAGAGGCGAGCGTCGGCGCTCAGCATCCAATGCTCGGGGTCTTCGCCGAACAGGCTGCGCAGGCGCAGCTGCATCGCGGCTTCGAGCTCGCTGCGGCGGGCCGTGCCCTGCGGGCGCGTCAGCATGAAATAGCGGCAGAAGGTGTCGGAGAGCACGACCCGCGTGCGCCGCGGAGTTTGCGGCAGGCCCGAGAGTGCCGCAGGGATCGCATTGCCCAGGTCGAGCTCGCTTGAGAGGGGGCTGCTATGACAGGCCACGAGGCGGGGCGGTCGGCCGATGAGACGGGTTTCGAGCAGACGCGCTTCGAGCCTTCCCGGGCTGATGCTCAGCAGCAGATGGCGGGGGATCAAGGGTTTGATCATTGCAAAGTTACCCTCAGGACTTCCTCGATGGTGGTTTCGCCGCGCAGCGCGAGCGCGAGCGCCGCATCGCGCAGCGAGCGGGTGCCTGCGCGGCGGGCCGCTTCCTTGATCCGGACGATCGAAGCCTGTTCGGTGATCAGCTCGCGCAGCGGGTCGGTCATCAGCAGGATTTCGGCGATCGCGCGCCGCCCGCGGTAGCCCGTGCCGCGGCAGTCGCCGCAGCCTCGCCCCAGGACCAGGCGGGCGCCGTCGAGCATCGCGTCGGTGAGCCCCAGGCGTTTTCGTTGCGTCGCATCCGCCTCGATGGCGGTGGCGCAGTTCGGACAGACGGTGCGCAGCAGGCGCTGGGCCCATATGCCGTTGAGCGCGGAGGCCAGCGCGTGAGGATCGACGCCCATGTGGGCAAAGCGGGAGAAGACGTCGAAGACGCTGTTCGCATGGACGGTCGAGAGCACCAGATGGCCGGTCAGTGCCGACTGAACCGCGATCTCGGCGGTCTCGGCATCGCGAATCTCGCCGACCATGATCTTGTCCGGGTCATGGCGCAGGATCGAACGCAGGCCGCGTGCGAAGGAGAGCCCCTTCTTCTCGTTGACCGGGATCTGCAGCACTCCGGCCAGCTCGTATTCGACCGGGTCCTCGATCGTGATGATCTTGTCGCGACCGGTCCAGGTCTCGGAGATCGCGCCGTAGAGCGTCGTGGTCTTGCCGCTGCCGGTCGGCCCGGTGACCAGCAACATGCCATAGGGTTCGTCGGCGAGGCGACGGATGGTCTCGAGGTCGCCGGTTTCAAAGCCGAGCAGATCGAGGGTCAGCCGCCCGCCCGAGGGCACGAGCTGACGCTTGTCGAGGATGCGCAGCACCGCATCCTCTCCGTGGATGCTGGGCATGATCGAGACGCGCAGGTCGGTGCTGCGCCCGGCCACCGTGACGCGGAAGCGCCCATCCTGGGGAACCCGGCGCTCGGCGATGTCGAGCTCGGCCAGCACCTTGATCCGCGAGATGGCCTGTTCGGCGACCGAGTTGTCAGCCACCGAGGTCGCGAGGTCCAGCACGCCGTCGATCCGGTACTTGACCTCCATGCCGCTCGCCGTGGTCTCGAAGTGGATGTCGCTGGCGCCGCTCTTGAGCGCGTCGTACAGCGTCGAGTTGACCAGGCGCACGACCGGGCTGCTGTCCTCGGCGATCGAGACCAGCGAGAGCTCCTCGCCGCTCTGCCCCGCACTCTCGCCGCGGTCCGTATGGCTCATAGTGGCATTGAGCGCCCGCATCTCCGACTCGATCCGCTGCAGCGTGGCCCGGATATCTCCGTCGGTGGCGAGGGCGAGCCGCGCAGCGGGCGCGCGGGCGTGCAGCCAGTCGAGCAGGTCGGCGTCGAAGGGATCGGCGAAGAGCACCCAGCGACACAGCTCGGTGTACAGCGGCAGGCAGCCGTGGTGCAGAGCCTGAGCGAGCGGGATCGCCGAGAAGTCGGGGCTGGAGGACAGGATCTGCGGCGTCTCGAAATAGCGGTAGTGCAGCGAGGCGGCCAGCTGGCGGAGCAGTTCGCGCTCGTCCAGGCCCAGTTTCTCGTGCAGCACGGCGAGAGTGGGGCGCGCCTGGGCGGTGGCTTCCCGGCGCGCCAGGGCGAGCGCTTGCGGATCGAGAGCGAGTTCATTCCTGGCGTTCACTGCAGGCTCCCGGCGAGGTCGAAGATGGGCAGGTAGAGCAGCACGACGATGACGCCGACCGCGACGCCGATCGCGGTCATCAGCAGCGGTTCGAAGAGTTTGGAAAAGCGTTCCAGCCAGCGGGCGAGTTCGCCATCGTGATAGCGCGCGGTGCGCACGAACATCTCGCCGATGCGGCCCGAACCTTCGCCGGCGCGCAGCAGACGCAGCGAAACCGGCGTCGACAGGCCATGGCGCTCGAGCGCGCCGGAGATCGACTCGCCGCGGCGCAGCGCTGCCACCATCGCCCGGAGTCTCGGGCGCATCGGCTCAGGCAAGACCCCCTCGGCGAGATCCAGCGCCGATACGATGGGCATTCCGCCGTTGAGCAGCGTGCCCAGGGTCAGGTAGAGCAGGGAGAGGCGAAAGAGCGCGATGCGCCGGCCGACGCCGGGCACATGGGCGAGCGCAGCCTCGATCCGGCCTTGCCGCCACGCGTGCAGCAGCAGGCTGCCGCCGGTCAGCAGCGTGCCCAGCAGACACAGGCCGGCCAAGCCGCGGTGCCCGGCGATCAGCTCTCCCCAGTCGAGCATGCACTGCGAGAGCCACGGAAGGTTGCGCCCGCTGCCCCGATAGACCGTTGCGAAGCGGGGGACGACGTAGCCGAGCAGGAAGAGGCAGACCGCTCCGCCGACGCTGATCAGGATGGCCGGGTAGATCAACGCGCTGGTGATCTTCGCGCGCAGCGCGTCGAAGCGGCTGCGGTATTCGAGGTAGCGGGACAGCGCGCCGTGCAGGTCGCTGGTCTTTTCCGCGGCGCGGATCAGGCCCGTGTAAAGAGGCGGGAACTGATCCCCGGCCTGTTCGAGCGCGGCCGAGAAGCTGATGCCTTCGCGCAGGCGCGCGACCAGAAAGGCGCAGAGGCGGGCGCGCTCGCCATCGTTCTCGCGGGCGGCCAGCGTGTCGACGGCCTCGACCACTTCGAGCCCAGCGTCGAGTAGCTCGGCCAGTTCCTGCGAGAAGAGCGCGAGCTCGAAAGCGGGGCTGCGACGGGCGAGGTGGCTGCCTAGCGGGCGCACGCTGACCGCTTGCAGCTGGCGGGCCTCGACGATGCGCCGCGCATCCGCCGCATCAAGGGCGTCGACGATCAGGGTGTCGTAGCGGTCGACCGCCAGCGCGCGAACTTCGAACTGCATCTTCGCTTCCGCTCAGTTGCCGAGGTCGGCGTCGTCGCCGTTTCCACCGGGGACTCCGTCACGACCGAAAGAGATCAGGTCGTACTCGTGTTTGCTGCCGGGAAACGTGTATTGATAGGGATGCCCCCAGGGATCGAGGGGAATCGCCTTCTGCAGGTAGGGTCCGTTCCAGCGTGGGGTATCGGCCGGGCGGCTGATCAGCGCGGCAAGACCGAGCTTGCCATCGGGGTAAGTGCCGACATCGAGCCGGTACGCATCGAGCGCGTGCGAAAAGGCTTCGATCTGGGCTTTCGCGGTCGTGATTTCCGATTTGCTGACGTGGCCAAATACTCGGGGGCCGACGAAAGCGGCCAGCATGCCGATGATCGCGACGACGACCAGGAGTTCGAGCAGGGTGAAGCCCCTGCTGGCTTTGTTGAGCGCTGAATGCTGCATGGTTGCCTGGATTCCTTCTGTTGCCGGGGTGAGCCTTGCGGATCACCCCGGCTCCTGCCTTAGAACTTGAAGTTGCCGTCCGCTGCGGTCTGCGCGCCGCAGGTCGAGGAGGTCGTCAGCTCACGGTTGCCGCTTGTCGTGCTCTGATTGGTTTCCCAGACTGGGGTACTGCCGTTCCATTTCACATACTTGTACTGGACGGCGGTGCCCAGGGGGAGGCTCACGGTGCCTGTCCAGGGGACGTTAGCGCCGCTGCCCTGTATCGTCAGCGCGAAGCCGCTGGCCGGAGTCCAGTTGCCCAGTGCCGTCTGATTGCCGACGACGTAGAGGTTCTGGCCGGTGACGGTATTCGCATTGGCGATCGTGAAGCTGACGCTGACCGTGCTGCAGATCGGAGTCGTTACCGACAGCGCGGTGCTGGCCGAGGACACATTGCCGGCGGCGTCATAGGCGATCACCGTGTAGCTGTATGTCTTGCCCGCAACGGCCGTGCCGTCCGTATAGCTCGCGGTGGTGCTGACGCCGATCTGGGTGCCGTCGCGCAAGACCTTGTAGCCGGTCACTGCGACGTCGTCGGTCGAGGCGGTCCAGTTCAGAGCGACGCTGGTCGAGCTGACCGTTCCCTTGACGAGGCCGTCAGGCGTGCTCGGTGGCGTCGTGTCCGGAACGCAGGGGCTGACGCCGGTGGTGATGGCGCCGCCGCTGACCGATGAAATTCCGGTGCTCAGGCTGTAGTTTTTGCTGCTGTTGTTGTCCCAGGTGCCGGAGCCGTTGTTGAAGGTGGCCGCCAGAGCCGTGTAGCTGCCCAGCGCGATCGTCTTCGCATACCAACCGGTACAGGCCAGCGTCATCGCTTCGCCGGGCGAGGTCGTCCAGCTGCCGTTGATGCCGTAGTGGATATTGACCGAACTCCAGCTCGAAGCGGGCTTGTAGTACACCGTTGCGGAGTTGCCCGGGGGCGTCTTCAGCGTTAGCGCGGAGCTGGCCGCCGAGACGTTGCCTGCTGCGTCGTAGGCGATCACCGTATAGCTGTAGCTGGTGCCCGCCGCGACTGTGCCGTCCGTATAGCTGGCCGTGGTGCTGGTGCCGATCTGGGTGCCGTTGCGCAGGATCTTGTAGCCGGTCACCGCGACGTTGTCGGTCGAGGCTGTCCAGCCCAGCGTGACGCTGCTCGCGGTGTTGCTGGTCGCGGCGAGATTGGTCGGGACGGTCGGCGGCGTCGGATCGACCGGGCAGGGGTTGGCGCCGGTGGTGACGGCGCCGCCGCTGATCGCGGAGATCCCTATGCCCAGGCTGTAGTTCTTGCTGCTGTTGTTGTCCCAGGTGCCCGAGCCGTTGTTGAACGCGGCGGCGAGCCCGGTGGCACTGCCCAGATTGACCGTATAGCTGTTCCAGCCGCTACAGGCGCTGCTCATCGCGACGCCTGGCACAGTGGTCCAGGTGCCGCCGGTCGGGGCGTAGTGCAGATAGACCGAGGACCAGGTTGTCGGAACCTTGTAGAACACGGTCGCGACGTTGCCGTTTAGCGTCGTCACCTTGGTGGCGGCCGAGACCGCCGAGGCGTTGCCAGCCGCATCGAACGCGAGCACGGTGTAGCTGTAGGTCGTCGCGGGCGTCAGCGCGGTGTCGGTGTAGGAGAGCGTCTTGACCGTGGCGACCAGAGCGCCATCGCGATAGACGCGGTAGCCGGCGAGCGCATAGTTATCGGTCGAAGCCGTCCAGCCGAGCGTCGTCGAACTGGCGGTCGTCGCGGTCGAGACCGGATTGCCCGGGACGGTCGGAGCGATCGTGTCGGGCGGCAGCGTGGTCGCCGTCAGGCTGGCGCTCTTGGCCGACTTGTTGCCCGCCGCGTCGTAGGCCAGCACCTGGTAGGTGTAGGCCGTCGATGCGGAGAGGCCGCTGTCGCTGTAGCTGTTGGTCGTCGAGGTGCCGACCAGCGTGCCGTTACGGTAGATCTCGTAGCCGGTGACCGCGATGTTGTCGGTCGAGGCCGTCCAGCTCAGGGCCACGCTGGTATCGGTCGTGGTGCCGGCGAGCGGAGTTCCCGGGACGCTGGGCGGCGTCGTGTCGCTGACCAGGAAGGGGTATACGCCCTTCACGGTGCCGTTGACGTCTTCGACGAAGCCGGATCCTGAACTCGTCGCGGTATAGGTGCCGGCGCCGACATAGACTTGCTGGATCTCGCTCTTGCTGACGTTGCCCTTCGTGTCGGTCATCTCGACGTAGTAGTCGAGCAGCTGGTTGCGGTAGGCCGAGATGTACGAGTAATACAGATTGCCGATCTCCTGGGCCGGCAGAACCTGCATCGTCGCCTTGACGTTGGCATTCCAGTCGACGCCGTTCATGACCGGCTTGAGGTCGCGCACCTGCATCGGGTAGGCGGTCCAGGCGCCGACATTGGCCGGAGTGATCGAAAGCCCTGCTTTGCCGGCCAGCGCAGCCGGGTCATACACCTTGTAGGTGTCGTCGCTGGCGTCGATATTGTTGCTGGCATGGGTGCGAACCATCACCTTGGCACTGGCGATGCCGGATACGTCGTAGCCATACGTGTAGATCGCGAAGTCATTGCTGTAGTGCTGGATGGACCAGCCTTCAGCCTTGGACCCATTGACCGAACCCGGGTTGTACGGATAGCGCTGCGGCCACCATACGGAAGGACCGGTCTTGTCGTTGGCGAGATTGGCCGCGACGTAGGGCTTGGCGAAGGCGAGCGAGTTGTTGAACGCCAGCGTCGGTTTGACGTCGTCGTCCTTGTTCTCGTCGTAGTAGCCGAAGCCCGAGTCCATCGCCGGCAGCAGGAAATACCAGGCCAGTTCGGCCGGGTTGGCTCCGCCCACGTAGTCCTTGCTCGCATCACCCTTGACCGGGTAGGAAATCATCCACGGGTTGAGCTGATTGCCGGAGTAAGTGACCTGCTTGTCGGCTGTTGTCGAGGGCGACCAGTAGCTCGGGTGAGCGTCCAGCCAGATCTGCTCGGCGGTCTTCGCGTAGTTCAGCGCCGCCTGAAGCAGCGCAAAATTGCGCTCGAGGTAGTGCCAGCCGTACTCGAACGAAACGGTCGCCCCCTCGGCGACGCCCTTGAGCGTCTTCTTCGGCGCCAGGTTCAAGCCGGTGGCGGTGTTGAAGGCCGAGAACTGACCGCTCCAGATCATGAAGGGCAGGTGCCAGTGGTACCAGGTCGGATCGGACGAGGAGTCGCGCGTGTCGACCCAGGAGCCGTCCTGAACGTGCTGCACATCGCTGGTCGGAATCGGATGGGCCTTCAGGTACTCGTCAATCCCCTGGCAGTAGCCATTGCCGGTGCAGGTGGTGTTGTAGCCGGCACGCCAGGTGTCGAGTGAGCCGGCGCGGCCACCCGAGTTGTCGCCATCGTGCGCGACGACGAAGAACTGGCGAGACTCCAGCCCGGTGTAAGGCACGTACTCGTCGACGGTGGTCGAGCCATCCCAGCCTTCGGCCCAGGAACCGTTCTGGCTGACCGGGATGCCGGCGATCTGCGAGACCGCTCCGGTGGTCGGATCGACGTAGCGAACATAGTGCGGCGTCGACGCAAACGGGAACTTGTTGACGATGACTTGCTGCTCATGCGCCATGCCGTTGGCGACCCAGCTGCCGATCGTCGAGCTGTTCTGCAGGTCGGCGCGGTTGGGCGGTGAAGTCAGCGTGTCGCCGGTCGGATCGTAAGTGCTGTACGGGTAATCCTTCAGCGTCCGCGAGAAGTGGTTGTTGCCCATCACAGCCCACTGCACGCCGAGCTTGGCGAGCGTCGGAATCAGGCGCTCGGAGAAGCCCAACTCGGTCGGGAAGAAGCCCTTGGACGAGACGAAGCTGCTGCCCAGGAAGTAGGACTGGGCCAGCGTCGCGTTCTGATAGATCAGGTCCTTCAGGAAGTAGTCCTGACCGACCAGAGGCCCCATCGAATGGTGACCGGTGAAGTGGATCGTATCGAGACCGCGATAGCCATTGGTGGTCTTCAGGCTGTTGAAGCTGTTGGTCCAGGATGTGCCCCAGCTCGGGTTCGTATAGCCGGCAACGTTCTGCAGGTTTTCCAGGCTGTTGACGTTGTTGATCACCGCGCCGGACATCGTGACGTGGATCTGGCCCGAGCCTCCGGAGGCGGTGCTCAGCTCACTGGCAACAGTCTGCGGCCACCATTGGTAGGCGCCGGTTTTGGCGTCCGGTGTGTAGTAGGTGACCAGATCGTCGTGCGGCATGATCGCGCCGCCCAGCGCAGAGGGCAGGTAGTAGCTGTAGCCGGACGGGGGGCTGTTCTTCAGATTGATGACCTGGCCGTCGTACATGTAGCGGATCGGGGAGCCGACCGCGGTAGCGTTGTAGGTGGCCGTGACGTCTACGCCGTAGAACGGCCAGAAGTTCGGCATGTGATTGTGATAGACGTGGGCGGCGGGAATGCTTGCCGTTTCGCCTAGCTGCGGGGTGAAGGCCAACAGCGCGGCCACACAGGCCGCGATGGGCTTGAGGCGGTAATGCATGTCGAGATTTCCTTTGGTGTCGTGTCCGGCTTGTTGCCGGTTCTTATCTGTTATCGGGCCCGCAGCCTGGCCATCGTTGGTGTCCGCCTTGAAAGCTCACACGGGTATGGCGGATACCCGTTGGGTCAAGCGGGAGACGTGCCGGTGGGCGCGTCACTGTGTCCGGCCATCGGTCATGGTCGGTACAGCAGGTAACGATGTTTGCTGCAGCAGGGGCGGGTGTCACCCGAGGCAGATATCGCGAACAACAGAGGGGTGGGAGAACGCTGAGAATGCGGGTTTGTGGCCGAGCCGGAAGCGGTGGCGAACGCGGCGTGGGCGTGCGTGACCGACGAGCGGGCGACAGAAATTCGGGGGGGGAATGGGCGAGGGACGGCAGAGGAACATCGCTGCTGGCCACAGCAGGCCACAGCAATGACTGCAGGCGTTGCGCGCAAACGCTTGAAAAGCATGCTTTCCAGTCTTCCTTCCGTGCTCGTGTTCATCACGACGCGCAGCCCGGTCGAAGACCCGGCACGTGATGCGGCTACGGAACTTTGTCTGCCTCTGACGGATGCGTCTGGCGCGCATCTCGTAAAATTTCGCGGATCCTAGCACGAGCGATTTTGGGGCGGAGCGTGTTTTTTCCCGACGCCAAGGCCGCCTCGGTGCTTGCTCTTTCTGCCCCTATAATGGGGCAGCCTTGAGTGACGGGATAAACGGGTATGTTGTTGTAATATTTCGGCCTTGATACATGAGTTGTAAAAATTGTAACTATTTGTTTGATTTGAGTCAGCCTTCGCGTAACCCCTGCTTCCGAGAACCTCGATGAAACATCCCGAACTCTGTCTGATCGTCGCCGCCGCCCGCAACGGCGTGATCGGCCGCGAAAACGCGCTGCCCTGGCGCCTGCGCGAGGACATGCGCCACTTCAAGGCGACAACCCTGGGCTGTCCGGTCATCATGGGGCGCAAGACCTGGGATTCGCTGGGCCGGCCTCTGCCTGGACGGACCAATGTCGTGATCTCGCGCCAGAAGGATCTGCTCTGCGAAGGCGCGCAGATCACTCATTCGCTCGACGAAGCGCTCGCCGTCTGCGCGGACGCGGCGCGGGTCTTCGTGATCGGGGGCGCCCAGCTCTACGCGGAGGCGCTGCCGCGCGCCGACCGGCTCTTCATCAGCGAGATCCTCGCCGACGTCGAAGGCGATGCGTTTTTCCCATCGCTCTCCGGCCAGCCCTTCACAGAGCTCTCCCGCCGGCACGTCGAGGCCGACGAGTTCAACGATCACCCCTTCGACATCGTCGAGTTTTCAAGACAGGCTTGAAGCCTGTCTTGAAAAAGCCTCCCGTCAATCAAAGTTAGTGCCTGGGGGGCAGCCACGGGGCCAGCAGTTCGCCCGCGCCGTCCTGGAAGATCTCGATGCCGACGCACAGCGTCACGAAGGCGGCGAGCCTGAGCAGCACGTTGGTGCCGGTCTCGCCGAGCAGGCGCACGCCGCGGTCGGCGAAGCGGAAGGACAGGTAGATCGCCAGCGCCAGCACCGCGATCGCGAGCGCGGCGCTGATCGGCGCGCCCAGCGGTTTCGAGCCGCCCGCATAGACCCGGGCGCCCAGAGTCAGCGCGACCGCGATCGAGCCGGGGCCGACCGAGAGCGGGAAAGTCAGCGGATAGAAGGCGCGCTTCTCAGCGATAGGGCGGCTCCAGTCTGCCGGTGCCGCGGCGGCTTCGTGGGGCTTGTCCTCGGTCTGCAGCATCTTCCAGCCGATCGACGCGACCAGCAGGCCGCCGGCGACCTTGATCGTCCCGGACGAGATACCGAAATAGGCCAGCACATAGGAGCCGATGAACATCGCTCCGAGCAGCAGGATGGACGCGTTGATCGCGATCCGGCGGGCCAGGAAGGCGCGGGTCTGCGGCGATGCGCCCTGGGTCGCGAGCAGGAAGACGGGGGCGCCGCCGGGCGGGTTGATGATGGGCAGCAGAGCCGCGATGATCAACAGCGCGTCCTTGAAGGCGTGGATCAGGATTTCCGGCATCGAAGTCTCGCGGGGGGTAAAGCCGGGATTGTCGCGCAATCCGTTCCGGCTTGTCGGCTGGCTTGTCTATCTTGATGCGCGCCAGCGCCGGCGGAAAAGCCAGTACGCAGCCAGAGACCAGACGAGCGCGTGCAGCGCCAGCGCGAAGAGCTCGCTGCGCACTTCGGCAAAGCTCGCGCCGAGCTGGTTGATTGCCAGAGCGCCCTGGATTCCCGCGGTGCTGGGGATGATCCAGCGCAGCCACTGGATCAGCTCGGGCTGCGATTCGGTCGGCCACGGGAAGCCGGTCACGAAGAGCATCGGAATCGACGAGAAGAGCAGGGTCTGCATGCCGCGCTCGCGTTCGTTGAACACATGGCCCAGGAAGAGGCCGAATGCGCTGATCGCGAGCGCGAAGAGCGCCGCGAAGACGAAGAGCACGACGAGATCCGGGTGTTGCGGATAGTCCTGGATGTGGAACACAAAGCCCGAGAAGTACAGCGTGTTCAGGAAGCCGATCAGCGCGAACGCGCTCCACAGGCCCAGAAAGCCGGCGACCGGCTTCTTCTGTAGCCGCACCGGTAGAGGCGTCGTCGTCGATCTGAGCAGTTCGGTCCACAGCCCGAAGAGCAGCGAGATGCCGATGATCAGCGTCTGCTGGACGATCAGCGGCGCAACGCCGGGTACGACGTAGCTGCCATAGCCTTCGTCGGTGTTGAACAAGGGCTTGGCGATGTAGTTGACCGGCACCGCGGTCTCCAGAGCCTGCCGGGACGAGGCTCTGCGGCTCTCGAAGCGGCGCAGGTCGACGGCGGCCGACAGGGTTCCCGCGGCGCCTGCCGCGCCCGACATCAAAGCCTTGCTGACCAGAGGATAGGCGGCGTTGCCAGCGACCAGCACTTCGAGCTTGCGACCGAGCTTGACGTCCCGTTGGAAGTCCTTGGGGATCAGCACGAAGCCACTGATCTCGCCGGTTTTCAGCGCGTTCTCGGCGGCCTGGGCGTCAGCGCCATAGCCGATCGCCTGAACCTGGGGGCTTGCCTGGATCAGCCGGGCGAGCTGGCGCGACAGCGGTGACGCGTCCAGATCGACGATCGCGGCCGGGACCTGTTCGACTTTCTCGCTGCCGTACGGGAAAGGATAGAAGAACGAGTAGGCGAGCGAAGCGACCAGCAGCAGAAGTACCGCTCCTGCGTCGGAGAAGGCGGCGCGCAGCGTCGCGAAGAAGGCGGCGAAGAATCTCATCGGGCACCCCAGCGCTGCGGTTGGGCCGCGATGCGGCGCAGCGCCAGGATCGCCAGCGGCGCCGAGAAGAGCACGAAGCCGAGCAGCACCGAGAAGGGCTGCAGCGAAGTGCGGAGCGGCGCGTCCATCAGGCCCTGCTCGGTCTGCAGCCTGAGCCACCAGGTCAGAGGCAGGATCGCGGCCCAGATCTTCGCCGCGACGGGCATGGACATCAGCGGGAAGGTCTGGCCGACATAGGCGAAGGCCGGGGCGGTGTAGAAGCCGGCCGAACTCAGCGCGCTGCGCAGGTTCGCCGACGAGGCGACCGTGAACGCGCCGAGCAGCAGATAGGCGGCGACCATCGCGAGGATGCCGATCGCAAGCAGAGCGAGGTTCGCGCCGGGCAGTCCTCCCGCCGCATGGCTCCAGATTGCGAGGAAGGCGATGGCCCAGAGCGAATAGATCAGTGCGGCCGGGGTCAGCTTGCCCGCCAGCGCGCCGCTCGCGCAGCCCTCGCAGTGATCCAGCCATTCGCCGAGCGTGCGGTCGCGGATCTCGCGGCCGACGACGCTCGCGCCGATGACCATGACGAAGATCTGCAGCACGGCCGGGAACAGCGAGCCGGCCAGGAAGACCCGGTAGTCGATCGACTCGTTGAAGACCGAGAACAGGCGGGTCCGGACGGGCTGGGCGCTCTCGCCGCTGGCGATCGGGTTCTCGCCGCGCTTGTCGCGGGAGAGCACGCGTACGCCGGCGCCGAATGTCAGGCAGGCCGCCTGGACGTCGCGGGCGAGGATGCCGGCCGCGGTCGCGAACTGCGCATTGTAGAAAAACTGCACGTCGGCTTGCTGGCCGGTCTTCAGTTTGCGTCCGAAATCGCCCGATATCTCAAGGATTCCGTAGAGCTTGCGCGCGCGCACCGCCGAGATCGCCTCGCCGCGCTCGGCAAAGCGCGCCGCGATCCGCACGCCGGGCGCCGCTTCGACGAGGCGGGCGAGCTGGCGCGAGGCCGCCGAATCATCATGGTCGAGGACCGCGATCGGCAGCTCGCGGATCTGCCCGGCCGAGAAGACCGCGATCAGGATCACCGCGGTCAAGAGTGGCAACCACAGCAGCAGCGCCCGATCCCAGCGGTTCTGGGTCAGGTGCGTGAGCTCGCGGCGCAGGCTGCGGGCGAAGGCGGTTGCGAACATCGATCAGGGGCGGACGATCACGCTCAGGCCGGGGCGCAGCTCAGGCTCGGCCTTGAGCGGCTTCGCGCGCACTTCAAAAGTGCGCAGGTCGATGCCCTGGGTGCCGCGGACGTTCTTCCAGGTCGCGAACTCGGGCTGAGCCGAGATCCAGGTCACCTTGAAGCGGATCGTTTTTGCGAGCGCGGGCAGTTCGGCGTCGAAGGTGGCGCCCTGGCGGAAGCGGGGCAGCTGGTCTTCGCGGATGTTGAACAGCGCCCAGCTGTCGCTGCGGTCGACGAGTGTGATGACCGGGAAGCCCTGGGGCGCGATCTCGCCGGCGTGGATCTGTAGTTTCGCGACTTCGCCAGCGGCGGGGGCGAGGATCTTCGTCTCGCGCTGGTAAGCCTGGACTTCCGAGACGGCGCCGGCGGCCTGCCTCGCCTGGGCGGCGGTCGCGGCGCGGTCTTCCTTGCGCGCGCCGTTCTTCGCCATCTCGTACTGGGCCAGCGCTGCATTGGCCTGGGCGCGCGCGGCGCTGGCCTGGGTCTGGGCCTCGTCGTGCTTTTGCTGCGCGATCAGACCTTCCTTGTACAGCGACGCGACGCGGCGGGCGCTGGTCTCGGCGAGCTCGGCTCCGGCAACCGCCCGGCGCCAGTTCTGCTCGGCCATCCGGATCTCTTCGCTGCGCGCACCAGCCTCAGCCTTGTCCTTGATCGACGAAGCCGCATCGAAGGCGGCGTTCGCCTGGGTCAGCTTTGCGGCGATCTCGGGGCTCTCGATCTCGAACAGGGCCTGGTTGGCGGCGACCTTCGTTCCTTCCTCGACCAGCACGCTCTTGACCCGGCCGGCGATCTTGCTCGCGACATCGACGCTGCGCGATTCGATCTGACCCTGTATCGGCAGCGGGCGGGGGCGGGTCGTGGCCCAGAGGCCCCAGCCGATCAGCGCGACGATGAGAAGGCCGCCCAACGTGGCCGGCACGACTTTCTTCTTGATCATCAATGGATTCCTGAGGTCTGAACGGGGCGCGCGATGCGGATGTCCGCGTGCGCAGCGAATTCGGAGAAGCGTTCGCTCTGGCCGCTCGCTTCGAGCAGCTCGGCCAGCGCGACATCGTAGTCGCGCGCGGTCTGGGCGCGGTCGATCTCGGCGCGCGCCAGTGCGAGGCGGGCATCGACGAGATCCAGCGAAGTGCTCAGGCCTTCGCGGAAACCCTTCTCGCGCAGTTTGACGTTTTCCTCGGCGAGCGCGATGCCCGATTCGAGCTGCGGAAAGCGCTTGCGGGCCTGTTCGACTTCGCGCCAGCGTTTCTCGACCAGCGTCGCGATGTCATCGCTGATCTGCTGACGGTAGGCTTCGACGCCTGAGCTCTGGCGGCGGTTCGCCGCGATCATGCTGGCGCGGTCGAGCCGGTCGAGCAGCGTGATGCGCACGCCGACCCCGACGATCCAGTCCGGTTCGACGACGGTCAGGGCCTGGCGGTTGAACTGGTAGGAGCCGAATGCGAAGACCTCGGGCAGTAGCGCGGCGGACGAGATTGTTTCCATCTGCCGGCTCTGCTGGTGCTTCGCGTCGAGCACGGCCAGCGCCGGATGGGCCGCGAGGCCGTGGCCCGTCCAGCGTTCCAGTGCTTCAACCGGCTGGCTCTGCAGGAAGAGCGGCGAAGTCGGGACGACTTCATCGGTGCTGCCGATGAGGCGGCGCAGGGCAACCCTGGCCAGCGCGCAATCGTCTTCGGCCTTGTCGAGGTTGCGGCCGGCTTCATCAAAAGCGACCTGGGCGTGCAGCCGGTCGGCGCGCGCGATCAGCCCGGTCTTCTCGAAGCGTTCGGCCTGATGCAGGTGCTCGGCGAGCGCATCGCGAACCGCGCGGCGCACCGCGAGCGCGTGTTCGGCGAGCTGCAGGCCGTAATAGGTGCTGACCAGCCTGGTCGTCAGGCTCTCGCCGGCATGGCGCTCTTCGGCACCGGCTTCATCCTTGCGCGAGCGGGCCAGCGACTGGGTCGCGCTGATCTTGCCGCCGGTGTAGAGCATCCAGTTGAAGTTCAGCGAGGAGCGCACGCCTTCGTTCTTGTACGTGTAGTCGAGCGACGAGGGCAGGGCGGGCAGCGGCACTCCGGTCGCTTGACCGATAGCGCCGACCGCTTGGTTCAATTGTCCGGTGATCGCCGACAGATCGGCTTCGTAGCGCCGTTCGAGATGGGAGTAGGAGGCGTTCAGCGAGACCTGGGGGAGCGAGAGCGAGCGCGTCGCCTCGGCTTCGAGCTCACGCGCTTCGCGCGTCAGGCGCGCGGCGTGGAGCAGGCCGGAGTTCTCGCGCAGCATCTGGTCGGCTTCCTCTATGCTCAGAGGCGCCGCATGGGAGGCCGGCAACGCCAGCAGCAGGATCAGGCCCAGCAGGGGGCTGATCCGTTGCGCTTTTTTCGGTGCTTGGTGTACGGCGGCGTGCAGCAATTGCCCCTCCTGTCGAATCGGGGCTATGGTAGGCCCGGGTTGCTGCCAAGGCAAGTTTGCGCTGTGAAATCCGCCCTGGAACCCGGGCGGGTCCCTGGGCGTGGCGCTCAATCAGATCGCTTCGACGCAGTCGACGTAGTAGCTCTTGACCCCATCGACGACTTCGCAGCACAGACCGTGTACGTCGGTCTCGAAGCCGGGGAAGCGGTCGTTGAACTCGCGCACGAAGCGCAGGTAATGGACGATCGTCGCGTTGAAGCGCTCGCCCGGGATCAAGAGCGGGATGCCCGGAGGGTAGGGGGTGACCAGCATCGCGGTGACCCGGCCTTCAAGATCGTCGATCGCGACGCGCTCGATCTTGCGGTGGGCCATCTTCGACCACGCATCGGTCGGCCGCATCGCCGGCTCCATCTCCGACAGATACATCTCGGTCGTCAGCCGCGCGACGTCCTTGGCCGAGTAGAAGGCGTGGATCTGCTGGCACAGATCCTTCAGGCCGGTCTTCTCGTAGCAGGGGTGCTTGGCGATGAACTCGGGCATCACGCGCCACAGCGGCTGGTTGCTGTCGTAGGCGTCCTTGAATTGCTGCAGTTCGGTCACCATCGTGTTCCAGCGGCCCTTCGTGATGCCGATCGTGAACATGATGAAGAAGGAGTAGAGGCCGGTCTTCTCGACGATGATGCCGTGCTCGGACAGGTACTTCGTCAGGATGTTGGCCGGGATGCCCCAGTCCGAGAAGTGCCCCTCGACATCGAGTCCCGGCGTGATGATCGTCGCCTTGATCGGGTCGAGCATGTTGAAGCCTTCGGCGAGCTTGCCGAAGCCGTGCCAGTGGTCATCCGCGCGCAGCATCCAGTCTTCGGACAGCGCCATGCCGTCGTCGGACAGATAGTCCGGTCCCCAGACCTTGAACCACCAGTCCGCGCCCCATTCGGCGTCTACCTTGCGCATTGCGCGGCGGAAGTCGAGCGCCTCGGCGATCGACTCCTCGACCAGCGCCGTGCCTCCGGGAGGCTCCATCATTGCCGCGGCGACGTCGCAGGACGCGATGATCGCGTACTGCGGCGAAGTCGAGGTGTGCATCAGATAGGCTTCGTTGAACGCGTAGCGGTCGAGCTTGCGGGACTCGGATTCCTGAACCAGGATCTGCGAGGCCTGCGAGAGGCCGGCGAGCAGCTTGTGCGTCGACTGGGTCGAGAAGACCATCGCTTCGTGGCAGCGCGGCCGGCCTTCGCCGATCGCGTGGAAGTCGCCGTAGAACTCGTGGAAAGCGGCGTGCGGCAGCCAGGCTTCGTCGAAGTGCAGCGTGTCGATCTTGCCGTCCAGCGCTTCCTTGATCTCCTCGACGTTGTAGAGCACGCCGTCGTAGGTGCTCTGCGTGATCGTCAGCACGCGCGGTTTGACGGTCTTGTCCTCGATGAAGGGGTTCTTCGCGATCTTCTTCTGGATGTTCTCCCATGTGAACTCGCTCTTCGGGATCGGGCCGATGATGCCGAAGTTGTTGCGCGTGGGCATCAGGAAGACCGGAATCGCGCCGGTCATGATGATCGCGTGGAGGATGGACTTGTGGCAGTTGCGGTCGACGACGACGACGTCGCCCGGCGCGACCGTCGAGTTCCAGACGATCTTGTTCGAAGTCGAGGTGCCGTTCGTGACGAAGAACATGTGGTCGGCATTGAAAATCCGCGCCGCATTGCGTTCGGACGCGGCGACCGGACCGGTGTGGTCGAGCAGCTGGCCCAGCTCGTCGACGGCGTTGCAGACGTCGGCGCGCAGCATGTTCTCGCCGAAGAACTGGTGGAACATCCGTCCGACCGGGCTCTTCAGGAACGCGACTCCGCCCGAGTGGCCGGGGCAGTGCCAGGAATACGAGCCGTCCGCCGCGTAGTGGGTCAGCGCGCGGAAGAAGGGCGGCGGCAGCGAGTCGAGGTAGGCGCGCGCCTCGCGGACGACGTAGCGGGCGATGAACTCGGGCGTGTCCTCGAACATGTGGATGAAGCCGTGCAGTTCGCGCAGCACCTCGTTCGGGATGTGCCGGCTGGTCCGCGTCTCGCCATGCAGGAAGATCGGAATGTCCGGATTGCGGTGACGGATCTCGGCGACGAAGGCGCGCAGCTCGGCGATCGTTTCCTCGGCCTCGTCGGACGAGAGTTCCTCGTCGTCGACCGACAATATGAAAGCCGAGCCGCGGCTTTGCTGCTGGGCGAAGGAAGTCAGGTCGCCGTAACTGGTGACGCCCAGCACTTCGATGCCTTCTTTTTCAATCGCTTCGGCGAGTACGCGGATACCCAGTCCCGAGGAGTTCTCGGACCGGAAGTCTTCATCGATGATGATGATCGGAAACTGGAAGCGCATCAGCCCAACTCCCTGCAGCAGAAAGGAAAACGGGGCGGGTGCTCGTGGCACCGCCCCGAAGAAAAGTCGCGGATGATATCAGCGTCGCGCGAAAGTAAAAGCCGTTTTGCGCAAAGGGCCTGCGCGCGTGCGGGTCTGGTTCAGATTTTAGGCAGAGTGACGCCGGTCTGGCCGAGGTATTTGCCGCCCCGATCCTTGTACGAAGTCTCGCAGACTTCGTCGGATTCGAAGAACAGCATCTGCGCGACGCCTTCGTTCGCGTAGATCTTCGCAGGCAGCGGCGTCGTGTTCGAAAACTCCAGCGTCACATGGCCTTCCCACTCCGGCTCCAGCGGCGTCACATTGACGATGATGCCGCAGCGCGCATAGGTGCTCTTGCCCAGACAGACGGTCAGGACGCTGCGCGGAATGCGGAAGTACTCGACGGTGCGCGCCAGCGCGAACGAGTTCGGCGGGATGATGCAGTAGTCGCCGGTGAAGTCGACGAAAGTCTTCTCGTCGAAGGCCTTCGGGTCGACGATCGTCGAATTGATGTTCGTGAAGACCTTGAATTCGTTGGCGACCCGAACGTCGTAGCCGTAGCTCGACGTGCCATAGGAGACGATGCGCGCGCCATCGACCGAGCGCACCAGCTCGGGCGCGAAAGGTTCGATCATGGCGTGCTCTTCGGCCATGCGGCGGATCCACTTGTCGGATTTGATGCTCACGGGCTTGTTTTCCGCTGATGTCGATAAAAACGGGAGTTTAGCGCAGCTTGACGGCTCATTCGATCAGGATGGGCTCGGTTTCAAGCGTGATGCCGTAACGCGTCTCGATGTCGGCCTGAATCGAGCGTGCCAGAGCGAGGATTTCGGCGCCGCGCGCACCGCCCAGGTTCACGAGGACGAGAGCCTGGTTGGCGTGCACGCCGGCCGCGCCCATCTTGCGCCCTTTCCAGCCGGCGCGGTCGATCAGCCAGCCCGCCGCGAGCTTGAAGCGGCCGTCGGGTTGGGGGTAGGCGACGAGATCGGGCTCATTCGCCTTCAGCGCCGCGTAAGCCGGCTCGTCGACGATCGGGTTCTTGAAGAAGCTGCCGACGTTGCCGGTCCGGGCCGGATCGGGCAGCTTTCTCTGGCGGACCTCGACGACGGCGGCGAAGATGTCGAGGGCGCTCGGGTCCGTGATGCCTTTCTGGTCCAGTGCTTCGGCCAGATCCCGGTAGCGGGCATTGGGCTGCCACGCGCGCGGCAGCGCGAGCGTGACCGAGAGTACGACCAGACCGCGGCCTTCGTGCTTGAACACGCTGTCGCGGTAAGCGAAGCGGCACTCGCTGTGCGTCAGACTCCGCACTTCGCCCGAGTCCCGGTCAAAGACTTCGACCGCTTCGATCCGGTCGGCCAGCTCCAGCCCGTAAGCGCCGATGTTCTGGATCGGCCCGGCCCCGACGACGCCGGGGATCAGCGCAAGGTTCTCAAGGCCCGGCCAGCCCTGCTCCAGGGTCCAGCGCACCGTCTCGTGCCAGTTCTCGCCCGCGGCGACGCGGACATGGAAGAAATCCTTGTCGGTGCCGATCAGCTCGCGGCCGGCGAGGGCCGGGCGCAGCACGAGGCCGGGCCAGTCGGCCGCGAACACGATATTGCTGCCGCCGCCCAGCAGCAGTACCGGCAGCGAAGCCCGATCGGCCCAGGCCAGGCTGTCGGCGAGCGCATCAAGGTTTGTCGGCTCCGCGAACCAGGCCGCCCGCGCCGGGACGCCCAGCGTGTTCAGCGTTGAGAGGTCGGCGTCGGCGCGAATCGGGGCGGGGATGGACATGGCGGGGGCGGGCAAAGCGGAAGATTATAGGGGGAGCGCCGCTCTTCGTATAATCCGCTCATCGATATCCACAGGAGTTAGTGCATGCCTTCCTTTGACGTGATGAATGAAGTGAACTTCGTCGAAGTGCGTAACGCGCTCGATCAGGCCAACAAGGAGATCGGCCAGCGCTTCGACTTCAAGGGCTCGGATGCCCGCGCCGAGCTCAATGAAAAGGACAAGGCGCTGACCGTGTTCGCCGACACCGAGTTCCAGCTCGAACAGGTCTGGGACGTGCTGAGCGGAAAGTTCGCGAAACGCGGCGTCGATGTGCGCTGCATGGAGCCGGGCGACGTCGAAAAGATCAGCGGCAATAAAGTCAAGCGCTCGGTTGCCGTTAAAGCCGGTATCGAGACCGAACTGGCGAAGAAGATCGTCCGCCAGATCAAGGACAGCAAGATCAAGGTTCAGGCCAGCATTCAGGGCGATACGGTTCGGGTTTCGGGGGCGAAGCGCGACGCTCTTCAGGAAGTGATCGCTCTGCTGAAGAAGGCGATCACGGACTTTCCGCTGCAGTTTGGAAACTTCAGGGATTAGGAGGTCATCATGGATATGAATGCGCTCAGCGGTCTGGCGAGCAGCGACGCGACGAGTCGCGCCCAGGAACAGGTGCAGATCCAGGTTCAGCGCAAGGCGGAGAACCAGCAGGCCCAGGCTGCGGCCGAGTTGGTCGCCGCCGTGCCCCAGCCCGCTCAGGTGCAGGCCCAGGTTCAGCCGGTCGAACCGGGACAACCCGGAGCCGTCGTCAACACCTACGCGTGAGTCGCGCAGGCTCGAATGCCGGCGCGGGGCACAGCGTAGAGCGTCTGCGGGCCCTGTTCGCGGAGGGGGAATTCCCCCCTGCCGCGGCCTTCGTGCGTCCGGACCTCGCCCCTGCGGCCGTCCTCGTGCCTCTGGTGCTGCGCGAGGAGGGCCTTTCCGTGCTGCTGACCCGGCGCTCCCGACACCTCAATCACCACCCCGGTCAGATCAGCTTTCCGGGCGGTCGCATCGATGAGGCCGATGCCAGCCCCGAAGCGGCGGCGCTGCGTGAAGCCTCCGAAGAGATCGCTCTGCCTGCATCCCGCGTCGAAGTGCTGGGCCGGCTTCCCGATTTTCCGGTCGGAACCGGTTTTCTGATCTCGCCCGTCGTCGGTCTGGTCCGCCCGCCCCTCGACTTGCGCGCTTCGCCGGCCGAAGTCGACGAGATCTTCGAAGCGCCCTTGTCCTTCCTGCTCAATCAGGGCAACCACCAGCGCCATGCGTTTCCCGGCGAGAAGCGGCACTACTGGTCCATCCCGTGGAAGCACTACGCGATCTGGGGGGCGACGGCCGGCATTCTCAGGGGCTTGAGCGAAGCGCTCGCGCAGCGTGAGAATTTCCGCTGAGCGCATGTTGCATGCATGAGGGCGGGGCGCGGCGGATCTGGGCTTTGTGTTATCGTGAGCACGACTGAACCCCCCCGTCGAATACGCTGCTCCGACCTCCGCTTCCATGACGCTGCTCTCCTTGCTCGCCGCCATTCTGCTCGAACAGATACGCCCGCTTCCGGTGCGTCGCGTGTTCAATGAACCGATTGCCGCCTTCGCCCGTTTCATCGAGGACAGACTCAACGACGGACAGGCCCATCACGGAACGATCGCCTGGTGCTTCGCGGTCTTGCTGCCCAGCGCGTTGGCGCTGCTGATCTATACGGTCTTGTTCTGGCTCCAGCCCGTTGCCGCGCTGCTGTTCAATGCGCTGGTGCTCTATCTGTGCATGGGCTACCGATTCCACAGCCACGCCTATGGCCGCATCCATGCCGCGCTGCGCGCGAACGAAGTCGATCAGGCCCGGCTGCTGCTGGCCGAATGGCGGGGCGGCAGCTACGATCTGACTCCTTCGGAGGAGATCTCCCGCCTGGCGATGGAACAGGCGATGGTGGTCGGACACCGCCAACTCTTCGCGCTCTTTCCGTTGTTCATCCTGCTGCCCGGTCCCAGCGGTGTGCTGCTCTACCGCCTGTCCGAGCGTTTCGCAACGCTGTGGGCCGAAGGGCGGGAACCCGGTTTCACCGAGTTCGGCCGCTTCGCGCGTCGCGCTTTCATGGTTATCGACTGGCTGCCGGCGCGGATCACCGCGGTCGCGTTCTCTATCGTCGGAGACTTCGAGGATGCGGTCTACTGCTGGCGTACCCAGTCCGGGCTCTGGCCGGAGAAGAATGATGGCGTGCTGATCTCGGCGGGGGCCGGGGCGCTGGGCGTCAAGCTCGGCAATCCCGTCCGTCAGTCCGGCGAAGTGCTCGATCGCCCCGAGATGGGGACCGGTGACGATGCCGACGTCGATTACCTGTACAGCGCGGTCGGCCTGATCCGCCGCACCCTGGTCTTCTTCCTGCTGCTGATCCTGCTGGCCAGCATCGCCGGCTGGGCCGGAGGCTGAGTCCTGGCGCTACAGGCTCTCCAGCCATCCGCGAACCGCATCCTCGTCGGCGAGGCGGTAGCGGGCATGGGATGAGCCGCTGCCGACCTTGATCGAGATTCCGCCTTGCGCATTGACGGCGATGAAGCCGTCCTCGTCGGTCACGTCGTCCCCGATGAATACCGGAACGCGTCCGGCGAAGGGGGCGCTCTGCATGAAGCGCTCGATCGCCTGCCCTTTGCTCGCATCGACCGGCTTCACCTCGACCATGCCGCGCGCGTGCAGCATCCGGATCCCGCTGCCCGGTACGCAGGCGAGCTTCGCCGCTTCGGCTGCCGCGTCGCGCAGGCCGGGAAATTCGTGGAAGTGGATCACCATCGACAGCTTCTTGCGTTCGAAGCGCGTGCCCGGATGGGCCTGCGCGAAGGCTTCGCAGTGCTGCTGGGCGGCCGCGAGCCCCGGCGGGGGCGTGATGCTCTCCACCTCGAAGCCGGGTGTTTGGCGCCATTCGCCGCCGTGTTCGCCCGCCGCGGCGAGCGCGAGCGGATCGAACAGACTGTCCAGCACTTCTATCGTCCGCCCGGTGATCAGCGCCAGCGCGCCGTCGGCACGGCCGCGCAGCTCTTCGAGCAGCGAGCGCAGAGCGTCGTCGACGACCGGCGTGTTGATGTCGGGTTTGTCGAAAGGCACCAGCGTGCCATCGAAGTCGAGGAAAAAGGCCGTCTGTGCGGGTTTGAGTCGGGGGGGAATCAGGGTGTTCATCGTGAGTCCTCGTCATCTCGATCGCCCATTCTAAGCACCCGGGCAGCACTCGGGGTTTCTCGCGCTTGTCCCTGCTCAATGAGGGGGAAGTGCAAAGCAGGCAGGATCGCGCCCTGTGTCAGATTTTTAAAGGAAAGCAGGATGAGTGGATGTTGCGGTAATCACCCGAAAGAGGTTGGGACCTATGAATTCGATGTCCGGACCTTCGACTGTCGGGTCAGGCACGGGGCCGTCTTTGGCGCCCTCGAATCGTTGGGTGATGGGGACACGCTGCGCTTCATCGGCGATCACGAACCCCTGCCGCTGCTCGAACAGATCGACCGTCGCTATGGCGGACAGGTCAAGGTTTTCCCGGTCTCCAGCGAAGAAGGCCGTTTTGTCCTCGATCTGACGATCGAACTTGCCCCCCGCGAAGGTGGCTGCGGCTGCGGTGGTGAAGGCGGCTGCGGCGGTCACGGCGAAGGTGGCTGCGGCCACTCGGACGCAGACTGAGCTTCGCCGCAGTGTCTGCGCAGATAGCCGGCCATATGGTCGGCGAAGCTGCGCACGGCGGCCGACAGGTGCCGGCGGGTCGGGTAGACCGCGTGGATCTCCAGTCTGCTGGTCTGCCAGGAAGTGAGTAGTGGCACGAGTTCTCCGCTCGCCAGTGTGCGCCTGACGAGGAAGTCGGGCGCCAGCGTGATGCCTTGACCCTGGACCGCCAGAGCGGCGAGCAGATCGCCGTTGTCAGCGCGGATTCGCCCTTTTATCCTGACCGGGTGCTTCTCTTCGTCGCGGCGGAAAGTCCAGCAGTCGCCGACGCTCGCATACGAATAGATCAGGCAGTCGTGATCGGTCAGCGCTTCCGGGCTCTCCGGCTCGCCACGCCGCTCGAGGTAGCTGGGGGCTGCGCACAGCACCAGCCGGGTCGAACCCAGAGGCCGGGCCACGACATTCTGGCTGCCGATCTCGCCGATTCGTATCGCCAGATCCAGGCCTTCGCCGATCAGATCGACGACGCGGTCGGACAGCGACACGTCGATCGTCAGTTCGGGATGCTGCGGTGAGTATTCGGCGATCGCCGGGGCGAGGTGGCTGAGTCCGAAACCGATCGGCGCGGCTACCCTCAGCGCGCCACGCAGCGAAACCGGCGATGCGCTCGCGACCTCCTCGGCCTCGGCGAGGTCGGCCAGAATCTGGATGCAGCGCTCGTGAAAGATGCGCCCGCTCTCGGTCAGCGAGAGGCGCCGGGTGCTGCGTTGCAGCAGCCGGGTCTGCAGATGCGCTTCGAGCTGAGCCAGCAGCCGGGAAGTCGCTGTCGTCGATATCCCCAGTCCTTCGGCGGCGGCCGCGAAACTGCCGACCTCGACGATGCGGACGAAGACCTTCATCGCTTCGAATCTGTCCATCTCTTTGTCCCGAAAATCGGGATTGATAATCAATGGGTTGCTAGTTTATCTCTGATCGGGCACTAGTCAGAATCCTTTCCATCGCTTCGTCATCACTCAAACGAAAGGATTCACGATGAAAGAGTTCAAGCCTCAAGCCCTCGGCAGCCTTGTCCTGCGCCTCTCTCTGGGCGTCATGTTCCTCGCGCACGCGGGCCAGAAGTTCTTCGTCTTCACGCTGCCCGGAACGGCGGCCTTCTTCGCTTCGCTGGGCCTGCCCGGGGTTCTGGCCTATCCGGTCTTCGCTGCCGAGCTGCTCGGTGGGATCGCGCTGCTGCTGGGATTCAGAACCCGCCTCGTCGCGGCCGCCCTCCTGCCGGTACTGATCGGCGCAAGCGGTGCTCACCTCGGTAACGGCTGGGCCTTCACGTCCCCGCATGGCGGCTGGGAATACCCGGTCTTTCTGGCTCTGACCGACCTCGTGCTGGTGCTGATCGGCGGCGGAGCCTTCGCGCTGACGCCTTCCCGGGACGAAGTCTGAGAACGGATCAAGGAGAATACTGATGAAAACCGATCGCCAAGCCGCGCTTTTCCTGTCTCACGGTTCTCCGCTGCACGCGATCGCCGCATCCGACGCGGCCCGCGCCTGGTCGGCCTACGGGCAGCAAACCCCGCGGCCACGCGCCGTGCTGATGGTGTCGGCGCACTGGGACACGGGTCTCGCGATGCTCAGCGGCGCGCGTACTCCGCAGACGATCCACGATTTCGGCGGTTTTCCGGAAGAGCTCTACCGGATCCGTTATCCGGCGCCCGGAGCGCCCGAGCTTGCCGAGCGCGCGCGCGTCCTGCTCAAACAGGCCGGGATCGCGGCCGGCGTGGATGGCTGCCGGGGTCTCGATCACGGAGCCTGGGTGCCTCTGCGCCACCTCTATCCCGAGGCCGATGTGCCGGTCGTTCAGCTCTCGGTCCAGTCCGGACTGGGCGCCCGCCAGCACTGGGCGCTGGGGCGGGCCTTGTCGCCGCTGAGGGACGAAGGCGTGTTGATCATCGCTTCCGGCCACATGACCCACAACCTGCGCGACTATTTTTACGCGGGGGAGGGCGGAGAGCCGCTCGAATATGTTCAGGCCTTCCGTTCCTGGGTGCTCGAGCGGCTCACGCCGGAACGGGCCTCCGAGCTGCTCGACTGGGAGGGGGCGCCCGGAGCGCTGCGCGCCCATCCGACGCCCGAGCACTTCCTGCCCCTCTTCGTCGCGCTGGGCGCCGCGGGCGAGCGCTTCGTGCGCCGGGATCTGTATTCCGGCTTTGAGGGCAGGGCGTTGGCGATGGACGGCTTTGCGCTGGCCGACCAATGATGCGGGCGGCCCGGGCGGAATTCGCCCGGGCTGTCTGTTTATTCACGCAAAGCGCGTCGAAGAATTTGACACGGCGCGCTTTTTCCCGCGGATCCTCCCTCTCAAGGCCTTGTAAACAAAGACGGTTTTCTTCTGGCGCGCCCTATGCTTGGTGATTTTGCCATCTCTCCTGTTTCTGCTGATCAGGCAGAAACAAGGGCGGTGCATCCCCTGTCCGATTCCGTTCGCGGTTCGAACCGCTTTTCACCCTTTCGGGAGAACAGAATGAAGCTGAAGACTCTGATTGTTTCGGCGGCCGGGTGTGCGTGCTTCGCGATCGCGCCCACCGCCGGAGCCGCTCTGATCACTTTCGATACGCTCGTCAGCGGTGTTACCAGCTATGGCTACGATGGTGACGGCGATGGTATCCATGACGCGGTGTTTTCGACGACCGACCTGTCCGGGTTCAACACCTTCGGTCCCGGTCCCAATATGCTCTATATCAGCGAGCCGGGCATCGAAGGCACGACGCTGCTCAGTCCCGACCTGCGCGTTGATTTCCTGAAAGGGGCCATCGGTTCGCTGGGCTTTGGCTTCGCGATGAGCGCCGGAGTCGGCGGCGCGCCGACTTCGCTGACTTTCTCGATCTACGATGCGGCGAACGTTCTGCTCGCGTCATCGACGGTCGATGCTGACTATACGATTACGGTGCCGCCAGACGGGCTGAGCAATTTCCCCGAAGGCCTGGTCTCGCTCGCCTTCGCAGGGACGGCGAGTTACGCGACGCTGGACTTCGATCCGACCAACGCTTCCCGTTACATCATCGACAATTTTACCGGAACATTCGGATCGACCGAGAGGATTCCCGAACCCGGTTCGCTGGCGCTGGCCGCTCTGGGCCTCGCCGCGCTGGGCTGGCGGCGGCGCGGCTGAGGCCGGTCCTGTCCCGAGCCTAACCCCGCTGCGGCGGGGTGTGCCGCTTTGCTCCGTGACGTCACGCTTCGCGAACGGGGGCGCGCTTCGGGGAGGGGCGAAGGATTGCTGTCCGAGCGGAGCGTATCGGTTGTGACCGGGCTTTTTCTCTACACGGATGCGCAAGCAGTTGGGGGGGGCCTGCACTTCGTCAGGGGATAGGCTTGCCGTGCAGACAAAAGTCCTCTTCCTGCGCAGACGCAGCGATCACTGGACAGTGAGTCCGACAGCGATTTCTGCGACTCCCCGGCTTGGCCGAGCGGGGAGTTCGAGTTTCAGTCAGCGGGTTTCTATCGGGAGGAATAGCCGGTGATGCGCCCGATCCAGTCGATCATTCCTTGCGGATCGTCGTCGGCGCAGTGTCCGCCGTCCCAGAAGAACGCTGTATCGACGTCTTTGCCGTGGTTTTCAAGGCGGGTCCCGAGGTTGACGATGACCGAAGGCGAGATCCCGTCGTCACGGCTGCCGGTGCGCAGCCACCAGTGTTTTGCCTGAGCCGCATCCTTGCGCGCAATGAAGTACATCGGATTCATCATGTCGACGAGCTGGCGCAGTTCGGCGTCGAGTTGGGCATCGCCCCGGGCTGTCGCATGGCGCAGACTGAACTCGGTGAAGTGACGGGCATTGTTTGTCCTGTTGCCGAACAGACCCGTCTCAGGCGCGCGAAGAGTGAAGTCGTCGAAAGCCGGCTGGCCCTTGCCCCTGACGAGATGGCTGGCGAAGTCGGCAAAAGCGAAACGCGCCTGTTGTCCATCCCAGTGAATCCAGGGGTTCTTTTGCAGGTAGGCGTCGCGCTCCGTCGCAGCCAGAGCCGACAGGTAGCGGCTGGCGGCCGGCTGCAGATAGGCCTGCTGCAGATAGCTGCCCAGTCTGGCTCCGGATACCGCGCCAAAGTCCTGACGTCCCTGCAGGCCGAGCGAGTCCTGATAGGCCTCGTTGGCGGCGCTCAGTTCCGCGGTCAGAGCCGAATCCACCTTGCCTGTGCGCGCCGCTTGGGGACCGAAGGCCCATTCGTAGGACAGGTCCGCGTGCTCGAGGTCGGTGATCGGACTGTAGCAGGCGCTGGCGAAGACGCGGTCGGAAGCCTTGGCCGCGCCGATCTGGGCCAGGTACTTGTCGTACAGAGGGCTGTCGCCCGAGCTGCCGAGCAGCGCGGAGAGTCCGCCGCCGGCGCTGCAGCCCGCCGAGATGATCCATTCTGTGTTGCCGGGAAGGCGGCCGGTGTTGTGGCGGACATAACGCACCGCCGCCTTCAAGTCGACGATTGCCGCGGGAGCCTTGCCAAAGTAAGTGCCGTCCTCCGCCTTGTTGTCGCGGCCGCGTGCTCCTGGCGTTACGACGACGTAGCCGGCAGCCAGGGCCAGGTCGGCCTTGCTGCCGTTTCCGCCCATCTGTTGCGGTAGCCCGCCTCGCGGCGCTTGAGCTGGGCCGGCTCCTTGCGGGCCTGCGCCCGGAGGCGGGACGGACTCGCCTCCGGCCATCGCTGCGCCTCCAGGAGGAGGCAAGCTCTCTGGCCCTGGGCCGCGCCGCGCAGGATTGGTGTTGCTGGCGGAGAGATATCCGCCCACCGTAATGTTGAGGACGATCGGCGCATGCCGCGCATCGATCGGCTTGCCGTCGACCTCGACCGGGACCATCACATCCAGGCTTTGGAATTCCTTGCTGACGGGGTGCGCGACATAGGGAATATGGCGATAGGCGCGATAGCGGATCTGGTGCTTGCCATTCGCTGATTCCACCGTCTTTGTTTCGACGCTGAATGCCCTTTCCGGAAATTGCAGGGCATCTTTGTCCTTGGCCATTGCGTTGCAGGATAGGGCCAGGGCGATCCCCAGAGCGACTGATGCCTGGGCGCGAAAGTTTCGAGCCATCGGTATTCTCCATTCAGGTAAGGATTTCTCTTGGGCAGGCCGGAAATCCGCAGGTCCATTGATCGACCGTCCGCAGATTCTAGCGGTGCAGAGTCAGATAAATGCCTCAGCCGCCGAGCAGAGTATTACCAGAGGTGACATCATCCCCGGGGAATGCGTTCCGCGCTTATGCGCCGTCGAACAGTGAGGGCGTAAGCTGATTCCCCCCTCCGGATCCTCCGGTGCGACGCGCTCACGCGTATCCGGGTCTATCCTGCCTGATACGGAAAGGGTGAAGGGATCCGACGATGGCGCGGCAAATCCTGGCTCTTGCATTGAGTGTGTTGCTGGCGGTTCTACCTGTCGTGCAGGCCGAGCCGCCCGCCACGCCTTGGCGGGTGCTCGCGACAGAGCTGCCGCCTCTCGCGCTTGAAAAGGGCTCGGACGCCCCCGGCGCGCTGATCGAACTGGTCCGCGAGATGGCCCATCGCTCGGGCCAGGATATCCGCGTCGAATATCTGCCGTGGACCCGCGCCCAGGCCATGACCCAAAGTGGTACGCACACCTTGATCCTGCCGCTGACCCGGACTCCGGAGCGGGAGACGCGCTACCGCTGGCTGGTCCCGCTCTATACCCGGCACATCGTCTTCTTTGTTCTCGGCAGCCGGGGCGCGGACTCCCTGTCGGTTGAGTCTCTGCGCAAGCGGAGGATAGGCGTGCTGCGTTCCACGCCTGGTTTAGGGCAGCTGCGCGAGCGTGGCTTCACCCAGATCCTCGAGATCGAGAGTAATGACAAGATGGCGCGGATGCTCAAGCTCGGTATGCTCGATGCACTTTACGGAGACGAGCGGATAAACCGCTATTCGTTGCAGAAGAACGGTCTCGGCGCGGCCGGCCTGAAGGTCTTTCCGCCGCAACAGACTGACGTGCTGTGGCTGGGCGGCTCGAAGGACATCAGCGATGCCGAGATCGCGCTCTGGCAGGACGCACTGGCGCAGATCCGCCGCGATAAAACCCTGGACCGTATCCTCGGCAAGTACCACCTGAAGGATTAGTGGGATCAACCTTGAGCAGACGGCCCGGCGACCGTTTCGCGCGCGCAGCCGAGGAAGGCTTGCAACGCGGGACCGGGGGCGCGGTCGCGGTGCAGCAGCAGATAGCACTGGCGCCGGATGGCCGGCAGACCGGCCGTGATCTGTTCCAGCTTGCGCTGGGCGAGCAGGTCTTCGACAACCCAGCGCGACAGACAGGCCAGACCCAGGCCGTTCGCGGCTGCCCGCTTGATCGCCTCGGAGCTGCCCAGCTCGATGCTGCGTCGATAGCCGCCCAGGCAGGGCAGCAGGTGCTGATCGGTCACCTCGCGGGTTCCCGAACCGTGTTCGCGCAGCAGCCAGACCGCGCGGGCCAGCGCTTCGCGGGAATTGGCCGCGGCGGCGATCCTCTGCGCTTCGCTCGGCGCGGCGACGACGATCAGCTCGTCGCAAGCCCAGGGACTCACTTCGATGTCCGCTTCGTGGCAGGGCCCCTCGATCAGCCCGACGTCGAGTTCGAAGGCCCTGACCGCGGCGGCGATGTCGGCGCTGTTGCGGATCGTCACGCGCGCCTGCCAGGCCGGGTTCTCGGGCAGTCGGGTATGGAAGCGGCTCAGGATGTCGGGGAGCACATAGTTGCCCAGCGTCGTGCTCGCGCCGATGCGCAGCGAGTGCCCCGCTGCCAGACCCTGGCGTGCGTTGCGTTCGAGCATCTGGGCCGAATCGAGCAGGGCCAGCGCCTCGGGCAGCAGTGCGCAGCCCGTTTCATTGAGCACCAGCTTGCGCCCGGCGCGCTCGAACAGCGCCTGGCCGAGCAGGTGCTCCAGCGCTTTGAGCGCCGAGCTGATCGCCGATTGGGACAGCGCGATCTCGCCGGCCGCCGCGGCGGTCGACCCGGTTTTCGCGATCGCGGCGAAGATCTGCAGCTGACGCAGGCTCAAATGCAGCACATCCACGGGACATCCTCTATCGGTTATATCGTTAGATCATACGAGAATAACAGGTTGGACGCGGAGCTCCGTGGCCGTCAAGAATGGCGCCATTCCGTTCTCTGGCTTCCGTCATGTCGTCGCCCGCTCTGCCGTCTATCGCCATCATCCCTTCTTATCTTCCCGGCCTCGCGCTGAGCGCGCTGCTGGCCGCACTGGCGATCTTCGCCGCCGATTCGCGCTGGCTCATCGAGCACGGCTTCAGTGCGCTGACGCTGGCGATCGTGCTGGGCATGCTGATCGGCAATAGCGTCTATCCGCGTTTCGCGACCCAGGCGGCGCCGGGCGTCGGCTTTTCGAAGCAGCGCCTGCTGCGCCTGGGCGTGATGCTGTACGGGTTTCGGCTGACCTTGCAGGACATCGGCCAGGTTGGGGTGACCGGCGTGCTGATCGACGCTCTGGTGGTGGGCTCGACCTTCACGATCGCCTATCTGATCGGTACGCGTTGGCTGGGGCTGGAGCGGCGCACGGCGATGATGATCGGTATCGGCAGCTCGATCTGCGGTGCCGCCGCGGTGATGGCGGCCGAGCCCGTCGTGCGCGCTCGCGCCGAGCAGGTGACGGTCGCGGTCGCGACCGTTGTCGTCTTTGGAACGCTCGCGATCTTCGTCTATCCGCTGCTCTATTCGCTCAACGTTCTTCATCCGCTGATTGCCGGCGGGGCGCACGGTTTCGGCATCTACGCCGGCTCGACGATCCACGAAGTCGCCCAGGTCGTCGCCGCCGCGCGTTCGATCGGCAGCTCTGCCGCCGACGCGGCGGTGATCACGAAGATGGTCAGGGTCATGATGCTCGCGCCTTTCCTGATCGGCCTGTCGCTGTGGCTCGCGCGCAGCGAGGAGGGCGCTCAGGGCAGGAAGATCACGGTTCCGTGGTTCGCCTTCGGCTTCATCGCGATCGTGATCTTCAATTCTCTGGGCTGGCTGCCCCGGCCCGTGCTTGCTGCGATCGCGCAGCTCGACATGATTCTGCTCGCGATGGCGATGGCCGCCCTGGGGCTGACGACCCATGTCAAGGCGATCCGCGAGGCCGGAATCCGTCCGCTGCTGCTGGCGAGTCTGCTCTTCGTCTGGCTGCTGGTCGGCGGCGGCGCGATCAATCACTTCGTCTCCCTGGCCCTTCTCTGATCTGGCGGCTTGATCTTGCCGCGCGCAGCGGGCAGGATTATCCGTTTGGCAAGTCGCGAGCAGACCGGACATGAGAGAAGAGAGCACAGAGCAGGGCCTGCATCGTGGGCTGAAGAACCGCCACATCCAGCTGATCGCGTTGGGCGGCGCGATCGGCACCGGCCTCTTTCTTGGCGGCGGTCCGGCGATCCAGCTTGCCGGCCCAGCGGTGCTGCTCGGCTATGCGCTCGCCGGTTTCATCGCCTTCCTGATCATGCGCCAGCTCGGCGAGATGGCGGTCGAAGAGCCGGTCTCGGGGTCGTTCAGCCACTTCGCCTACCGCTACTGGGGCGAGTTCTACGGCTTTCTGTCGGGCTGGAACTACTGGGTACTCTATGTGCTGGTCGGCATGGCGGAACTGACTGCGGTCGGCGTCTATGTCCAGTTCTGGTGGCCGGGGATCCCGTCCTGGGTCTCGGCCCTGGTTTTCTTCGCGTTGATCAACGGGATCAACCTCGCCAACGTGCGCGCCTATGGCGAGACCGAATTCTGGTTCGCGCTGGTCAAGGTCGTCGCGATCGTCGCGATGATCGTTTTTGGCTGCTACCTGCTCGCGAGCGGCAAGGGCGGGCCCCAGGCTTCGGTTAGCAACCTGTGGGCCTACGGCGGTTTCTTCCCGAACGGCGCGCGCGGCCTCGTGATGGCGCTGGCGCTGATCATGTTCTCGTTCGGGGGGCTGGAGCTGATCGGCATCACCGCGGCCGAGGCCGCCGACCCGGGCGCAACCATTCCGAGCGCGGTCAATCAGGTGATCTACCGTATCCTGATCTTCTACGTTGGCGCGCTGGCGATCCTGCTGTGCCTCTATCCGTGGAACCAGATCGCGAAAGGGGGCAGCCCCTTCGTGATGATCTTCGAGCTGCTCGGCGAGAAACCGGTCGCCCATGCGCTGAACATCGTCGTGCTGAGCGCAGCGCTGTCCGTCTATAACAGCGGCGTCTACTGCAACAGCCGGATGCTCTACGGCCTGGCCGAGCAGGGCAACGCGCCGCGCGCGCTGCTCGCGGTCAACGGTCGCGGCGTTCCGGTGCTGGCGCTGTCGGTATCGGCGGCAGCGACCTTGTTCTGCGTGCTGCTCAACTACCTGCTGCCCGGCGAAGCGCTGAGCCTGCTGATGGCGCTGGTCGTCGCGTCGCTGGTCATCAACTGGACGCTGATCAGCCTCTCCCATCTGCGCTTTCGGCGCGCGCTCGCGGCAAGGGGCGAGAAGCCGGCCTTTCCGTCGCCGTGGCAGCCCTGGAGCAACTACCTGTGTCTCGCGTTCCTGATGCTGATCCTGGTTGTCATCGCGCTGACTCCGGGCATCCGGATGGCCGCTCTGTTGATTCCGGTCTGGCTGATCGCGCTGAGGGTGGGCTACCTCGTCGCGAAACGGCGCAAGGCAGGCTGAGGGCTTAGGCCGGGCTGGCGCAGGCGGTGAGATCGGTCGCGATCGCGTCAAAGGGCAAGGCGCGGCCGATCAGCACGAGGCGGCTCTTCCTCGGCTGCCCCTCCCAGGGACGGCCGTAGTCGAAGCCGGCGATCTTGTGCACGCCCTGGAAGATCAGTCGGCGCTCGTCTCCCGCAATCGCGAGGATGCCCTTGTAGCGCAGCAGATCCGCTGAGTGCCGCTCGATCAGCGCGTCGACGAAGTCGGAGACCGCATCGAGGTCCAGATCCCGGTCCATTTCGAAGACCCGCGATTCGATCGCATCGTCCCAGGAGCGCCCCCCCAGCGCGTTGCGCGCCCGGGCGGGACGGAAAGCCGGGAGGCCGCGCTCGTCGAGTTCGAAGCCGCCCAGCGCGAAGAGATCCTGCCAGCGCTCGTCCGCGCTGCCGGCCACGATGATCGGCGCGCGCGCATTGATCCGGGCGAGGCGCTCGCTCAGCGTTGCGAGCTCCTGGGCTCCGGCGAGATCGGTCTTCGTGATCACCAGCCGGTCCGCATAGGCGACCTGGGCCGCGGCGACCCGCTCGCGGTCGAGCTGTTCCGCCGCGTGACAGGCGTCGATCAAGGTGATGACTCCGTCGAGCCGGAAGCGGGACGCGAGCGCTTCTTCCCAGAAAAAAGTCTGAATGACCGGGCCCGGGTCGGCGAGGCCGGTCGTCTCGATGATCAGGCGATCGAAGGCGAGCGCTCCCGAGTCGCGTTGCGCCAGAAGCTCGGCGAGCGCCGCCGCGAGTTCGCCGCGCACCGAGCAGCAGATGCAGCCGTTGGCGAGCTCGGTGACCGAGACCGCGCCGGGCGCGAGCAGTTCGGCGTCGATTCCGGTCGCGCCGAACTCGTTCTCGACGATCGCGATCTTCTCGCCGTGCGGTGCGGCGAGCAGGCGGTTGAGCAAGGTGGTCTTGCCGGCGCCGAGAAAGCCGGTGAGCAGCGTGACCGCGAATGCAGTGTCCATGCCAGTCCCTCAAAGAAAAGCCCCGCTCGGAAGCGGGGCGGGTGTTCAACAGCACCTACCTGGGCCTTTGCCCTCGTAACGCGCCCTCTGGCGTTCGAGGAAGAACTCCTCGTAGCTCATCGGCTCTCGCTCGGGATGGACGAGCCGGGTGTGCTGGACGTAGGCGTCGTAGTCGGGCACGCCCACCATCAGGCGGGCGGCCTGCCCGAGATACTTGCCCATCCTGGCGAGGTCCTTGAACATCGGCTAGTCGTTGGCCGCGGCCGGAGCCGGTTGATAGGTCGACTCCTGAACCGTCGGTTCGGCGATCGACCTTGCCTTGAGCACCGAGCGGATGCCGAAGATCAGGATCGTCACGACGACCAGCACGAAGAGGCCGGACAGGCTCGCATCGACATAGTCGTTGATGATGACCTGGTGCATCTGGTCGAGGTTTTTGGCCGGAGCCAGCACTTCGCCTTCGGCGGCCGCCTTGCTGAACTTGGCCGCGTGGGAGAGGAAGCCGACTTTCGGATTCTCGCTGAACATCTTCTGCCAGCCCGCGGTCAGCGTGCAGATCAGCAGCCAGGTCGTCGGCGCGATCGTGACCCAGGCGTAGCGCTCGCGCTTCATCTTGAACAGCACGACGGTGGCCAGGATCAGCGCGACCGCGGCGAGCATCTGGTTCGCGACGCCGAACAGCGGCCACAGCGTGTTGATGCCGCCCAGCGGATCGACGACGCCCTGATAGAGGAAGTAGCCCCAGGCGGAGACGCAGAGACCGGTCGCGATGAAGCTGGAGACCAGCGATTCGGTGCGTTTGAGTGAGGGCACGAAGGTGCCGAGCAGGTCTTGCAGCATGAAGCGGCCGGCCCGGGTTCCCGCATCGACCGAAGTCAGGATGAACAGCGCTTCGAAGAGGATCGCGAAGTGATACCAGAAGGCCATCAGCATCTTGCCGCCGACCACGCCCGAGAGAATCTGCGCCATGCCGACCGCGAGGGTCGGCGCGCCACCGGCGCGCGAGATGATCGTCTTCTCGCCGACGTCGCGGGCGGTCTGCAGCAGCATGTCGGGCGTCACGACGAAGCCCCACTGCGAGATCGTCTGCGCGGCGGTCTCGGCGGTCTTGCCGATCGCGGCGGCCGGGCTGTTCATCGCGAAATAGACGCCCGGCTCGACGCAGGACGCGGCGACGAGGGCCATGATCGCGACGAAGGATTCCATCAGCATGCCGCCATAGCCGATGAACCGGGTGTGCGCTTCGGTCTCCAGCATCTTCGGCGTCGTGCCCGACGAGATCAGCGCATGGAAACCCGAGACCGCGCCGCAGGCGATCGTGATGAACAGGAAGGGGAAGAGGTTGCCGGCCCAGGCCGGTCCGGTTCCGTCGATGAAGCGGGTCAGCGCCGGCATCTTCATCGGCGGTGCGACGATCGCGATGCCGATCGCCAGCGCCGTGATCGTGCCGATCTTCAGGAAAGTCGACAGATAGTCGCGCGGCGCGAGCAGCAGCCAGACCGGCAGAACCGAAGCGATGAAGCCGTAGCCGATCAGCAGCCAGGTCAGCTGCTTGCCGTCCAGCGTGAAGATCGGACCCCAGAACGGGTCGGCGGCGACCTGGCCGCCGAAGGTGATCGCGGCCATCAGCAGGATGAAGCCGACGATCGAGATCTCACCGATCCGTCCCGGGCGGATGAAGCGCAGGTAGATGCCCATCAAGAGCGCGATCGGGATCGTCGCAGCGACCGTAAAGGTTCCCCAGGGCGAGTCGGTCAGCGCCTTGACGACGATCAGTGCGAGCACGGCGAGGATGATCACCATGATCATGAAGGCGCCGAACAGCGCGACGACTCCGGGAATCGGGCCCAGTTCGGCCTTGATCAGGTCGCCCAGCGAGCGCCCGTCACGACGGGTCGAGATGAAGAGCACCAGGAAGTCCTGGACCGCGCCGGCGAAGATGACGCCCGCGAGGATCCACAGCACGCCGGGCAGATAGCCCATCTGGGCGGCGAGCACTGGACCCACGAGCGGACCGGCGCCGGCGATCGCGGCGAAGTGGTGGCCGTAGAGCACATATTTGTTGGTCGGGACGTAGTCCAGGCCGTCGTTGAACTTCCAGGCCGGAGTCATCCGCTGCGGATCGATCCCGATGACCTTGTTGGCGATGAACAGTGCGTAGTAGCGGTAGCCGATCAGATAGACCGAGATCGCTGCAACGACGACCCACAACGCGTTGATGGTCTCGCCGCGGGAGAGCGCGATGACGGCCAGGGAGATGGCGGCGAGCACAGCGACCGCCGCCCAGGCAAGGTGAGGCAGGATGCGTTTCATTGTTTCCTCCAGCATGATCCGGACTTCCGGATCCAGGATTTATCGACGACGCTACTGACTTGTACGACCTTGTTTTCTACGCCAATAAAATGAATTGATGGCGTCATTCGCGAGATTAACGGGTTTGGCGTGACGATGCCATGAAAAGTGACCGTCGCCCTGCAAAGCCGGCCGAGGGGGCTGGGCTCGATTACAATGCTCGCCCCATTGCGAAGGCCCGATTCCGATGTCCTCAGCCCCTGTTGTTGCCGTGATCGGCGCTGGTCCCGCCGGCCTGATGGCCGCCGAAGCGATCGCGGCGGGTGGCGCCTGCGTCGAAGTCTTCGAGGCGATGCCCTCGGTTGGACGCAAGCTGCTGATGGCCGGGCGCGGGGGCTTGAACATCACCCGCGACGAGCCTCTGGAACTCTTTCTGACGCGCTACGGTGCGCGATCGGACGTACTGGCCGCGCTGGTCTCCGCCTTTTCCCCGGAAGCCCTGCGCGCATGGATGGGCGGGCTAGGGATAACGAGTTTCGTCGGGACTTCGGGCAAGGTCTTTCCGGACGGGATGAAGGCCGCGCCGCTGCTGCGCGCCTGGCTCGGCCGGCTGCGCGAGGCTGGCGTTCAGTTTCATGTCCGCCACCGCTGGCTCGGCTGGGGTGAGGACGGCGCGCTGCGCTTTGCAACGCGGGACGGCGAAGTCGCCCGCAACTTCGACGCCTGCGTGCTGGCTCTGGGCGGAGGCAGTTGGGCGAAGCTCGGCTCGGACGGCGCCTGGGTTGCGCTGCTCTCGGGGCGGGGTGTCGCGGTCGCGCCGCTCAAGCCGTCCAATTGCGGCTTCGATTGCGCCTGGAGCGCGCATTTTCGCGAACATTTCGCCGGAGATCCCGTCAAGAACATCGCTGCGAGCGCGGACGGCAGGAACTGGCGTCGCGGCGAAGCGATGATCCGCGCCCACGGCATCGAAGGGGGCCTCGTCTATGCGCTGTCAGCCCCCTTGCGCGAGGCGCTCGAGGAGGGAGGCGCCGCGACGCTGTGGCTCGATCTGCTGCCCGATCTCTGTGCGGCAAAAGTGCGCTCTGAAGTCGCCCATCCGCGCGGTTCGCGCTCGTTGTCTTCCCATCTGAAGAGCCGGCTTGGGCTCTGTGGAGTCAAGGCGGGTCTGCTGCGCGAAGCCCTGAGCCGCGAAGAATTCAACGACCCCGAACGGCTCGCCGCGGCGATCAAGGCGCTGCCGCTGAAGCTTTCTTCGCCGCGTCCTCTTGATGAGGCGATCAGCAGCGCTGGAGGCGTGCGCTTTGCGGAACTCGACGAGAGGCTGATGGTGAAGCGCGAGCCCGGCCTGTTCTGCGCCGGCGAGATGCTCGACTGGGAAGCGCCGACCGGAGGCTATCTGTTGACGGGCTGCCTGGCGAGCGGCCGCGCCGCCGGACGAGGCGTGCTCGAATGGCTCAGTTGCCGGCCCACAGCCGGCTGAGCAGCGCGTCGAGCGCCGCGTCGCCCGCTTCGGTCGCGCGCGGGTGGTTGATCAGCCACGCGAAGGCGAGCCAGCGTCCGCGCGAATCCTGCAGATAGCCCGCAGCGGCCTTCACTCCGTCCAGAGTGCCGGTCTTGACATAGCCGCGGCCGGCGATTGCACCGTCGGCGAGCCGCTTCTTCATCGTGCCGTCGACGCCGATCACCGGCTGGGCGGCGAGGAACTGCGGCATCCTCGGGCTCTTCCACGCGGCGACGAGCAGGTGGCCCAGCTCGGCAGCGCTGCTGCGCTCGGTCCGCGACAGACCCGAGCCGTTTTCGAGCACCCACTGCGCGGGATCGAGGCCCTGACCAGGCATCCAGGCGCGGACGCGGGCGATCGCGCGCTCGGTGCTCGCGGCCTCACCGTCCCCGGCCAGAGTCAGGAAGATCTGTCTGGCCATCACGTTGTTCGAGTATTTGTCGGTCTCGCGCAGTACGTCGGCGAGGGGCGGCGACTGGATCGCCGCGAGCGGGATCGCCTCAGTAGGCGCTTTGCCGTCGCGGATTTGGCCCGAGAACTCTCCGCCCATCTCCCGCCACAGCGCGGCGAACACGGCCCCGAACATCGCCCGCGAATCCGGCACGGCCAGATTGAGCAGCTTCTCGCCGCAGGAGAGCAGATAGCTACCCGGCAGCCTGACGCGGATTGCGCCGCCCGAACTCTCAATCGTCGGCGCGAGCCGGCTCTTCCAGTCGACGCATTCGCCGCCCGTAGCCCTGAGCTTCTGCTCGACCTGCAGGCCCGCCAGAGGCAGGGTCGGCGTGACGCGGATGCTGCCATCGGCCATCGGGACGAGGCGCAGCGTGATCGCGTTGAAGTTGAGCAGCAGCGCATCCGGCTGCGCGTTGTAGGCGCGCGCGCCGCGCCCGTCGAAGCTCGCGTTGTCGCGGGGTGCCTGCTTGAAGCGCGTGCGGTCGAGGAGCAGATCGCCGTCGATCCGGCGCACTCCGCGCTCGCGCAATTCTCTCAATAGCGCCGCGAAGCGGTCCCAGGTCAGGAAGGGGTCGCCGCTGCCGCGCAGCACGAGGTTTCCCTTCAGGACGCCGTCGCGGATGGGGCCGTCGGCGAAGGCTGTGGTTTCCCAAGTGTAGGCCGGGCCCAGCAGATCGAGCGCAGCCAGGCTGGTCAGCAGTTTCATCACCGAGGCGGGATTGCGCGAGGCTCCCGGTTGGTGCAGCCAGAGCGGCGTCGACGAAGCCAGGGGCTGGACCCACAGCGAGGCGTCCTTTTCGGGGATTCCGGCCCGGGTGAGGGCGAGGGACACTTCGGCGGGCAACTGGGCGTTTGCGGATGTGACTGTCAGCAGCGACAGCAAGAGGGGGAGGAGGTGGCGGATCATCGCGCCATTATCGCGTCTGCGGGCCGTTTCGTGGCGCGGACCCTGTCCGCGCTGCGCTACAAACGCTTTCAAGCTTTCGCCGGGGCTATGCACATCGGCGGGAACTACGGGGCACAGTGTGGCGGTGTCTTCGGGCGATGAAGCTCCGTCAGGTCCGGCGGAGCAGATCGCGCGAAGACGCCGGATTCGTCGGAGCGGTCCGATGGATCGGTTTTCTCTCCTTTAAGGCCGGGATGCGCGCATCCCGGCTTTTTTTGATCAACGCTCCAGCAGCAGGGCGATCCGCGCGAGTGCTTCCTCGATGCGCGTGACATCGGTCGTATAGGCGAGGCGCAGCCAGCGGCCCGGCTCGCGGGAGCCAAAATCGATTCCGGGCGTCGCCGCGATGCCTGCCTCGTCGAGCAGGCGGTGCGCGAAGGCAAAGCTGTCCGTGCAGATCCGGCTCACGTCAGCATAGAGATAGAAAGCTCCCTCGGCATGAGCCGGGACGTCGATGTCCTGCGCCTTGAGCCCCTTGAGCAGCGTGTCGCGGCGGATCCTGAATTCCTCGCGCCGTCTCTCCAGCTCCGCGATGTTCTCGGGCGAGAAGGCCGCGAGTGCCGCGTGCTGGGCCGGAGTCGAGGCGCTGATGAAGTAGTGCTGGGCCAGCTTCTCGATGTCGCGGACATAGCCGGGCGGTACGACGGCCCAGCCCAGCCGCCAGCCGGTCATGCCGAAGTACTTCGAGAAGCTGTTGATGACGAAGAGGTCTTCGCCGAGCGCGAGCGCCGACCACGGTGCCTGGCCGTAAGTGAGGCCCTGGTAGATCTCGTCGACGACGAGCGCGCCGTGCCTCTCGCGGGTCAGCGCGTGAATGCGGGCGAGCTCGGCCGGCACGATCAGCGTTCCGGTCGGATTCGACGGGCTCGCGACGATGATGCCGCGAGTCTTCTCGCCCCAGGCGGCGCGCACGCTGGCTTCGTCGGGCTGGAAGGACTGTTCGGCGCTCACATAGAGGCTCTCGGGGATGCCTCCGAAGGCGCGGACGAAGTTGCGGTTGCACGGATAGCCCGGATCGGGCAGCAGCCAGCGGTCTCCGCTCTCGGTCAGCGCGGCGAGCACCAGCAGCAGCGCGCCCGAAGCACCCGCCGTGACGAGGATGCGCTCGGGATCGATAGATAGCCCGAAGCGGTCGCGGTAATGCGCGGCGATCGCTTCGCGCAACCTGGGCAGGCCCAGCGCCGGCGTATAGCCGACCCGGCCCGCGTCGAGAAAGCGCTGCGCCGCACGGATCACCGCGGGAGGCGTCGCGAAGTCCGGCTCGCCGACCTCCATATGGATGATGTCGCGTCCGGCCGCCTCCAGGCTCTGCGCCTTGGCCATCAGCTCCATCACATGGAAGGGGGCGATGTCGCCGGCGCGGCCGGCGATTGCGCCGCAGGGGAGGGAGTCATTGAGGTATTCGGTCATCGCAGAGGGGAAGTACCGGAGGAAGGCTCAAGCTTAAGCCTTTACCGCAGAGGCAGGGATTGCTGGTGCAGCGCTGGCGAAAAAAAGGCCACGCACAGGCGTGGCCTTTTGGGGAGGGCGGCGAGCGCTCAGTCCTTCTTCAGAGCTTCTTCGAAGAGCTGGCGTTCGAGTTCGAGCGTCTTCGGCAGGCGATCGCCGATCTTGTCGAACCACTCCTTCTGCATTTCGAGCTCGCGCGTCCAGGCTTCGGTATCGACCGCGGTGATCTCGGCGAACTTCTCCGGATCGATGTCGGTGCCCTTCCAGTTGATGTCCTCATACAGCGGCATCCAGCCGAGCACGGTCTCGCGGGCGGCGACGCGGCCATGGCAGCGCTCGACGATCCAGTTCAGGATTCGCGCGTTGTCGCCGAAGCCGGGCCACAGGAACTCGCCCTTGTCGTTGGTGCGGAACCAGTTGACGCAGAAGATCTGCGGCGCATGGGTGATCTTGTGGCCGATCTTGAGCCAGTGATTGAAGTAGTCGCCGACGTGGTAGCCGCAGAAGGGCAGCATCGCGAACGGATCGCGGCGCACGACGCCCTGTTGGCCGAAGGCGGCCGCGGTCGTTTCCGAGCCGAGGGTCGAAGCGGTATAGACGCCGAAGTTCCAGTTGAAGGACTGGAAGATCAGCGGCACCGTCGTCGCGCGGCGGCCACCGAAGATGAAAGCCGAGATCGGCACGCCCTGCGGGTTTTCCCAGTCTTTGTCGATGCACGGGCACTGCTTGGCCGGTGCGGTGAACCGCGAGTTCGGGTGAGCCGCCTTGCGGCCGCAGTCCGGAGTCCAGTCCTGGCCGGTCCAGTCGATCAGGTGAGCCGGCGCCTCGCTCATGCCTTCCCACCAGACGTCGCCGTCATCGGTCAGCGCGACGTTCGTGAAGATCACGTTTTCGTTCAGGCAGGCCATCGCGTTGGCGTTGGTCTTCACGTTGGTGCCCGGAGCGACGCCGAAGAAGCCGGCTTCCGGGTTGATCGCGTAGAAGCGGCCGTCGGCGCCCGGCTTGACCCAGGCGATGTCGTCGCCGATCGTCGTGACCTTGTAGCCGCCCACTTCCTTGGGCGGGATCAGCATTGCGAAGTTGGTCTTGCCGCAGGCCGACGGGAAGGCCGCCGCGACATAGTTCTTCTCGCCGCTCGGGCTCTCGACGCCGAGGATCAGCATGTGCTCGGCCAGCCAGCCTTCGTCGCGGGCCATCTTCGATGCGATGCGCAGCGCGAAACACTTCTTGCCGAGCAGCGCATTGCCGCCGTAGCCGGAACCGTAGGACCAGATCTCGCGGGTCTCGGGGAAGTGGCAGATGTACTTGGTCTTGCTGCAGGGCCAGCGGGCATCCTTTTCGCCCGGCTCAAGCGGAGCGCCAACCGAGTGCAGGCAGGGCACGAAGAAACCGTCTTCGCCGAGCACGTCGAGCACGGCGCGACCCATCCGGGTCATGATCCGCATGTTGGCGACGACATAGGCCGAGTCGGAGATCTCGACGCCGATCTGTGCGATGTGGCTACCCAGCGGACCCATCGAGAACGGGATCACATACATCGTGCGCCCGTGCATCGATCCCTTGAAGAGGCCGGTCAGCGTCTCCTTCATCTTGACCGGGTCTTCCCAATTGTTGGTCGGGCCGGCGTCTTCCTTGTCCTTCGAGCAGATGTAGGTGCGGTCTTCGACCCGCGCCACGTCGGACGGGTCCGACCAGGCGAGGTAGGAGTTGGCCCGCTTTTTCTCGTTGAGCTTGATCATCTGGCCGTTTTCGACCATCTCGTCGCAGAGGCGGCGGGATTCTTCGGGGCTGCCGTCGCACCAGACGATGCGATCGGGTTCGGTCAGCGCGGCGATTTCGGCGACCCACTGCTTCAGACGGGAGTGGCGGACGTAGTCGGGGGCGGCGGCGAGGGCCGAGTCAGGTAAGCGCGTTGTCATTACAAGTTCTCCATGAGACCACGAATGCAAAAGCACAACACCAGCGCTGCCAGAGCAGCGTCGGAAGAAGAGCCGCGTCGGTGGGAGGAGAGGGCGACGCGCCGGACGTCAGCGGGGAGTTTTTTTTGATCCGCGGGCGCACGTAACCGGACAGGGGAAAAGTGTATGTTCCCGGACGCCCCGACACAACCTGCGATGACAAATGAGCTTGATCTAGGTCCAGTTTCCTTATTCTTTCAGGCGGTCGGTCCTTTTGCGCGAGGGCGCGCAGCTGACGGGGCAAAGGCGGGCTACAGTGAAAGAGGTTCGGCGCCATGCGCCGGGACGGCGTCAGAGGGGGCTCCCAGATGTGCGAATCGACCGCGCTGATCCTGACCGGAGGCGGCGCTCGTGCCGCCTATCAGGTCGGCGTGCTCCAGGCTGTGCGCGAGCTGTGGGGAGATCGACCCGGCAATCCCTTTCCGATTCTGTGCGGAACCTCGGCCGGCGCGATCAACGCGGTCACGCTGGCGGTGTTCGCCGAGGATTACGGCAATGCGGTTGATCGCCTCTCCGCAATCTGGGGCAACTTCCACGCCTCCCAGGTCTATCGGTCCGACGGAGCTTCGGTTGCACGATCGGCTGCGGTCTGGGCATCGATGCTGGCGATGGGCTGGTTTCTGCGCCGCGGGCCGCACTCGCTGCTCGACAACACGCCGCTGCGCGAGCTGCTCGACGCACATCTGGACTACGCGGCGATCGGCCGGGCGATCGAGGCTGGCGTGCTGCGCGCGGTCAGCGTGACCTGTTCCGGGTACGCGTCGGGCGAGTCTCTCTCCTTCTTTCAGGCTCACCCGTCGGTTCAGCCCTGGCGGCGGGCGACCCGCATCGGCGTGGCGACCCGGATCACGACCGACCATCTGCTCGCGTCGAGCGCCATCCCCTTCGTCTTTCCGGCGGTCAAGATCCACCGCGAATTCTTCGGCGATGGTTCGCTGCGCCAGCTTGCCCCGATCAGTCCCGCGGTGCAGATGGGGGCGGAGCGCATCCTCGTGGTCGGCGTGGGCAGTCTCAAGCACGAGTCGCGCCGCGTCCGCTCCGATCACTATCCGTCTCTGGCCCAGATTGCCGGGCACGCGATGTCCAGCATCTTCATCGACGGCCTGGCGGTGGATCTGGAGCGGGCCGATGCGATCAACCGGACGCTGACCCAGATTCCCGAGCCGATCCGCCGCTCGCCCGGCTTCGCGCACCGGACCATAGAGACTCTGGTTATCGAACCCTCCGAGCGCCTCGACTTCATCGCCGCGCGCCACTTCAAGGCGCTGCCGCGCGCGATCCGGGTGATGCTGCGTGGAGTGGGGGCGGGGGGGCGTTCAGGTTCGACCGTGCTTTCCTATCTGCTGTTCGAAAAACCCTATACGGAAGATCTGATCCATCTTGGATATCGGGATGCGATGGCGAGGCGGGCCGAGCTCGCCGCTTTCCTGAGGGGCGAAGACAGCAATCTTCAGGCAGATACTCAAAAAAACAATCTATCTTGTTCTGTCTGAAGAAGAAATTGCTAGAATAGTCATCATTCTTGACCCTGGGGCGCTCTGCGCGTCGTCTGCTGGCATGCTCCCAAATTCCCGCAAAATCGCAGCCTTGCTCTGTGCTCTGGCTTTCACGGCCGTTTCGGGCCTCGCTGAAGCGAGCACTCAGAACAAGCATCACCATTCCGTTGCCGCCAAGGCAGATAAGCCCGCGAAAGCCGGCAAGACAGTCAAGGCGCACAAGACTGTCAAGGCCGACAAGGAAGCCAAGGCTTCTCCGCGCAAGCTCCATCGCGCCCGCGCGAGCGAAGCGCCCGAGCCGAGGGGCCGTCAGCGCAAGGCTTCGCTGCGCTCCGAGCGCCGCGCTGCCGTCGCTCCGGTGCGCAAGGTCTCCCGCCAGGTCGCCAGAGTCGAGGCTCCGCGCGTCGTCGACACCCTGGACCGCGACGGTGGTCCCAAACTGGCGTCCAATGCCTTCATGGTCCAGGATCTCGATTCGGGCAAGGTGCTGCTGCAGCGCAATGCCCAGGCCGTCGTGCCGATCGCTTCGATCACGAAGCTGATGACCGCGATGGTCGTGCTCGATGCCCACCTGCCGCTCAACGAGATCCTGACGATCTCCGACAGCGACACCGACAAGCTCAAGAGCACTTCGTCGCGCCTGACGGTCGGCGTGAGCCTGCCGCGTCAGGAGCTGATCCATCTGGCGCTGATGTCCTCCGAGAACCGCGCCGCCGCCGCGCTGGCCCGCAACTATCCGGGCGGTTTCAACACCTTCGTCAACGCGATGAACCGCAAGGCGCGCGACCTGGGGCTGACTGAGACCGTCTTCCACGATTCGACCGGTCTGAATCCGCACAACGTGTCGAGCGCCCGCGACCTCGCGAAGATGGTCGTCGCCGCATCGCACTATCCGCTGATCCGCGAATTTTCGACCGATGACGAGAGGACGGTCGTGCTGAACGGCCGTCAGCAGAGCTTCCACAACACGAACGCGCTGGTGCGCTCGCCGGACTGGCAGATCGGTGTTTCGAAGACCGGCTTCATCAACGAAGCGGGCCGTTGCCTCGTGATGCAGGCCTGGTTCGCGAACAAGCCGATGGTCATCGTGCTGCTCGACTCAGTCGGCAAGTTCACGCGGATCGCCGACGCCCAGCGGGTCAAGCGCTGGCTCGAGACCGCGATGGCGCACAGCGGAGCGCGCAACCCGGCAGGTTGATTCCCGGTTGCACCCAACAAAAAGCCCGTCTCGCGAGACGGGCTTTTTGTTGTCGGCGAAGCCGGCTCGCTCAGTTGGCGAACAGTTCGGGCAGGTGAGTGCGGACCGAACCGAGCGTGAGCCGGCCGAGGATGGAGAGTTTTTCCGTTGCGCTCAGCGCATCCCAGGCTTTCCCCGACTGGCCTCGGCTCGACGAGAAGGTGTAGGAGGCGGTGACCGGAAGAGTCCGGATTTCCCGCAGGTCGTGCCCGTCGAGCAGGCTCAGGCGGATGTAGGCGAAGGGGGCTATGAATCCGTCTCCGGTGGCACCCGTGTCGGTGTCCCTGACGCGATAACTGTCGTCGACGTAGAAGCCGATTCCCTGCAGATAGCCCGAGCCGATCGCCTGATTCTTCAGCTTCAGGCGGGCATCGCCGCGGTACTTGCTGATCAGGATGATACGGTCCGGGTGTTCCCGTTCGAGCGCTTTCCTGACCGCCGGTACCTGCAGCGCTTCGTCGCCCTTTTGGTAGGCCGCCTCGCTGCTGATGCCGAGCAGGCTCACTTCCGCTCCCGGAGCGAGCTTGGGCATCTGGCGGTCGACTTCCTCGAGGATCTTGTCGTCGAGGGCGAGCGCGCTGGCCTGGATCGCCTGTTTCGGGTTGCTGTCGAGCCGGGAACCGGTGGCGCTTGCGTGCGTGACGATCGTCAGCTGATCGCCGATCAGCGAGATCACCGCGTAGCGGGGATGTTCGGCTGCATGGGCCGAGGCTGAACAGAGCAGCAGGATGGGGAGAAGATGTTTCAGGGGGGACATGACATCTCGATGGCAGTGAGGAGAGGCCATTCTAGGACCGAGTCATTCGGGTGACAATATGTGACTGGGGCGCTCCGAAAAAAAGCCCGTCTCGCGAGACGGGCTTTTTGCGTGCGGCGGGTGGAGTTCAATTCCGGCTGCGGCCGATCGCGTGGTGGCCGATGTCGCGGCGGAACTGCATGTCCCGGAACTGGATCTTGCCGATCGCATCGTAGGCCTTGCTCTGGGCTTCGCGGATCGAGTCGCCCAGCGCGGTCACGCAGAGCACGCGGCCGCCCGCGGTGACGATCGCGCCGTCCTTTTCGGCCGTTCCGGCGTGAAAGACATAGACGTCCTCGCTCTTGTGCTCGAGGCCGGAGATCACGTCGCCCTTGCGCGGCGCTTCGGGGTAGCCGCCGGCGGCGAGCACGACGCCCAGCGCGACGCGCCGATCCCACTCGGCGCTGGCCTCATCGAGCTTGCCGGCCAGAGCGGTCTCGACGAGATCGACCAGATCGGTCTTGAGCCTTGCCATGATCGGCTGGGTTTCCGGGTCGCCCATCCGGCAGTTGAACTCGACGACGCGCGGTCGGCCCTCCTCGTCGATCATCAGGCCTGCGTACAGGAAACCCGTATAGGGCAGGCCGTCGGCGGCCATCCCGGCCAGGGTCGGGTTGATCACTTCGCGCATCACGCGGGCATGGACTTCGGGCGTCACGACCGGGGCGGGGGAGTAGGCACCCATACCGCCGGTGTTCGGACCTTCGTCGCCGTCCTTGAGCCGCTTGTGGTCCTGGCTCGTGGCCAGCGCCAGCGCGTTCTTGCCGTCGGCGAGCACGATGAAGCTCGCTTCCTCGCCCTGCATGAACTCTTCGATGACGACCCGCGCGCCGGCGTCTCCCATCTTGTTGCCGACCAGCATCATGTCGATCGCCGCATGCGCTTCCTCCAGCGTCATCGCGACAACGACCCCCTTGCCCGCAGCGAGGCCGTCGGCCTTGATCACGATCGGGGCGCCCTCGGCGTCGATGTAGGCGTGGGCCTGGTCCGCAGCGGAGAAGGTCTGGTACTTCGCGGTCGGGATGCCGTGGCGGATCAGGAACTGCTTCGCGAAGTCCTTCGAGGATTCGAGCTGGGCCGCGGCCCGGGTCGGGCCGAAGATCGCGAGGCCGGCGGCGCGGAAGGCGTCGACGATGCCGGCTGCGAGCGGTGCTTCGGGGCCGACCACGGTCAGCTCGATGCCTTCGCTGCGCACGAAGGCGATCAGTTCGGGGATGGCCGTGATCGCGACGTTCTCGAGGCCCTCCTCACGCGCCGTGCCGGGGTTGCCGGGAGCGACGAAGACTTTCTGAAGGCGAGGCGACTGGGCCAGTTTCCAGGCGAGCGCGTGTTCGCGACCGCCGGAGCCGATGACGAGGAGCTTCATAAGCGGGGTCTTTCCTTTTCTTCAAGCTTGAGCCAGAGGAATAAAATATTGCCGTTCCCCTTGCCTCCGGGAACATAGGCTGTCTCGATCGCCAGATTGCGAAAACCGACTGAGATCAGAGGCAGGATGCCCGGGAAGGGTTTGTAGCCAAAATAGTCTTCGCGCGACATCAGGAAGACCGTGGCGCCCAGGCCGTAATAGCCGTCGATCCGGGGCGCACTCCACAGCCAGCGATAGCTGTAACCGGCCATCCACGAGGCCTTCGCGTTGGAATCGCGAAATCCCATCGCATAGAGGCCGTGCCAGTTGCCGTTCTCGAGGAAGCGGCCCCGTCCCAGGCCAAAGGCCGGCGCGGGCGTGTCGTTGTACTTCTCGCGTTGCTCGGCGCTGTAGGCCAAGGGCAGATGGTAAGTGCGCACCGGAAGATACAGATCCAGCCCGCCATCGCTGACGAGCTGGCCCATGTCCTGGGTCGCCGCGTCCCACCACTGCCGATACCAGGACGGCGAGTCAGCGCGATCGTCGGCGCAGACGCTCGCCGACAGGGTTGCCGCGAAGAGCAGGCCCGCGAGGGCCTGCACGCTGGTCATGGGAATCAATGACGGAAGTGACGGACGCCGGTGAAGACCATCGCGACGTTCTGCTCGTCGGCGGCAGCGATCACTTCAGCGTCGCGCATCGAGCCGCCCGGCTGGATCACGGCCGTCGCGCCGGCCTGGGCCAGCACGTCGAGGCCGTCGCGGAACGGGAAGAAGGCGTCGGAGGCGACCGCGCAGCCGGGAATCGCGAGGCCGGCATTGTCCGCCTTGATCTTCGCGATCTGCGCCGAGTCGACGCGGCTCATCTGGCCGGCGCCGACGCCGACCGTCATGCCGTCGCGGCAATAGACGATCGCATTCGACTTGACGAACTTCGCGACGCGCCAGGCGAAGAGCAGGTCGGTCAGCTCCTTGGGGCTGGGCGCGCGCTTCGTGACGACCTTCAGGTCGGCCTCGGTGATCCGTGCGTCGTCCAGGGTCTGGACCAGCAGGCCGCCGCCGACGCGCTTGAAGTCGAGCTGGGCGATGCGGCCCAGCGAGCAGGTCAGCACGCGAACGTTCTTCTTTGCGGCGAACAGATCGAGCGCCGCCTGGGTGTAGGACGGGGCGATCAGCACTTCGACGAACTGGCCGGTGATCGCTTGCGCGGTCGCCTCATCGACTTCTGTGTTGAAGGCGATGATGCCGCCGAAGGCCGAGGTCGGATCGGTCTGGAAGGCCTTGCGGTAGGCTTCCTCGGGCGTTGCGCCGAGCGCGACGCCGCAGGGGTTCGCGTGCTTCATGATCACGCAGGCCGTCGTGTCGAAGGCCTTCACGCATTCCCAGGCCGCGTCGGAGTCGGAGATGTTGTTGTAGGAGAGCTCCTTGCCCTGCAGCTGGTGGTAACCGGCAATGCTGCCTTCGGGCGCATTCGGCTCGCGGTAGAAAGCGGCGCTCTGGTGCGGGTTTTCCCCGTAGCGCATCTCCTGGACCTTGTCGAACGCGAAATGGATGTGCGTCGGGTAGGCGGCGCGGACCGGCGCTGCGGACGGGACCAGCTTGTCGGCGTCGACGGTGGTCAGCCAGTTCGCGATCGCGGCGTCGTAGCGGGCCGTGTGCGTGTAGGCCTTGCGCGCCAGCTCGAAGCGGGTCTTGTAGGAGAGGGCGCCGGCGTTGCTCTTCAGTTCGGAGATGATAGACGCGTAGTCCTCGGGGGCGGTCACGATGCCGACGCCGCCCGCCTCGTCACCGTGGTTCTTCGCCGCGGCGCGAACCATGGTCGGGCCGCCGATGTCGATGTTCTCGATCGCATCTTCGAGCTTGCAGCCTTCCTTCGCGACCGTCGCTTCGAACGGGTAGAGGTTCACGATCACCAGGTCGATCGTCGGGATGTCGTGCTTCGCGAGCGTCGCGAGGTGCTCGGGCAGGTCGCGACGGGCCAGGATGCCGGCATGCACTTTCGGGTGCAGCGTCTTGACGCGGCCGTCCAGCATCTCCGGAAAGCCCGTGTAGTCGCCGACATCGGTGACCGGCAGACCGGCATCGCGGATCGCTTTGGCGGTGCCGCCGGTCGAGAGCAGGGCGACTCCCAGAGCGGAGAGTTCGCGGGCGAATTCGATGATGCCGCGTTTGTCGGAAACGCTGATCAGTGCTTGTGTGACTTTCATGGCTGGCCTTGTCGGTTGGTCGCCTCAGGCTTCGCGCTCGCGCGCGAGCGGCTGGCGCGAAGGGGGGCGGGGTTACAGCAAATCGTGGTCGGTGAGCTTGCGCCGCAGCGTGTTGCGGTTGATGCCGAGCATCTCGGCGGCCACCGTCTGGTTGCCCGCGGCGTTCTTCATCACGATCTCCAGCATCGGACGCTCGACGTTGCGCAGCACCATGTCATAAACCCCGGTCGGCTTCTCGCCGTCCAGGTCCTTGAAGTAGCGTTCCAGCGCACGGCGGACGCATTCCGAGATGTCATCAGGGCGGCTCATGCCGCGAGCTCCTGCAGTTCTTGTGGTTCAGGGAAGCCGACCGGGGAGGGCTTGGTACGGTCCTCGTCGATCTGGCTGAAAAAGGCGTCGACCGCGGCGAGCTGGGCCTCGGCGTCGGGCAGTTCGAACATCTGTTCGCGAAAGCGCTGGGCGCCCGCGAAAGTCCGCGTATAGGCCGCGATGTGCTTGCGCGCGATCCGCACTCCGGCCACTTCGCCGTAGAAAGAATAGATCTCGGCCAGATGGGCGCGGCAGACGGCCAGGATCTCGGCGGCGGCCGGTGCGGCGAGTTCCTCGCCGGTCGCCAGAAAGTGCGCGATCTCGCGGAAGATCCAGGGCCGGCCCTGGGCTGCGCGGCCGATCATCAGGCCGTCGGCGCCGGTGTGGCTGAGCACCTGGGCGGCCTTGTGCGGGCTCGTGATGTCGCCGTTGGCGATGACCGGAATCGAGATGCTCGCCTTCACGTCGGCGATCGTGTCGTACTCGGCCTCGCCCATGTAGAGGTCTTCGCGGGTGCGGCCGTGGATCGCGAGCATGCGGATTCCGGCGGCCTCGGCGATGCGGGCGATGCTGACCGCGTTGCGGTGCTCGCGGCTCCAGCCGGTGCGGATCTTCAGCGTGACCGGCGTGTCGGGCACCGCCGCGACGACCGCGTCGAGGATGCGGCCGACCTGCGCTTCGTCGCGCATCAGAGCGGAACCCGCGGCGAGCTTGCAGACTTTCTTGGCCGGGCAGCCCATGTTGATGTCGATGATCTGAGCGCCGTGATCGGCGTTGAAGCGCGCGGCCTCGGCCATCTGCAGCGGATCGGCGCCAGCGATCTGGACCGCGATCGGAGCGCTCTCGCCTTCGTGGCGGATCCGCCTCTGGGTCTTGCGCGTTGCGTAGAGCAGTGCGTTGGAGCTGACCATTTCGGACACAGCGAGTCCCGCGCCAAACTTTCTGCAAAGCTGACGGAAAGGTCGGTCTGTAACCCCCGCCATCGGGGCGACAAACAAGGAGCTGGGGAGGTGAAAACCCGCGAAATCCATGGACAGGGGCTGCGGCGGAAAAGCGCGCAATTGTACTGCAATAGTTACCCGGTGTTGCACATTTTTTGAGCAGCCGATGGCCTCATTCGGGCTTGACAGAGGCGGGTGCTGAGTTCCCGCGCCGCCGGCACGGCGCTTTCGGCCCCCGGCGCACGGGCGCGGATTGCGCGGCTGGCGGCGTCTTATGACTGCAATGCTGCCGCAACAGAGGCGTAAGAAAACGTTTCTATCGTGACTGGCTTTCCGGTCCTGCCCACGAGGCGGGGTCTTGTTTCCCCTTGTCTGAAATGGAAAGCCCTGATGCGTCACTGGGACGAACCCAAGCGCGAGAAAGCGCGCATCGAAATCATCCCGATGATCGATGTGATGATGTTTCTGCTGGTCTTCTTCGTGCTGATCAGTCTGAACGTGATCCCTGCTCTCGGAATCAAGACTCAGCTGCCCCGCTCCAGCCAGAGCGAAGAGTTGCTGGCCCCGGTTCGCGCCGTCGTGACGCTGGCCAAGGCCGGTGCGCTCGAACTCGACGGCAAGCCGGTCGCGCTGAACTCCCTTCCGGCCATGCTGCACGCGCTGGAAAAGCCCGGGCACAAGCTCGTGGTCGTGCTCAACGGCGACGATGGCGTCGATCTTCAGCACCTGATCGACGTGATGGACGTCGTCAAGGGCGCGGGTTTCGAGTCGCTGTCGATCGCCGCTAAGCACAAGTGAGCGCGGCCGTGAACCTCGTCTATCGCTACCGCGACTGGGTTTCTGTGCCGCCCGCGGCGCTGCTTCTGGTGCTGCTGCTGGGCGCCACGGCCCAGACCGTCGTCAAGAAGCTCGCCTCCAGCCATCCCGAAATCAAGGTCGAGCTGAGCGAGCCCGCGCCTCTCCCCGAGAAGGCGCCCGAGCCGCCGCGTGCCCAGCCACAGGCAGCACCGCAGGCTCAGCCGCAGGCGAGACCCGTCGCCGCCCAGCCGGCGCAAACCCCGACGCACAGCCCGGAGGCGTCAGCGCAGCCCAGCCCGGCCGCCGCGCCGACGGCGGCTCCGGCCGCCCCGGCGCCGGCTGCGCCTGCCGCTCATCCGGCGCCCGTTGCGCCGGCCGCCGCACCCGCGCCGCGCGCCGAGCACGAGTCGGTTCAGAACGCCTTCACCGCGAAGATCAGGGCCGATGTGCTGGCCAGAAAGAGCTATCCGCGCGGTCGCGAGGCGAGCCTGGAAAAACCGCGCGGCACCGTGCGCGCGTGGCTGGAGCTCGACCGCTCGGGCGCCGTTCGCGACGTCGGCATCGAAACCGGCTCCGGTTCGATGATCCTCGACGGCGCGGCCCGCAAGCTGCTGCGCGGCGGCAACTACCCGGCCTTCCCGGAAGCGGCCTTCCCCGGAGAGGGAAGTCACCGGTTCTATTTCGATCTCGACTATCAGCCCGGCGCGGCAAGTTGAGTTTCCCCTCCACCCCCAGAAGCAGAGGACACACCATGAAAACCCAACCGCGCGTTCTCGCGGTCCTCATCGGCGCGCTGTTCGTGACCCCCGTTTGGGCCGAGCAGGCCCCGGTCAAATCCACCGAAGTCGGCACGATCTCGATCGTCGGCGAAGGCGATCGCCTCGGCAACGGCCAGATGGTCCAGGAGGATTCGCCGAAAGCGCGCTCCAGCGTGACCCGCGCGAAGATCGACAAGGAGAGATCGACCGCGAGCCCCTACCAGCTGATCGACCTGCTGCCCGGCGTCAACACGACCGACATCGACGGCACCGGCACGTCCGGCGGCACGCTGTCGATCCGCGGTTTCAACTCCGACCAGCTGGGCTTCACCGTCAACGGCGCGCCGGTCAATGACTCGGGCAGCTTCGCGGTCTATCCGCAGGAATACGTCGATTCGGAAAACCTCTGCGAAGTCTTCGTGACCCAGGGCTCGACCGACACCAATGCGCCGCACGTCGGCGCCACCGGCGGCAACGTCGGCCTGGTCTCGTGCGGACCTCTGGACACCCGCCGGCTGCGCCTGTCGCAGACCGTCGGTCAGCGCGAGATGAGCAAGACCTTCGTGCGCTTCGATACCGGCCGCTTCTTCGACGACCGGGCTGCGCTGTTCATCTCCGGATCGAAGACCGGCGTCGACAAATGGCGCGGCTACGGCAGTGCCCGCCGCGACCATGTCGATGCGGGCGGCGAGCTCAAGATCGGGCAGGGCAGCAAGCTGAGCTTCTCGCTTCTCTACAACGACATGCTCAACAACAACTACGCCTATGTGACCCAGGCGCAGTACAACAAGACCGGCCGCTATACCGACTTCTCGAACGTCTGGACCAAGAACCCGACGCCGGTCGCCGGCACGGCCCAGGCCGGCAAGTACGATTCCGCCTACTACAACCTGGCGCTGAACCCGTTCCGCAACCTGCTGCTGACCACCAAGGGCGAGTTCGCGCTCAGCTCCACCCTGAAGATGAACGTCGAGCCCTACTACTGGTATGGGTATGGCACCGGCGGCACTCAGGAGAACACGCTGAAGGAATCGGGCTTCCTCGACCGGACGACCGGCAAGACCAACGCGGGCAAGGACTTGAACGGCGACGGCGACAAGCTCGACACGCTGCTCGTCTATCGGGGCAGCCTGACCGAAACCCGCCGACCGGGCGCGACGCTGAGCTTCGCGTGGCAGCCGCTCGACAATCACCATGTGCTGGCCGGAGTCTGGGGCGAGCGCGCGAACCACCGGCAGACCGCGCCGGCGACCACGATCGGCGCGGACGGGCAGTCCAATGACCCCTGGCTCAAGAACGGTCTGATCACCCGCCCCGACGGCTCGCTCTACCAGAACCGCGATTGGCAGACCTATACGAAGGTGATCCAGCCCTTCGTTCAGGATTCGATCGACCTGATGGGCGACAAGCTCAACGTCCAGTTCGGTGTCCGCTACGCCGACGTCAAGCGCGACTTCACGAACTACGCGAACGAGGGTTCCTACCAGTTCAGGGACTACTCAGTCAGCAAGAGCTGGACCGAGACGCTGCCCAGCTTCGGCGCCCGCTACATGATCACGCCGAAACTGCAGACCTTCGTCAATGTTGCGAAGAACTTCCGCGTTCCGGGCAACTACTCCTACGGCAGCCTGCTCGACAAGAGCGGCAACCTGCTCGCGGCGCCCGATCTGAAGGCCGAGACCTCGATCAACACGGACCTCGGGATGCGCTATCACGGCGAGATGCTGTCGGTGTCTGGCTCGGTCTACAACATCGACTTCAAGGACCGTCTGGCCAAGGCCTACCTGCCCGATGTCGCGCTGTCGATGGACTACAACGTCGGCAAGGTCAAGACCCGCGGCCTCGAACTCGAAGCGGGAACGGCTCCCTTCGCCGGCTTCAGCTTCTACGGCTCCTACAGCTATACGCGCGCCGAGATCCAGGACGACATGCCGGTCAAGGCCGCCGATGGTACGGCGACCACGATCTCGACGGCCGGCAAGCTGATGCCGAACACGCCGAAGAACATGTTCGGCGCCAGCATCCAGTACGCGAAGGGCGCTTTCTACGCGACGCTGAAGGGCAAGTACAGCGCCGGCGTCTATTCGACACTGGCCAACGACGAGCAGGTCGGCGGCTACACGAGCTGGGACTTCGCGACCGGCTACCGGCTGCCGGACATGATGGCGTTCAAGAATCCGACGCTGCGCCTCAACGTCAGCAACCTCTTCAACAAGGAATTCCTGTTCCTCAATGCCGGCAGCGGCAGCGCGATCACGACCAATGCGACCGGTCTGAACGCCCAATCGCCGAACTACTACATCGGTGCGCCGCGCTTCACCAGCCTGAGCTTCAGCGTCGATCTCTGACGCGTGCCTGAGTGCCCCCTGGCCAGGCCGGGGGGCAGGAGAAAACGATGAACTATCAAACCCTGCACGAAATCACCTTCTACGCGATGTACGTCGTGGCCGCTCTGGCCGCGATGCTGATCGTCGAACGCCTGATCTACTATTCGATCACGCTCGCCGATGCGCGCGCGCTCGAGCGCGTGATGACCCACGATGTCAATTCGCTGGGCGATCTGCCCGAAAAACTCGTCGCGCGCGACAGCGTCGGCGCCGAGGCGCTGCGCGAAATGCTGCAGACCAAGAGCGAGCTGACCGACCACCGCGACGTCGAAGACCTCTCCGAAGCGATCTATATCGCGATGCGCGCGAAGCTGACCCGCCGCCTGTGGATCCTCGACACCGTCGTGACCGCCGCGCCGCTGCTCGGTCTGCTCGGCACGATCCTCGGCATCATCGAGACCTTCAGCGCGCTGGCGACCTCGGGGATCTCCGACCCCAGCTCGGTCAGCAAGGGGATCGGCACGGCGCTGTTCGCGACCGCGCTGGGCATCTCGATCGCGCTGTTCGGCCTGCTCTTCCACAACCTGTTCCAGGACAAGGTCGACCGGATCAACGACAACCTGAAGATCCTGCTGATCCGCGCCGGCATGGGCCGCGCCAGCACGCCAGCCCCGGCGCCCCGCGCCGCGCCTCACGCCGAACCGGTGCCGGCTCTCGCCGCCTGACCACGATTGTTTCTCCAGCAACACCTTGCGCCGGCTTTGCCGGCGCTTTTTTTGCCTTCGAAAAGGCAAAAGCCTTGCCGCGGATCACGCGGAGGGACGCGGATTATCTTGGGCACAGATCGATCATCAGCGGCCCGGAGGAGGAGGGCGCGTTTGGCGAGATTACGCGGAGCGATGGCGGAGGCTCGCGATGCACTGCTCCGCGCCGGACTAGCCGGGACTGCATTCAGGGCGAAGCGTTGGGTTGCGGAGGGGCAGTAGCCCCTTCAGTGCCGTGTGTGCTTCAGGTGTTGGATGGGCGTGACAGGCTTTGAGGGGAGGCGCAAAATGACTGAATACAGGATTTGGCTCTGGTGTTTGGCGCGCCCATGAGGTTTGCTGTTGCACCGGATAGGTCGGTTGACTCGATGCTCGGTTTTTCAACCGGATTTCCTTGCTCATCATGAAAATACTGCTCTCCCTGCTGTCTTCGCTTCTCCTGTTGGTGCATCCCTTGTCGTGTTCGTCGGCGGAGCAGACAAAGATTCCGCTGACGATCGGTTTTGCCAACCTGTCGGGAGATGACCTTAGTGCGATGGTGGCCGAAGATGCCGCAGCGCTGTCGCCACTTTTCGCCAGATCAAAGATCGTACCTGCCCACCAGATACCGAGCGCAGCGATACTCTTTGTCTACGCCAATCTGAATGAGGATGGAACCATCAAGGGTTCAGTCCGTACAGGTGTTCGACAGATCGTTGAGCTCACCCATGCGGCAATCGTCGTTCTTGCCTCTCCCAATTCGGCGGATAGCATTAAAAATGCTGTAACGCTTCCCGGGCCAAGGACGGCAAATATTGTGTTTACGCTCGATCGTAATGGCAGTGGGTTTGGCCGCTTCTTTCGTGAGCTGTTCGAGAAGATGGAAGGAGGTAAACACATGCTAAGCGCTTGGGTTGAGCTTGCCCCTCAGAGTCCGACTGCCCAGCTTGCGTATACCCCTCAAACCATTCTTCTGGCGGAGGGTGGAAAGATTGCTTTCCCGCACTAACGGCATCCAAAAAAGGGGCCGAATCCATCATTCAGGCGGACCTGTGCGAAAAACCGAAGCAGATTGTGAGAATGGGTTTTGAATTACATCAAAATAGTAGAAAACGAGACCTGAACCTCGCGGGGGAAGGCCCAGGTCTCTCCATCCAGGGGATTCGTCATGGAATGGAATTGGTGCGTCTGGCCTTGAGTGGGGGGCAAGGCTTTTGTGCCTAACTTTATTGTTTCACATTTTACAGCGAGTAATTATGTCTCAAAATAGTAAGCCAAATAGAGTAAAAAGATTTGGCGTTAGGCGGTCGGCAGGCCAAGAGTCGCAGACTAGTATATCTGTGTGTGGTTATAAATCAATTTCTTCTGAAATAAAGATATCTTTGGCTGGACTGACTGTTTTGGCTGGTGCGAATAGCTCGGGGAAGTCCAGCTTTATGCAGCCATTTTTGATACTAAAGCAAACATTGGAAAGCAATATAGATCTCGGTGCGCTGCTGTTGGATGGCGCAAATGCGCGCTTGGCTGATTCTTCTGATGTTCTTTCTAGAGTGGAAGGTGGCGCAAGTAATTCATTCTCGATTTCTGTTGAAAAGGGTGAGTTTGTTTCCTTGATGGTGTATAAAAAGGATGCACATCATGGGCTTGTTCCTGATTCTATTACGTTTTGCAATTCTGATCTTAGCAAGAAGACAACGATTAGCCGCGATATGAATAAGGCTAAACTTTCCGAGTTGCTTGGAGAGGCAAAAAATCCATTTGTTAAGACAATGGAGGAAAATGGTTACAAGTTTATTTGGGAAATTCGTAGTTCGCGTGCCCTCTTTTCTTTGGAACATGTGGCAATTGAAAATGGGTTTAGTGGGTTGAAGATTGGTTTGGAACCGGCTGAATTAATTGAGCAGTTTGTTAAGAGTATTGTTCATGTTCAGGGCTTGAGAGGTAACCCTGAACGCTCTTACAGGGTTTCAAGTGCAAAAGATTATTATCCTGGTGTTTTCGAATCTTATGTGGCTAGTATTATTGATGAATGGCAAAATTCAACTTCGAAGTCAGGTTTGTTGAAGCAGCTTGTTGTTGATTTGATTGAGCTGGGGTTGGCTAGTCATATCGAGACAAGTAGAATTAATGATACGCGCTTGGCGGTTAAGGTTTCGCGGTGTGGTGGAGCAAAGATAGGTGACAGTGTAAATATTGCTGACGTTGGGTTTGGTGTTGCTCAGGTTTTGCCTGTTCTGGTTGGTTTGATTGTTGCGAATAGAGGTAAGGTTGTATATGTTGAGCAGCCAGAGCTTCACTTGCATCCTCTGGCTCAGCATAAAATGGCAAAAATAATTGCCAGGGCTGTAAATAGAGGGGTTCGTGTAATAATAGAAACGCATAGCTCTATTTTGATTCGTGGAATACAAACGCTAGTTGCAAAAGGGGAGATATTGCCGAGTCAGACCTCCCTGAATTGGTTTGTGCAAGATCCGGTATCAGGTTCTTCTCAGGTTGTTCATGCGCAGCTTGATGAGGCTGGTGCATTTGGTGACTGGCCTGCTAATTTTGATGAAGTTGGACTAAGTGCGGAAGACGAGTATCTGTCCGCCGTTGAGGGGCGGTTCAGTGTCAAAGTCTAAGTATAGAGTTGTGGTTGATGCAGATGTGGCTAGAGCTTCCGGAGAAACAGCTCATCCTGTTTCGTCAGCATGTCGAGATGCTTTGAAACTGATGTTGGATAATAAGCACTCACTTGTTATGTGTCCGAAACTGCAAAGCGAGTGGGGGAGGCATAAATCGGCATATGCCACTAAGTGGCTTGCGTCTATGTTTGCAAGACGGCTGGTTATTCGCGTTTTTCATGAAGATTTAGTCGCGAATAGGATTAAGTCTTCATGTTCTACGGATGCAATAAAAAATATTGCCGGTAAAGATAGCCATATCGTTGATGCTGCGCTTGTGGAAGGTGGGTTTGTTGCTTCGGGTGACGAGAAGGCAAAAGCTGCGTTTTTGTCGATAAGTGAAATAAAAGGAATTATTGCTAATGTTGTTTGGGTTAATCCAATTCTTAACAAAGAGTTATGCGTAAGTATTTTTGAGGGTGGTCTGGATTGTCCTGATGATTTGCGCCTGCGATAGGGGGTTGAAGACCCCGAAAACCCCGGGGGTCACCTTAGACTCAAGTTCCAAGTGCAACACCCCAGCGAGGATAGAGTGTTGCAATGGGAAAAACGTACAGCCATCTGAGCGCCGAAGAGCGTGCAGCGATCATGATCGAGCAGTCGCGTCAAACGAGTTGCCGGGGGATCGCCCGTCTGCTTGGGCGAAGCGTTTCGACGGTCTCGCGCGAGCTTTCCAGAAACAGAACAGAGCAGAGCGAGGCGTACGACGCCACGGCTGCGGCCAAGGGCTATCGTGCCCGGCGCGAACCCCGGGGGTCACCCATTAGCCTTCCCTGTCAACCAGGTTGTAAAAAATCCTGCGCCGTAAGGCGCATGCCGTTTGCAGCTCTCCCTTGCGAACCGCTCGCCGGTACTCTTGGTTCTCAATTGCTGGTTGCGCCCACGGCGCACCAGTCACCCATCAGGATCAAGGCTGGCGCGGTGCTCTGCTCAGCCCCTGGCGGCTTTGCCGCCCCAGAAAACCCTCTGTTCCCCTCCGCGTCCAATAACGGCGAACCGTGTCGATTCGCGCAGGTCTGTGGCTCATCTTGCGATGTCCAACCCTTGAATGGCTCGCGATGCGGGCACCGTGTTGCGACTTGCTCGGGCGGGGCCGTGGCGCGTGTTCAATCAGGTCTAGTGGTTTTTCCAACCCTCAGTCTGACTCGCGCGCCGCGCCCCATTGATCGTTAGCCGAAAGCGCGCTTTACATCGAACGCTTCTCCCGTCTTGAGAACGTAATAGCAGGCGCGCGCCAGCTTGTGCGCTACAGCCTTGATCGCCACGACGGGCATCGTTTTGGCCGATTTCTTCTGATGCCAACGCTTGACCTGCGCGTCGTAGCGCACCGCGAAATTCGCCGCTTCGACAAAAGCCCAGGCGAGGTACTTGTTGCCGCACTTGGTATTGCCTTCGCCTTTCTTCTTTCCGTTCGACTCCCGCCGGCTATCGACGGCACGTGCGTAGGAGGCAAAGTTTCCGGGGCCATCAAAGCGGGAGATGTCGCCCGTCTCCAGCGTGATGGTTAGCGCCAGAACTTCACCAATCCCGCTGACGCTTTTGATCGCCAGAAACTCGGGTTTCAGGCTGGCACGCTTGAGAATCGATCGTTCAAGCAGAGCTATCTGCTCGTCAAGACAATGCATGACGGTCAGGTTGCTGACCAACGCGAGTTTCTGCTCGGGCAAGAGGGTAAGCGCTTCGATGTTCGCGGCTTGCCAACGCTTGATCGCACTGCCGCTGAGCGTTTCTCCAAGATTGCGCGCCAGAAGATTCTGGATGCTGAGAATCTGCGTGGTGCATTGGCGAACCAACTGGCTGCGCTTTCTGAGCAGGTCACGCAGCGCTCGACCTTCTCGCGGGTAAATGTAGCCCGTAGGCAGGATTCCCAGACGCATCAGGTGCGCCAGGTGGTGCGCATCGCTGAAGTCCCCACTGTGCTTGAGGCCGTCGTACTGCTTGACCGCAACCGTATTGACCAGCCGAACGACATACCCGGCCTCCTGCAGTCCATCGACCAGCCAGTACCAGTTGTAGGTCGATTCCACCGCCACCGCGGTGACTTCTCCGCAGCCACGCAGCGCTGCAATGATGCCCGCCAGATCGTTCGGCTGGCGCTTGCGATAGACCTCTCGGTCGTCCGCGTCCAGCACGACAATCACGCAGTTGTTGGAATGCAAGTCGATCCCCGCGTACAGTTCCATTGCGGCCTCCTTGGTTGGGGTGTGTTGAGCGTCGGAAACTCAACTCTACAACCCGACTTCGGAGACCGCCCACGGGCTAGATGTTTATCAGGTCTTGTATTTGATCATTTTGATGTAATGCAAGACAAATTTTTTGAGATACGAATGACATGATGACTGGTATCCGCAGTGAGCGGGAGAAAATGCTGTCAGGCGAAAGCTATTTCGCCATGGATGCCGAGTTGGTCAAAATGCGGCGACGTGCGCGCAGCATTTGCCGTCAGCTCAATGCGCTCAGCGATGATGATGAACAAGAGCGAAAAGCCTTGATTCGCAGCTTATTCTGCACAGAGAGCGAGAATGTGTGGGTTACGTCGCCATTTCATTGTGACTACGGCGTAAACATCAAAGTTGGCGAACGTGTTCTATTCAACTTCAACTGCGTTGTGCTCGATTGTGCCGAGGTGCATATCGGCGACAACGTGCTGATCGGGCCTGGCGTTCATATCTATACGGGGCAGCATCCGCTGGATGCGGCAAGGCGTGTAAAGGGGGAGTGTTCTGCTCGCAGCGTGGTGATTGGCGCGGATGTATGGATTGGTGGTGGTGCCATTATCTGTCCGGGCGTGCGGATCGGTAAGGGGAGCGTCATTGGTGCAGGAAGCGTGGTGACGCGCGATATCCCGGAAGGTGTTGTCTGCGCCGGCAATCCATGCCGTGTCCTTCGCAAGCTGTGAGGACAAAGGGCTAACAGGAAAACCCGGGCCCAGGTCTTGCATTCATTTCGACCTGATCTTGGCCCCGGCAAGCCAGGCTTTCGCCGTCTTCCTGCCGCAGCGCCGGCTCGGGCGGCGCGAAGCAGGGCTTCGCAGGCCCCCACCCTTGCTCTGCGTGAGATAGGGCTTTCCCTTGCTTCGCCGCCGGGCGTCAGGCGGTCCTTCCGTCCGGCCAGGAAGCCCTTGAGCATCAGGCTGTTCGGGTCATAGACCGCGGCTTCGTCCTGCGAGATCGGGCGGGCCGGTGGTCACCGCCTCGACGCGCTGGGCAAAAACCCGGCCCGTCAGATTCTCGCGCGCAGACGAGTGCGCGCTCGCCCTGATCTGCCGCGATGGCAAGGTCTGATCCTCGGGGGGGCAACACACAAAGAACCTCGTTCGACGCAAAATTCCAGCCGCGGGAAACGGCGTGTCGATTCGATCTCGTCGAGCGCGTCCTCCATTTCTGACGCCGTGATCAGGGGCGCGGCAAGGTTCTGAAATCTGCCGTTATTACTCTTGGCCTATGCTGAGTCTGTGCGATTGTTTGTGCCCTGTGCAGCATTTCTTGCCGCAGACCTCTGTTTTGCTTGCTATGTTCACCTCTGTGCCGTAACGGCAAGCGCGTTCGATTCATGATTGCGCTTCTTCTCTGTGGCTGCATCGATACTTGTCCTGGAAGAGGCTCGAAAGTTTGTTGTCATCCAATTCGTTGGGGGGGTGTAATGGAAGATAATTTGCATGGAATAAACCATGATAACTATTTGTCAAAAAATGATGAGCGATACATTGCCGGTCTGCAAAGGATTATTCGCGCAGCGGTACGCGTGCTAGCCTTTCTTATGGTTGTTGTTATCTGGTTCGGGGTGGCTGATGTCGTCTATGTGCTTTATATGCGAATATCGAGTCACCCGCTTTTTTTGATTGAGATTAGTGACATACTTGCTACGTTTGGTGCCTTTATGGCAGTTCTTATTGCCATGGAAATATTCATCAACATAGTAAGTTATTTGCGGAATGATGCAATACAGATTGAAATTGTGATAGCTACTGCTTATATGGCGATACTGCGTAAAGTGATAGTGCTTGACTATAAGGAAATAGCTTCGGAATACGTCTACGCAACGGCTGCGGTTGTCATCGCACTTTCTATCGGCTATTGGTTGTCCGTCGTCCAAAAGCGAAAAGTGCCATCCCGGCAGGAATGAGAGCCCCTCGAGGCCCCTCTGTGGGGGGGCAAGGGGGGCTTGCTATTCATTGTTTTTGCCGCCCCAAGGCCCGGAGGAGAACCCCGAGGGGCTGGCCTTGCATTCCATCATTTTGATCGGTTAAAGCCCCGACAAGCCTGGCTCTCGCCGTCTTCCTGCCGCAGCGCCGCCTCGCCTGAGATCTTTTCGGATCACTCTGTGACTCTGCGGTTCAACGGTTCGGTTTGCATGCCGAACCGGCTCGGGCGGCGCAAAGCAGTGCTTTGCGAAACCCCGCCCTCGCTCTGCGTCAGATAACGCTTTTTGCTCTGTCCTTTTACTTCGCCGCGAGCCGCCACAGGCTCGTGATCTCGCGGCTGCGCGCCGCGTGCAGCGGATCTTTCGGGTCGCTCGCCTTCGGGTGATTGGGGCGGGCGTTCAGGCGGCCGAGGATCCTGAGCCCGGCCTGATCGACCCAGGTCTCGAACTCTTCGCGCGTCCTCAGGCCCAGCAGCTCCGCCAGATCCGACAGGATCAGCCAGGCTTCGCCGCCCGGGGAGAGGTGATCGGTCAGGCCGGCCAGGAAGCCCTTGAGCATCTTGCTGTCCGGGTCGTAGATCGCCGCTTCGACCGGCGAGCTGGGGCGGGCGGGCAGCCAGGGCGGATTGCAGACGATCAGCGGCGCGCGGCCCGCCGGGAAGAGGTCGGCTTCGACGACCTCGACGCGCGGCGAAAAGCCCAGGTTCGCGATGTTCTCGCGCGCGCAGGCGAGGGCCCGGGGATCCTGGTCGGTCGCGACGATGCGGGGGATGCCGCGGTAGGCGAGCAGCGCGGCGAGCACGCCGGTGCCGGTGCCGATGTCGAAGGCGAGAGCCTGGTCGGCGAGCGGCGCCTTCGCGATCAGCTCGATGTATTCGCCGCGGATCGGCGAGAACACGCCGTAATACGGGTGAATGGTCTTGCCCAGGGCCTGGATCTCGACGCCCTTGCGGCGCCACTCGTGCGCGCCGATCAGGCCCAGCAGTTCGCGCAGCGACGTGACGCAGGCCTCCTCGGCCTCGCCCCAGACCTCACAGCAGGCTTGCCGGACTTCGGGCGCGCGGCGCAGCGGAATCGTCGCGCCGGCCTCGAACGGGATCAGCACCATGCCGAGGATGCGGGCGCGCTGGCCCTGGGCCTGGCGGTGGAAGTGGAAGGCTTCGGTCGCGTTCGCGCCCTTCTTGGGGGGCTTGCGGTCGACGCGGCGCGCCAGCGCCTGGACGAGCTGCTTGGCATTGTGAAAGTCGCCGCGCCAGAGCAGGGCCGTGCCTTCGCAGACGAGCTTGTAGGCCGAGTCGGCGCTGATCGTGTCGTCGGCAACGATGACTTTTTTGGGCGGCGGCAGCGCCGCCTCGGATCTCCAACGCGCGTGGCGGATTTCGCCGGCTTCGGTCCATTCGATGACGGGATGGGGACTCACAGGTGGCTCCTTCGGGCAATCCCGCAGTGTACCTGCTCGCTCGCAGGCGGGGCGAGTGCTTACAATGGGCGCCCGATTCCCGGAGGAAATGTCATGCGTCTGATCCTGATCCTGGTCGTGATGGCGATCGTCGGCTTGCTCTCCGTCCAGGCCTTGAAGAATTCGACTCATCAGGCCGGCGACGCGGCGCGTCAGGCCGGAGTGAGCCTGCCCCAGGGCGCGACGCCTAAACAGCAGGTCGAAGCGGTCGGCCAGGCGGTCGATCAGCTGCAGAAACAGGCCGAGGATAGGACCCGCAGCGCGATCGACGCGGCCGAGAGTCCAGCTAAGTAGCTGCCGAGACCCATTCGAGCCACTGGCGGTGCAGCGCAGCCGAGGCGCCGACGACGACGCCCTGTTTGGCGAGCGGATCGGCTGCGAGCGCCTCGCCATCGAGTCCGCTCGCGACGCCGCCGGCTTCCTCGACGAGCAGGCGGCCGACCGCGTAGTCCCACAGCATCTGCCCGCCGTGAAGGTGAAGGTCGAGCCGGCCGGCCGCGACGAAACACCATTCGAGTGCGCTCGAACCGAAGCTGCGCAGCGAGAAGCAGGGCGAGGCGAGCGCGAGGCGCTGGGCGAGCGCCGGCGGCAAGCGCTTGAAGTCGGCGCTGGCGATCGCCTGCGCGAGTTCCCTGGCCGGCTTGCGCTGGGGAAGGCGGATTCCGTTGAGCCAGGCCCCTTCGCCGCGGGCGCCGTAGAAGGCTTCGTCGGCGATCGGGTCATAGACGACGCCGAACTGCGTGACGCCTTCGCTGAGCCAGGCGACCGACAGCGCGAACATCGGGATGCCGTTCGCGAAGTTGGTCGTGCCGTCGATCGGATCGATGACCCAGAGCCCGTCGTGCGCGTTGGCCCAGATTTCGGCCTGCTGGCCAAACGTCATCTCTTCGCCGAGAACCGGCGCTTCGATGATCTGCTGGACCCGGGTTGCGAGGGCGCGTTGGGTCTGCGTGTCGGCTTCGGTCAGCGAGCTGCCGTCGGTCTTGGTGAGGCGGGGCGAGTCGAGATAGCGCGGCAGCGTGACGGCGCGGGCGACTTCGCGGACGATCGATTCGAGCTCTCTGGCGTGGGCGAGGCGGGGCATCACGATTCCTTCCACTTGATCGAACAGCCTATGCTGGCGTTCTGCTCGCGCGGGCCTTGCCCGGAGAGCGCGATCTCCCTCATTGCGTCGAACAGCTCGCGGCGGCAGCCTTCGGGCGCGGTCTCCTTGCGCGATGCGTCGAGCCGTCCGCGGTACTGGAGCCTCAGATCGCGGTTGTAGCCGAAAAAGTCCGGTGTGCAGACCGCGCCGTAGGCCAGCGCGACCGCCTGGTTTTCGTCGTACAGGTAGGGGAAGGGGAAAGCGCGGCCCTCAGCGATCCGCTTCATCTGTTCGAAGCCGTCTTCGGGGAACTGGCGCGCATCGTTTGCCGAGATCGCGACGCTGCCGACTCCCAGCTCAGCGAGCTCGCGGGTGTCGCGCAGGATGCGCTCGAGCACGGCTTTGACGTAGGGGCAGTGATTGCAGATGAACATCACCAGCAGGCCATTGGGGCCGCGGCAGTCGGCCAGCGTGTGCAGCTGTCCATCGGTTCCCGGCAGGCAGTAATCGGGTGCGGGCGTGTCGAATTCGCAAATGGGCGGCGACAGGCTGACCATGATGCTTCCCCGGAAGAGTGACCAACTTATAATAGTGCAATGTTGCCCAGATTCTTCTGTCCCGATCTTCCCTCGCCCGGCGCGGACTTCGTGCTGCCCGCCGCGATCGCCCACCATCTGGACCGGGTTCTGCGCCTGCGCCCCGGTACCGAGCTGCTGCTCTTCGACGGCTCCGGGCGCGAGCTCACCGCGACGCTGAAGCAGACCGGAAAGGCCGCGAGCGTCAGTCTGGATTCGGTCGCCGAGGTGTCGCGAGAGACGCCGCTCGATATCGCGCTGGTGCAGGCGCTGGCGACCGCTGACAAGATGGACTGGGTCGTCCAGAAGGCGGTGGAGCTGGGGGTCAGGACGGTCTATCCGGTGGCCGCCGAACGTTCGGTGCTGAGGCTTGAGGGCGAGCGCGCAGCGCGCCGCGTCGAGCACTGGCAGCAGGTCGCCGTGTCGGCTGCCGAACAGAGCGGACGCAACACGATCACCCGGATCGAGCCGATCCGGCCGCTCGCACAGTGGCTTTCTGAATTCGCGAAGGTGCGTCGCAGCTGGATCCTCGATCCGGAAGCGGGAACGCCGCTGTCGGAGCAGCGCGCGCCGGAAGGGCCGGTCGCGCTGCTGATCGGACCGGAAGGCGGTTGGGCCGAGCGCGAGCTCGCCGCCGCGCGCAGTGCGGCTTGCCTGCCTCTGGCCCTGGGGCCGCGCGTGCTGAGGACCGAGACGGCGGGACTCGCGGCGGTTGCCGCGATGCAAGCCCTGTGGGGCGACTTCTGAGCCACCAGGCTCGTTGAAAATCAATCGAAAAGGAATCGAGTTGTCGAAAGCGCAGACGGAAGGCCAGGTCAAACGAGTGCTCAGCGAGGGCATTTCGGCCGCGACGATGATGAACGAGACGGACAGCATCCGTTTCGTCGACTGGGTGCGCAGTGCCGCGCCCTATATCCACGCCTTTCGCGGCAAGACTTTCGTTGTCGGCTTCGGTGGCGAAGTGGCCGAAGGTGAGCGGCTCGAAAAGCTGTGCTACGACTGCAATCTGCTCGGCGCGCTGGGCGTGCGCCTGGTGCTGATCCACGGCGCCCGGCCGCAGATCGAGAAAGAACTCGAACGGCGCCAGCTCACTTCGACCTTGCACGACGGGATACGGATCACCGACGCTGCGGCGCTCGAATGCGTCAAGGCGGCGGTCGGCGTCAGCCGGATCGAGATCGAGGCCTGTCTTTCCCAGGGTTTGCCCAATACGCCGATGGCCGGCTCCTGGATGCGGGTGACCGGAGGCAACTTCATCACCGGCAAGCCGATCGGCGTCGTCGACGGCATCGACTACCAGTACACGGGAACCGTGCGCAAGGTGATCGCCGAGGAGATCACCGCCGACCTGGACCAGCAGAACGTCGTGCTGATCTCGCCTCTGGGCGTCTCGCCCTCCGGCGAGATCTTCAACATCGCGATGGAGGAGGTCGCCGAAGCGGTTGCGATCGCGCTGTCGGCCGAGAAGCTGATCTATCTGTGCGATGCGCCGGGCCTGCTCGACGACGCGGGAAGGCTGATCGAGGCGATCACGGCCGACGAGGCCGAACGGATGTTCCAGGACGGTCGCGGGCTCACCGAGGACCTGGACCTCTTCCTGCCCCGCGCGATCCGCGCCGTGCGCCGCGGCGTCGCGCGCGTCCACCTGATCGATCGCGACAAGGATGGCGCGCTGCTGCTCGAATTCTTCACTCGCCAGGGCGTCGGCACGATGGTGACCCGCGAGACTTTGGCCCGTTTCCGCGAGGCGACGGTCGAGGATGTCGGCGCTCTGCTGTCGATGATCGCGCCGCTCGAAGCTGACGGCACTCTGGTGCGGCGCTCCCGAGAGCTGCTGGAGATGGAGATCACCCGCTTCTCGATCGTCGAACACGACGGCGTCATCGTCGGCTGCGCGGCGCTCTACCCGTTCTCCGAGGAGAAGGCGGCCGAGATGGCCTGCCTCGCGGTCACGACCCAGTTCCGCCGTGGCGGAATCGGCGAGCGGCTGATGCAGCACATCGAGGCGCGGGCCCGCGCGGCGGGGCTGGAACGGATCTTCGTGCTGACGACGCGCACCGAACACTGGTTCCGCGAACGCGGCTTCGTCGAAGTCTCGCCCGACCAGCTGCCCCAGCAAAAGCGCGAGCTCTACAACTACGAGCGGCGCTCGAAAGTGCTTGCGAAGGAACTTTGAAGCCCGTTCGCGATCTGTCCCGACCGCGCCCGGAAGGAGTCCGGGGCGGAAATCCCTCACCGTTCTACAGGAGTTGCTGCATGTCCCGTACCGTCAACTGCGTCAAACTCGGCCACGAGGCTGAAGGTCTGGACAGGCCCCCCTATCCGGGCGAGCTGGGCAAGCGGATCTGGGAGAGCGTCTCGCGCGAAGCCTGGGATCAGTGGATCCGCTACCAGACGATGCTGATCAACGAGAACCGGCTCAACCTGATGGATCCGCACGCCAGGAAGTACCTCGCGGCCCAGATGGAGAACTACTTCTTCGGCGAAGGCGCGGACAAGGTCAGCGGCTACGTCCCGCCTTCGCCCTGATCGAGAAAACCGGCAAGGCTTCGCTTCGGCGTCTAGACTGGAAGTCACCGTTCCGTGTCGAACGGACGGTGTTTCTCCTCTCCTTGCTTTGTGTGTTTTTGCCCCGCCGAGCGTGCTCCGCGGGGTTTTTCTGGGCCCTCTTTCAGGGCAGGTGCCGACGTTCGAGCAGTGCGGAAAACTCTGCGGCGGGGCGGGGTTGGCTCTGCAGAAAGCCCTGGATCGCGTTGCAGCCGGCGCGGCGCAGAAACTCGAGCTGATCCTGGGTCTCGACGCCTTCGGCGGTCACTTCGAGCAGAAAGGTCTTGGCCAGCTGCAGGATGGAACGGGTGATCGCGGTGTCGCCCGGATGGCTGGGCAGGCCGTCGACGAAAGAGCGGTCGATCTTGAGCCGGTGTATCGGCAGGTGCTTCAGATAGGCGAGGCTCGAATAACCGGTGCCGAAGTCGTCTACGGCGAGCCGCACGCCCAGCGCGCCGATCCGGCTCAGGATGGACTGAGCCTTTTCGACGTCGGCCATCAGCACGCCTTCGGTCAGCTCCAGCTCCAGCGCTGAGCCGGGCACGCCCGATTCCTCGATCCACGACTCCAGGTGCTCGACGAAGCGGCCGCTCGCAAACTGGGTTCCCGAGATGTTGATCGCGAGCTGCAGATCCGTATGACCTTGCTCGCGCCAGTGCGCGAGCTGTTTGAGCCCGGTGTGGATGACCCATTCGCCGATCGGTTCGATCAGTCCGCCCTGCTCGGCGATCGGGATGAAGAGGGCCGGCGGGATCGCCTGGCCTCCGCGATCCTTGAGTCGGATCAGCGCTTCCGCGCCGATGATGCGGCCGCTCTCGGCGTCGCAGACCGGCTGGTAGTGGAGCGCGAACTCATCGGCCTCCAGCGCTTCGCGAATCCTCAGCTCGATGTTCCGCCGTTCGGTCGTCGCGTTGGCCAATGCCTCATGGAACCAGCAGTAGCGGTGGCGGCCGGACTTCTTCGCTTCGTACATCGCGATGTCGGCGTGCTTGACCAGACTCTGGTGGTCGCTGCCGTGCTCGGGGTAGCTCGCGATGCCTATGCTGCTGCTGACGACGTAGCGGTTGCCGCTGACCCGACAGGGCGCGCCGATCGCTTCTTCGATGCGCAGTGCGAGCATGTCGATCGCGGTCACGTCGAGGTCGGTCAGCGACTTGAGCAGAAGGAATTCGTCACCTCCCAGGCGGACCAGAAGTTCGTCGTCCTGGGTCAGATTCTTGAGCCTGGCCGCCAGTATCCTCAGGACCTCGTCGCCGACCGAGTGGCCATCGGTGTCGTTGATCATCTTGAAGTTGTCGAGATCGAGGAAGATCGCGACGAAGCGTCGGTGTCTCTTCGCAAATTCGTCGAACTGGCTTTCCAGATAGCGGCGGTTGTGCAGCCCGGTCAGCGGATCGTGCTGGGCCAGGAAGCTCGCCTGATGTTCGTAGTGCTTGCGCACCGTGATGTCGCGGGCGACGCCGGCCGTGCCGATCACCTCCCCTCGCTCATCGAACACCGGAACCTTGATCGTCTCGGCCCAGTTTGTGCCGCCTTCCGTGTTGGCGATCCGTTCTTCGACTCTCTGCGGCGCGCGCGTGGCCATCACGTCGCGATCGATCTGCTGGTAGCGGGCGGCGGTCTTGGCCGACGAGATGTCGTAGTCGCTCAGACCGACCATCGCCTCGGGCGTGCGACCGAAGAGCTCGGCGAACTTGCGGTTCACCATCAGGAAACGGCTGTCCCTGTCCTTGAGCCAGGCGATATCGTCGATGCTGTCCATCAGCGCGCGCTGGTGTGCCTGGAGCTGGTGCAGCCGGACGCTGGCATCCTCCGTTCTCCTGCGCGCCGAGCGGGCTTGGCGCCTGCCCTGCCACCAGCTGAAGGGAAGCAGCGCGACGAGTCCAGCGGTGATCCAGGTCATGGTCATATCTGTGGCGGGTCGAAATCCGTTGTCATCCCGGGACGTCTGCCGGGGCGAGATCTCTACTTTCCCACAGGACGGACTTGGCTATTGTAGCGATTTTGCTGTTTTACCTAGCGCGCAAGCCTTGCCAGGACCCGGATTGCGTCGCTGCTCCGGGTTTGCCGTGTTGCGGGGTCGGTGCTCTTCTGTCAAAAGCGTCAAAAACGGCATCACTGAGGGCGGTGTATCGTTTCGCTCAGGGCCAATTCGGGTGGCAACAGCAGGGGAGGGCGATCATGAACGTCGGAGGATGGCAGGTCTTTGCGCTGGCTTCGGCCTTTTTTGCGGGTTTGACCGCAATTCTTGGCAAGTTGGGCGTCGAGGGGCTCAACTCGAATCTGGCGACGCTGATCCGGACCCTTGTGATCCTCTTCGTGACCGCGCTGATCGTCACCGCGCGCAGCGAATGGCAGATGCCGCGCAATCTGGCGTTCCGTCCCGTGCTCTTTCTGGTGCTCTCGGGCGTCGCAACGGGGCTGTCCTGGCTCTTCTACTATCGGGCGCTGCAGATGGCGCCGGCCTCGCTGGTCGCGCCGGTGGACAAGCTCAGCGTCGTGTTCGCGATCGCGCTGGGCGTGCTGATCCTCGGCGAGCCGCTGAGCGCGAAACTGCTGCTCGGCGGCGCGCTGGTCGTCAGCGGCGTGCTGGTGCTGGCCTGGAAGTGAGCCTAGTTGCGGCCGTAGGTCGCGGTCAGGCTCGCTTTGGCGATCCGGTTCGCGTTGATCGCAAAGCCGATCAAGGCCGGTGATGCGTCGGCCGGAACGTCGAGCTTCTCCACTTTGAGGGCGTGAACGGTGAAGATGTAGCGGTGGGGCTTGTCGCCGACGGGCGGGCAGGCGCCGCCGAAGCCGGTGCCGCCGAAGTCGGTGCGTCCGCTCAGCGCCCCGGCTGGCAGCTGGGCGCCCTTGCCGATGCCGCGCGGCAGTGCGTGCGTCGTTGCGGGAAGGTTGTAGACGACCCAGTGCCACCAGCCGCTTCCGGTCGGCGCGTCCGGGTCATAGACGGTCAGCGCGAAGCTGCGGGTGCCCGCGGGCACTTTGTCCCAGGCGAGGGCCGGCGACAGGTTGCCGCCATGACAGCCGAAACCCTCGAAAACCTGGGCTTCGGCGAGCGGCCGGCCGGGCTGGACATCGGGGCTCTTCAGTTCGAAAGCTGCCGAGGGAAGGGTGACGAGCAGCGCGGTCAGCGCGATCAGCGAACGCATTGGATTCTCCTTGTCCGGACGTTATCGGGAGAGCGCAGTCTGCGCCGACCCGGCTCTGCGAAGCGCTCGAATTGTCCCGCGAAACGCTCAGCGCGCGCGGTTCAGCACGACCGACGGGGCGACTCCGAAGCGTTCGGTGAAGCGCTGCGCGAACTGGGTCGCCGAGCGGTAGCCCGAGTCCTGAGCGATCGCCTTGAGCGGCTTGCGGCTCGTCTGCAGCAGACTCAGCCCGTGGTGGAGCCGCGCTTCGCGCAGCAGCCCCCGCAGCGAGCAGTCGTCCTCGGCGAGGCGGCGGCGCAGCGTCGCGCCGCTGACCGAAAACTCCGCTTCGAGCAGCGCCGAAGTCCAGGCGCGCGCCGGCTCCGCGGCGATCCTCGAACGGATCCGCTCGGCGAACGAAGGATTGCGGGCCAGGCGAAAGCCGTCGTGCCCGGCCCTGGCCAGGGCGAGCAGCAGGCCCAGAAGGCGGTGCTCGCGGGCGAGCGCATCGACGGTCTCGCCGATCAGCTCATCGAGTGCCCCCGCGATGGCATCGACCGGGCCGCTCACGACGAGCGCCTGGCGCTGCGCAAGAGGCTGATGGCGATCGAGCAGGCCGCGCGCGAGTTCGACGAGCGCCCAGCTGAACGGGATCACCAGGGCCCGGTAGTCACCACCGGCGTCGGGGATGTTCTCGACGTCGAGCTGGCTGGGTTGCTGCCAGAACGCGAAAGAGCCGACAGCGCAGTCGAGCGGGGCGCCCGGCAGATGAACCCGCTTGCGACCGGCCAGCGGCAGGACCAGGAAAGGCGAATCGCAGCGCACCGCGCGCAGCCGGTAGGCGCCGCTCTGCACGAGCGGGAAGACGCCATCCGCTTCGGCGTGCGCGCAGAGACGGGCAAGGAAGGTGGCGGGCAGATCGCGATCCATCGATGGGTTGGGGGCCAAGGAGGCGGCAGTGTCGCGCAGATCGCTCAGCGCGTCACGCGCTCACCCTCAGGTAGGGCAGCTCCAGCGTCGGCACGAACCCGAGTTTCTGCGCGAGCTTCCATGAAGCGGTGTTCTCGCGCCGGCACGACCAGACCGGCAGCAGGTTGCGCCGCTCGCACTCTTCGATCAGTGCGCAGGCGGCCCACAGCGCATGGCCCCGGCCGCGCCGGGCGGGCCGGGTTTCGATGCCGATCTCGAGCTGAGCGTCGATCAGGAAGGCCGAGAAGGCCGCCGCGCTCGGCTCGCCGTTCTCGGTTGCGCAGAAGCCCAGGCCTTCGTGCTCGAAATGGGCCGCGTCGCGCCAGAAGGCGCGCGGCGAGACGCTGAGTTCGAGCTCGGCGAAGTGTCCGCCGTCCATGCGCACGAGTCCGACGCCAGAGGGTGCTTCGAGCTCGAGGCGCCGCGCCCTGTGGGCTTTGGCGTCGAAGCGGAAGTTGCTGCGCACAAAGCGCTGGACCTTGCCCGCCGAGGCCGTGACCAGCGCTTCAATAAGGGGTTCGGCGCCCGTTGCGGGCCAGAGCTGCAGCCATTGCTCGCGGCCGAGCAGGTGCTCGACCAGAGCGGGAAGCGTCTGCGGAGAAACCTGACCGACGAGTAACGACATGCCGTAGGGATGGAGGATGTGCAGAAGGCGGGGATCATCACGGCGATCGACCCAGGCCTGGCCGCGCACCCGGCCTCTGAGCACGCTGCGCGCGAACAGTTCGTTGATCGGCAAGTCGCTGAGCCAGGGCAGGAATTCGGCAAAGCCTTCGGGGGGGATTTCGTGCATCGTTTCTCCTTCAGAGCCTGGCGCGCAGGACTGATCCGATGCGCTGCAGGCCGGTGGTGATGGCGTCTTCGTCGCACTGGGCGATCGAGAGCCGAAAGGCGCAGCCGTGCGGCGCTTCGACCCGGCTCGGCGTGCCCGGGGCGACATGGACTCCGGCCGCGGCGAAGGCGTCGAGCAGTCCGGTCTCCTGGTCGGGGGGCAGGTCCAGCTCGACCCAGAACACGAAGCCACCCAGAGGCCGTGTTGTGCGGATGCCCGCGGCGGGAAGGTGGGTGCGGGCGGCGCGCAGCAGGCACTGCATCCGCCGCCGGTATTCGGCGTGCAGCCGGCGCAGCAGACGGTCCAGGCCGCCGCTGCGGCAGAAGCGGTACAGCGCGGCCTCGGCGAGCGGGTTACCGCACAGTTCGGTGTCGCGGCGCAGCGCGGCGAGAGACGCGATCTGTCCGGCCGGGGCGGCGATCCAGCCGACCCTGAGCCCGGGGCTCAGCAGTTTCGAGAAAGTGCCCAGGTGGATCACGGTCTCGCCGCTGTCGAGCGCAGCCAGCGGCGGCACGGCGCGCCCGAAGTACTTCAGTTCCTCGGAGAAGCCGTCCTCGACGACCGGCACCGAGTGTGCGCGCGCAAGCCCGAGCAGCGCTTCGCGATGGGCAATGCCGGTCGTGACGCCGGTCGGGTTCTGGAAATTGGGCATCGTGTAGATCAGGGCCGGGCGCGTCGCGGCAAGCGCCCGGGAGAGCGCGGCCAGATCCATGCCGTCCTCCGTGACCGGGATGCCGACGGCGCGCGCGCCGTGCCGCGCCAACAGCGGCAGCAGCGCCGAATAGCCGGGGTCTTCGACGCAGACGGCGTCGCCCGGCCGGACCCGGCTGCGCAGCAGCAGATCGAGAGCATGCTGGACACCGTGGCAGAGCAGGATCTCGTCGCTCGAACGCGGCGCGCCGAGGCCCGCCATCCGCGTCGCGATCCAGGCGCGCAGCGGCGCGTAGCCGCGCGCGTCGCCATAGTCGAGCAGCGTGCGTCCTTCCTCCCTGAGCGTCGCGTTGAACGCGCGGCGCAGTGCGTCGAGCGGCGCGAGGCGCGGATCGGGAGCGAGGGGGCGAAAGTCTATGTCGCCGGAGCGCACCGGCCGGGTAAGCGCCGGGCGGGCCGGGGACGGAGGCTCACGCCGGCCGGGCCGGGCGAGGGGCTCGCGCACCGTCGTTCGCCCGCCGATCCGGCTAATCAGATGGCCGCTCGCGAGCAGCTCGCCATAGGCGCGGCAGACCGTGCTGCGGTTGACGCCCAGCCGGGTGGCCAGGCTTCGCGACGAAGGCAGGTCCTCGCCCGCGGCGAGCGTGCCTGCCTCGATGCGCGCCGCGATCTGCTCGGCGATCTGGCGGTAGAGCGGTTGGGGCGCGTCGGGGGCCAGGGTCAGCAGCAGCATAGCGGCAGAGGGCTTAAGGCGAAAGCCGCATCCTGCCATGTCTGTGGTTGGTGCGGATCAGCCGGTTTTCGCTCTTTTCCCTCCAGCCGCTTCGAGCGGGGCGGGACTCAGCAAAAAGGCGCGTCGGCCTGCGATGCGAGGAAGTCGAGGAGCTGGCGCACATAGCGGTTCGGCGCGGGCTGGGTGCGGAAGCAGAGGTTCAGCGCGCGCAGCGACCAGGCGTCGGCGAGCGGGACGATCGCCAGCGGGTCGATCCGCGCGGCGCGACGCGCGAAGCTCTCCGGCACCAGACCGATGCCGACTCCGGCGCCGGCCATCCGGCAGACCGCGTCGAAGCCGCGCACCTGGATTCTCATCCTCAGGCGGCAGCCGTATTCGGCGGCCCGCTCTTCGAGGAAGCGGTGGATCGCCGCATCGCTCTGCAGGCTGACGAAGTCTTCGTCGAGCACGTCGCGGAACGCGATCTCGGCGGCGCTGGCGAGCGGGTTGGCCGGCGAGAGCACCAGCATCAGGCGGTCGCGGCGGTAGGGCAGAAAGGACAGATCCTCGCTCTGCACCGCGGCGGCGACGACGCCGATGTCGGCCGCGCCTTCGCGGATCGCGAGCAGCGACTCGGCGCTGGAGTGCTCCTCCATCAGCACGTCGATCTGCGGATGGCTGGCGAGGAAGCTGCCCAGGTCGTGGGGGAGGAAGGCATTGGTCGCGTTGGTGTTCGCATAGACCCGGACGACGCCGCGCACGCCGCGCACGAAAGGCCCGAGCTGGGCGTGCAGGCTGTCGAGTTCGCGCAACACCGCGCGGGCATGGACGAGCAGTGCCTCGCCGGCCGGAGTCGGCTGGACGCCGCGCGGCAGCCGTTCGAGCAGCTGGACGCCGAGCGCTTCTTCGAGGCGGCGCAGCCGGGCGCTGGCGCTGGCCGTCGCGAGGTGAGCGCGCTCGGCGCCCCGCGTCACGCTGCCGGCGTCGGAGACCCGCACGAAGAGCTGGAGGTCGGTCAGATCGTAGTGCATGTTCGAGCGTTCGGTTTTGCCTAAGGCTTTCTTAGGGAATGGGCGTTGGTCATGCCCGCGAAAGGCGCGTAAAAGCTCAGTCTATTCCAAAGCAACGCATTTCCCCCCAATGAAATCCTTTTTGAAATCCGAATACGCCGGCGTGTGGCTGGCGGGTGTCGCCGCGCTCGGCTTCGCGATGAAGGCGATCTTCGTCAAGATGGCCTATCCGTATGGTGTCAGCGCGCCGACCCTGCTCGCGCTGCGCATGCTGTTCTCGCTGCCGGTCTTCGCCTGGGTCGCGATCGTGCATTCGCGCGCGGCCAGCTCGCTGACCCGCTTCGATGTCGGCATGCTCGTGATGCTGGGCGTGCTCGGCTATTACGGCACGTCCATCCTCGACTTCATCGGCCTGCAGTACATCAGCGCGGGGCTCGAGCGTTTGATCCTGTTCATCTACCCGACCCTGACCGTGCTGATCGGCGTGTTCTTCATGGGCCGTGCCTGGAGCTCGCGCGAAGGCTGGGCGATGGCCTTGAGCTATGGAGGCATCGCGCTGGCGGTCGCGCACGATCTGCACTTCGCGGCGAGCTGGCATCGGGTGCTGATCGGCGCCGCCTTCGTCTTCGTCTCGGCGGTCTGCTTCGCGATCTATCTGTGCGGCAGCGGCAAGATGATCAAGCGCCTGGGCAGCATGCGCTTCACGGGGCTCGCGATGCTGGTCTCGACCGGTGCGACGCTACTCCATTTCGTGCTCAGCCGGCCGCTCGGCGACATCGTCCAGCCGGCCCCGGTGATGTGGCTGGGCGTCGCGATCGCGCTCTTTTCGACGGTGCTGCCGGTGTTCATGCAGTCGATGGCGATCCAGCGCATCGGCGCGTCCCGGGCCGCGCTGATCGGTTCGATCGCGCCGGTGCTGACGATCTTCCTCGGCTGGCTGATGCTCGGCGAGCCGATCACGTCGCTGCAACTCTTCAGCACGGTGCTGGTGCTGGCCGGAGTCAAGCTCGCTTCGACGCCTTCGGCGAAGGTCTCCGAGGAAAAGTCGCTTCAGCTGCGCGCCGCGTAGCGCTGGGCGAGGATCGAGCAGACGAAGAGCTGGATCTGGTGGTAGAACATGATCGGCAGCACGATCACCCCCAGCGCGGGGTGAGCGCCGAACAGCAGTTTGGCCATCGGTACGCCCGAGGCGAGCGTTTTCTTTGAACCGCAGAATACGGTCGCGATCTCGTCCTCGGGCGAGAAGCCGCACAGCTTCGCTGCGGTCCGGGTCAGGCCCAGCACGATCGCGAGGATCACGGTGGCGCCGATCAGTGTCATCGCGATCAGGCCGGGACCGTGCCGGGTCCACAGCCCGTCGGCGACCGAGTTGCTGAAGGCGCCGAACACGAGCAGCAGGATCACGCCGCGGTCAATCGCGTTGGTGGTCGACTTGAAGTGGGCGAACCACTTTCCGAATACCGGGCGCAGCAGCTGACCGATGACGAAGGGCAACAGCAGCATCGTCGCGATGTTCAGCATCGTCGCGCCCAGCGAGATTCCGGCGCCAGAAGAGCCCAGCAGCAGGCGGACCAGCAGCGGTGTTGCGACGACGCCGAGCAGCGTCGACAGCGTCGCGTTGAAGATCGCCGCGGCGACGTTGCCCCGGGCGATTGACGTCATCGCGACCGACGAGGAAACCGTCGAAGGCAATACGCACAGATAGCAGAAGCCCAGGCGAAGATCCGGCGGCAAGTGGCGGCCGATCAGCGCGTCCAGCGCGATGAAGAGCAGCGGGAAGAGCACGAAGGTGAAGGTCTGCACGATCAGATGTACCGGCCAGCGCGAAAAGCCTTGCTTGAGCTTCTCGGTCGATAGCCCTATGCCGTGCAGGAAGAAGATCGTGAAGATGCCCCAGTCGGAGAGTTCGTCGATGTGGAGCAGGCCGCCGCTGCGGCCCAGGTTCGGGGCCGCGGAGGCGATCGCGACCGCGAGCAGCATTCCAGCGAGAAACCATTCGCGGCTGAGAATTTTGAGGAGTTTGCGCATGGTGTGATCCTGTGTGCGTGAGCTTCACACTTTGGCGATGGCGGGGAAGTCGTGCTATCGATAATATGATCGATCATGTCGAGAAGCAGACAAAACCGCCAGCCTCCGGTCGTCGAGCGTGCGATTCCCGCGTTCGAGCGTCTGCCGCGCCCGCTGCTGCTCCGCGCCGAATCGCTGCCCGCCGGTTCTCTGGCCAGATCCCATGCGCACCCGTGGATCCAGCTCTCCTATGCGCTGAGCGGCGTGCTGCAGGTGAGGACGAGCGAAGCCCGTTTCGTCGCGCCACCGCAGCGGGCGATCTGGATTCCGGCCGGAGTCGAACACGAAGTGCGCACCTCGGAGCGGGCCGAAATGCGCAGCCTCTATCTCGATCCGGCCGCGATATCGCGGGGCGAACGCTGTCTGGTGCTGACGATTTCCCCTCTGCTGCGCGAGCTGATCGTCGCGGTCGGCGAGCTCGCCGTCGAATATGACGAAGCCGGACCGGCGGGGCGCCTGGTCGCGGTTCTGTTCGACCGGCTCGCCGCGGCCGACGAAGTGGCCTTCGATCTCCCTCTGCCGCGCGACCGGCGCCTCGTTCTGCTCTGCGATGCGCTGCAGGCTGAGCCCGGCGACGCGCGAAGCCTGGAGGAGTGGGGGCGGCGGATCGGTCTCGCCGGGCGCTCGATCGCCCGCCTCTTTCGCCGCGAGACCGGTTTGAGCTTCGCCGAGTGGCGTCTGCGCTTGCGCCTGATGAGGGCCCTGGCGCTGCTCGAAGGTGGGCAGGCGGTGACTTCGGTGGCCCTCGATTGCGGCTATGCGTCGAGTTCGGCTTTCATCGTCGCGTTCCGGCGTCAGTTCGGCGACACGCCGGGTGCGATGTTTGGCTGATTGGTTGGGTGTCTAGGCTGTTACGGCAAGGCCTTGGAATATGTTAAATAATTGAAATTTCGCGTAATCATTTCCTTCGCCATCTTCAGAAGCTCCGCGGGATGCCGTAACGAGATTCGAGTGCATCGCGGTTGTGGAGGCACTGGTGACCCCCGCCGGGATTGAAGAAAGCCCGGTCGCCCCAAGATACCGGGGTGTAGCGGTGTCCGTTTCTGGCGCTGTGAGCAAGGAGGCGATCATGCAAGTCATGTTCAATAATCCGGTTCTCTATGTGGTGGCATACCCGGCGCAGAATGGGCTGGAGGTGATCGACAAGAGGCGGGGTTTCGGAACCTTCATTCAGGACGAAGCCGCCGAACGCTTCACGCGCGAGCTGCGCGACGCGATCGAGAACGGAGATGGTGAGGATCTGGGCGATTTCATGGAGCATTTTGATGCTCTGCTGACTCATCCCGCCGTCTATCATTGAGCCATTGCCAACAGGATCTTCGGGAGGCATCGGAATCCGGTGCCTCCCTTTTCATTTATGAACAAGGCTTTCACGAAAGAATCCGAAGACGACGAGGAAGAGGGCGCGCCGAGCGCGCCGGCCCTGCCGGCTGGCACCCGCAACTACATGACGCGGCGCGGCTTCGACACGCTCAAACATGAACTCGACCAGCTGCTCAAAGTCGAGCGTCCCAATGTGGTCCAGATCGTCTCGTGGGCAGCGTCGAACGGCGACCGCTCCGAGAACGGCGACTACATCTACGGAAAGAAACGGCTGCGCGAGATCGACAGGCGGATACGCTTTCTGATCAAGCGGCTCGAATCGGCGGTCGTCGTCGATCCCGCCGAGCAGGAGCACACCGATCAGGTCTTCTTCGGGGCGACGGTCACGATCAGCGATGTCCAGGACGGCGCCGAGCAGACCGTCCAGATCGTCGGCGTCGACGAGACCGACGCGAGCGCCGGCAGGATTTCGTGGATTGCTCCGGTGTCGCGTGCCTTGCTCAAGGCGCGCGAAGGCGACTGCGTCCGCTTCATGAGCCCGGCCGGGTGGCGCGAACTCGAGGTCGTCGAGATCCGCTACGTCTGAGCGCCAGGGCTAAAGCCAGGGCTCGATGTCCTGGCTTCGGTAACCGCGCTCGATTTCCTCGGACAGGGTCCGGTAGAGCGGCTTCATGAAGAAGCGCAAACCCTTGACGATCTTGTCGACTTCCATCAGCGAAGGCACTCGGGTTCCGCGATGCTGGACCGGGCCGCCGATCTGGCTGACCTGGACGCCGAGTTTCGAGAAATGGTTCGCGAGGCGGGGTTCGGTCAGCACCAGCAGGTAGTCGATTCCGTTGCGCTTGGCCATCGCGACCGTTGCAAGATACAGACCGACCGGGATGTACGGGAAACGCGGGTTCTCGCGGGTACCGTAGTCCTGATCTGCGATGGGCGCCGCGGTCTGCGCTTCGCCCTTGCGGCGCCGGTACTGGCCGCGCACGGCGAGGCGGCTGACTTCGGCGATGCGGCTGCGGTCGATTCTAGCCGGATCGTAGAGCGACTTGTCCAGCGTCGCGGCGCAGGTATGCTCGACCGGAAGCGGAAAACCGGGATCCTCCGGTCGCGCGAGAACGAGGCGGGTGCAGCCGACCAGAGTGTGTTCCTCGTTGTTCGCCGTCATCAGGCAGTGCAGCGAGTGTCTGTCGTATTCGTCGGTCTCCATCCGGTCAGGTCGTTCGGGTTCGAACTTGAGCTCTTCGCAGTACACCTCGTGGCGAATCCGGAACACCTTGCGCTTGTGTTCCAGATCCAGGGCGGGCGCGACTTCGAAGTAGCGTCGAAATCCCTTGCCCAGATTCAGCTTGTCGAAGAAGAAGAACATCTCTGGCTCTCCTCTGCACGGGGCGCGGGCCTGTCTGTCCCGATGCGATGCTCGTGCGCTGTAGGCGGTGCTTCAAGGCGGATCTCGTGCTCGGTGCGCACTGCTTCTCAGCCTGCTCCGGTCTTCAGACTAAGGTATGGACGGGCTGAATGCGAATGAAATAGACGCGGCTGTGTGGCGCAGCGGGCGGAGCGCTTTGGCCGCGCGGCATCCCCCCCGCGTCCGGGACGAGAGGCCTTGGCGGGGCGGGCGCAAGGCGATGGCATAGGTGCGTCGGGGATTTTTACGAACAGCGCCTGAGTATTTTGCTTTGTTGGCTATTATTTCTTGAAAATCAAATGTTTGCAGTTTTTGGCACCGCTTGTGCTTGGCGATCGCCATCTGTGACCTTTTTGACGGAGCGTCAGACGCTCTCCCCGTTTAGCGGAATCGGCCATATCTGTTCCGTGCCTTTGGGGGCGAGGAATCGGCGTCGATACAAGTGAATCGTTCACGTTGTGAGTGAGGAAAGATCCGGGCGTACAGATCTTTCCATTTCCGTTCTGCGCGCAGAAATGGACTCCGCGGGAGAGCCGTGAAATAGCTCCGCTCGCGCGGGAAGTTTTCGCGCAGCAAGTTCGGGGCGCGCGCTAGCATTTGACCCAGGATTTGAGCCGAATCAAGGGGGTCAACATGTTTTCTGGTGTCCCGGGCCGTTTCTGCGGTCTGTCCGCTTTCCTCATGCTGCTGCTCACCCTTGGCGGGTGCGCATCCCAGCACCCTTCCGCACCCAACAATGCGTCATCCCCCGAGTACAACTATGTGATCGGTCCGGGGGATACGCTGAGCATTGTCGTCTGGCGCAATCCCGAATTGTCGATGGGCGTTCCGGTTCGCCCGGACGGCAAGATCACGACGCCTCTGGTCGAGGATCTTCCCGCGATGGGCAAAGATTCGACGACGCTGGCCCGCGATATTGAGAAAGCGCTCTCCAAATTCATCCGCGACCCGATCGTCACGGTCATCGTGACCGGTTTCGTTGGTCCTTACTCGCAGCAGATTCGCGTCGTCGGCGAAGCCGCCAAGCCGCAGGTTCTTGCCTACAAGCAGAAGATGACTTTGCTCGATGTGATGATCGCGGTCGGAGGGATCACCGATTTCGCCGACGGCAATCACGCGACGATCCTGCGCACCTCCGAGGGCGGCAAGCAATACACCGTCCGTCTGAAGGATCTGATCCGCCGTGGCGATGTCTCGGCGAATGCGGAAGTCAAGCCGGGAGATGTGCTGATCATTCCCCAAGGCTGGTTCTGATCTGAACCCGATCGCCAACTTTTCAGGACTTCTGGACCGCTATGGAAGAACTCATTGCCAGTCTCCTCGCGCATCTGCGCGGGATGTGGCGCTATCGCTGGTGGGGTGTGGCAGCGGCCTGGCTTGCCGGAGTAATTCTGGCGGCCACGGTTTTTCTGCTGCCCGATCAGTTTGAAGCGTCTGCGCGGGTTTATGTCGATACCCAGTCCGTGCTCAAGCCGCTGATGCAGGGGCTCGCGGTTCCTTCCAACGTCGAACAGCAGATCACGATTCTGAGCCGCACGCTGATCAGTCGGCCCAATGTCGAAAAGCTGATCCGGATGGCCGATCTCGATCTGAAAGTGAAGACCCGGGAGGAGAAGGAGGCGCTGATCGACGATCTGATGCGTCGCCTGCAGATTGCCAGTGGCGGGCGCAGCGATCTCTTCACGCTTTCGTTCAAGGACACGAGTCCGGAGCGGGCCAAGCGCGTCGTTCAGGCGCTCGTCTCGATCTTCGTCGAGTCCGGGCTGGGGGACAAGCGCAAGGACACCGACGATGCGCGGCGCTTCATCGATGAACAGATCAAGAATTACGAACAAAAGCTCGTTCAGGCCGAAAACCGGCTCAAGGAATTCAAACTCAAGAATATGGCGATGTTTGGCGATGGCGGCAAGGATTCGGCGAGCCATGTCGGAGAGCTGAACGCACAGCTCAATCAGGCGAGGCTCGAATTGCGCGAGATGGAAAACTCGCGCGATGCGGTGCGCCGCCAGTTGGCGGGCGAGGATCCCTCTTTCCTGCCGGAGAGTGGAAAATCCAATTCGAGCGTTTCGGTCCCCGAACTCGACGGACGAATCGATGCGATGAAGAAGCAGCTCGATTCTCTGCAGCAAAGATATACCGACCAGCACCCCGATGTGATCCAGACCAAGCGGATCATCGACCAGCTGGAGCAGCAAAAGCATCACGAAGTGGAATTGCGGCGCAAGTCCGGTGCCGGCTTCGATGCGCTGGGCACTAATCCGGTCTATCAGCAGCTCAAATTGTCGCTGAGCGAATCGGAAGCGAACATCGCGTCGCTGAAAACCCGGGTTGCCGAATATGAGACGCGGGTCAATTCGATGAGAGGTTCGGCGCGGCTGATTCCTGAAATCGATGCGCAATTCGCCCAGCTCAATCGCGATTATGAGGTCAACAAGCGCAACTACGAAGGTCTGATTTCGCGGCGCGAATCGGCGAACCTCTCGGTCGAGATGGATGCGTCGGCGGGTGTCGCGGATTTCCGCCTGATCGATCCGCCTTCCGTTCCCTCCAAACCGGCCGCTCCGAACCGGGCGCTGCTGATGCCTCTGGCGGGACTGGTTTCGGTCGTGTTTGGCGCGCTGTTCTCTTTCCTGTTGTCGCAAGCGTTGCCGGTTTTCTTCGATGGCAGCGGCTTGCGGACCGAATCCGGTCTGCCCGTGCTGGGAACCATCACGATGGTCAAAACCGAGAGTTTGGAAAAGCGGATCAGGCGCGGCACTTTGCTGTTTGTGGCGGCGGTGTCCAGCCTGGTCCTGTTCTTCGGTGGTTTGACCGCAGAGCTGGTGCTGCGGGCATTTGCGGCGTGAGGGAACCAGCATGAGCCTTATTGAAAAAGCGGTACAGAGACTGGATCAGCTCAAACAGGCTGGCGTTCTGACTGCGGAGGAGGGGGCTGCGACGGTGGCGCCCGAAGCTCCGGCGCCGATCGCCAAGCCCAGCGAAGTGCCCGCTGCCCGCGCCCGTTTCGATGTCGAGATCGATCTCGCCCGGCTCGCCGCGAAGGGGCTGGTCTCTCCCGAGGAACCGAATAGCCAGATCGCCGAGCAGTACCGGATCATCAAACGCCCGCTGCTGCGCAATGCCGAAGGGCGGGGCGCGGTGCCGATCCGCAACGGCAACCTGATCATGGTGACTTCTTCGGCCCCCGGAGAAGGGAAGAGCTTCTCGGCGATCAACCTGGCGGTGTCGATCGCGATGGAACTCGACCATACGGTTCTGCTGGTCGATGCCGACATCTCCAAGCCTTCGGTTCTGAACACGCTGGGCCTGCCTCCGAGCCGGGGGCTGATGGACCTGTTGTTGGGGCAGGAGAATTCGCTGGGTGATGTGCTGCTGCGCACGAACATCGACAAGCTGTCGATCCTTCCCGCGGGAGCCCGACATCAGCGTTCGACCGAGTTCCTTTCCAGCGAGGGGATGAACCGCCTGCTCGACGAGATTGCCAGCCGTTACGCGGATCGTATCGTGATCTTCGATTCCCCTCCGCTGCTGGTGACGACCGAAGCGCGGGCGCTGGCCACGCACATGGGGCAGCTCGTCATGGTTGTCGAGGCTGAGCGGACGACGCGTTCAATGCTCAAGCAGGCATTGGCGACGGTCGACAACTGTCCGGTCAAGCTGATGCTGCTCAACAAGGTGCGCCACCCTGGCCGCACCGGACACTATGGCGTGTATGGATATGGCTACGGATATGGTCAGCGCGGCACTGAATCTGCCTAGGCTTCTTTCGTGGGCTCTCGCCGGGGGGGCGATGGGGCTGATCCTGCAACCCGGCTTCGCCCTTGCCGAGCCCGGGGATCGCTCGTGGATCGTGGAGCCCGACCTGAACGTCGGTCTGACCTGGTCGGACAACGCTTCTCTGGCGTCGGGCTCACGGCAGAGCGACACCACTCTGAATGTGGATCCCGGACTGTCGCTGAGCGGACGTTCGGGAGGGGCTGAGGCGGCGCTGAAGCTGCGTCTGAACAATGTGATCTACGCGCGGCAGACGGATCTGAACCGAACAAGTCTGTATGGCAATGGCACGGGCAGCTTCGATCTGTATGAGCGTCGCCTGATGCTCGACGCCTCGGCGAGTTCGAGCCGGGAGCGCTTGTCAATTTTCGGAACGCCTGCGGCCACCGGATACGATTCGGGCGGCCAGGCGAATTTCCAGACCTACTCGCTGAGTCCTTACTGGCGGGTACAGGGCAGCGGTTTCAATGGAGAGGCGCGCTATCGGGCTTCCTGGGCGGATGCCGACTCGAGCACATATCAGCAGTCCCTGCGCCACGATGCTTCGCTGTCCCTGGGCTCGACAACGGTCAAGCCCGTGGGGTGGTCATTGAGCGGCCTGTATTCGCTGACCGACTATCGCGATACGAACGACATCCGCACCGCTTCGCTGCGCGCGACCGGCTTCCATGCGCTCGACCCGCTGCTGATCGCTCGCCTGATCGGTGGTTACGAGCACAACGACTACAGCGATTCCGCGTCCCGCAACGCGCTGATCTATGGCGGGGGGCTCGAATGGACGCCCTCGCCGCGCACCCGCATGACCGGGCAGATCGAGAAGCGCTTCTTCGGCAGTGGCTACAACGTCGATTTCGACTGGCGGGGGCCGCTCAGCGGCGTGAACATGCATCTGTCGCGCGATGTCAGCACCAGTTCGCAGACCCTGGGGGTCGGCGAACTGCTCAGCCTCTATCTGGCTCAATATGCGGCGCTGGCGAGCCAGATTCCGGATCCGGTCGAGCGAGCCAGGAGGGTTGAACGGGACTGGGCGGCACGCGGTCTGCCGGCGCTCGGGCAGGGGGTCAGCTATATCTCGAGCGCCTATTACGTCGAGCGCAGAGCACAGCTGACCGGCTCCCTCACCGGGGCTCGGCACAGCCTGAGCCTGAGCACTTACTACTCGCAACGCAACCGGCTCCTCGACCCGGCCCTGATGTCCGCCAGCGATGATCTCTCCGCCTATCAGCGAACCCGGGAATGGGGCGTTTCGCTGTACGCGAGCCACTCGCTGAGTCCGCGAACGCAGCTGAACCTGAGCGGAACGCTGAGCCGATCCCAGGGCGAAGGCGATGCGTCGACAGGCGCCTCGACCCGGCGGCGATCCGTTCAGGCCGGCACGACCGGCACGCTGGGACCCCATTCATCGGGAGCGGTTCTCTATCGATATTCTTCCAGCAGCGGGGTCAGCGAGTACCGTGAGAATGCGGTGGTCGCGAATCTCGGCCTGCATTTCTGAGCGCCCGCCATGTACGAAGCCTATTACGGATTCAGTTCCAAGCCTTTTCAGCTCAATCCCGATCCGACTTTCTTCTATGGCAGCCGTGGTCACCGACGGGCGATGGCTTATCTGGAATACGGCCTGCATCAGAGTGAAGGCTTCATCGTCATCACCGGCGATGTCGGTGCCGGCAAGACGACCCTGGTCAGGAGCCTGTTGCAGAAGCTCGATCCGGGACGGGTCATCGCGGCCCACTTGGTCAGCACCCAGATCGATGCCGATGACATCCTGCGGCTCGTCGCGGCCGCCTTCGGTCTGCCGGCGAGGAATGTCGACAAGGCCGATCTGCTGCTCCAGCTCGAGGCTTTCCTGGTCAAGCTGACCGCGACGGGCAAACGCGGACTGCTGATCGTCGATGAGGCCCAGAACCTGAGCCCGGCCGCGGTCGAAGAGCTCAGGATGCTGTCGAATTTCCAGCTTGAGGATCACGCGCTGCTGCAGAGTTTCCTGATCGGTCAGCCCGAGTTTCGCGCGACGATGCAGAGCGACCACATGCTGCAGTTGAGGCAGAGGGTGATCGCGTCCTATCACCTCGGGCCTATGGATGCGATCGAGACGCGTGCCTATATCGAGCACAGGCTGGGCTGCGTCGGCTGGAAGGGCGACCCGGCCATCACCGCTTCCGCTTTCGAAGCGATCTTCAAGGAAACGAAGGGCATTCCGCGGCGGATCAACACCTTGTGTGACCGGCTTCTGCTCGCCAGTTTCCTCGGTGACCGACACGAGCTGGGCACGTCCCAGGTCGAGGAGGTCGGCCGCGAGATGCGCGAGGAGCAGGGCACGCGCAACCCGAGCGGAATCGAGGCTCCCGGGCTGCGCCTGCTTCCCGCGCTGTCGGCGCTCGCCTCGGACCCCGAGGCCTTGCGCCGCCTCTCCGACCTCGGTGCGGGCTTTCAGGCATCGAGGCTGGAGGCGAGGATAGAGCGGCTTGAGCAGACTCTGGGCGCGTTGCTGGGGCTCGCAGCCCAGGCCGCAGTTTCGGTCGAGCCATCCTCTGGGGAGGTGAGTGGCGATGTCCGTTGAAAAGAGAGCGCTCAGTGGTCCAGTGGTCTGCGTGGTCGGCGCGCGGCCGAATTACATGAAGATGGCGCCGATCGTGCGCGCCTTCTCCTCGCATCGTCAGCCGCTTCCCTTCCTGCTCGTCCACACGGGCCAGCACTACGATCATGCGATGAATGCGAAACTCTTCGCAGATCTCGATTTGCCCAGGCCTTCGATCAATCTGGAGGTCGGTTCGGCGAGCCATGCGGTGCAGACTGCCGAGATCATGAAGCGCTTCGAACCCGTGCTCGACGCCCATCATGCGCGGGCCGTGCTGGTCGTCGGCGACGTGAACTCGACGATCGCCTGCGCCCTGGTTGCAACGAAGAAGAACGTCCCGGTGATCCACGTCGAAGCGGGGCTGCGCAGCCGCGACCGGGCGATGCCCGAGGAGATCAACCGGATATTGACCGACCAGATGGCCGATCTGCTCTATACGACCGAGCGTTCGGCTGCGGAAAATCTGGCCAGCGAAGGAATCGCACCGGAACGTATCGCTTTCGTTGGCAACGTGATGATCGACTCCCTGCGCGCGAATCTGGCCAAGGCTGTTCCGGTGGCGACGACGCTCGCCGCTGCCGGCTTCACCGACGGAGTTCCGGGCGGCAAGGGGCGCTATGGAGTCGTCACGCTGCACCGGCCGTCCAACGTCGACGACCCCGAGATCCTCGCCGATCTGGTCGGAACTCTGGTCGAGGCGAGCCGCCGGCTGCCTCTTCTGTTTCCGATTCATCCGCGCACCCGGGCCAAGCTCGAAGAGCTGGGCCTGCTCGATACGCTGTGCGCGGCGGCCATCTTCCTTCTTCCTCCTCAGGGCTATCTCGAAATGCTGGGTCTGATGGCCGGCGCCGCGGTCGTGCTGACCGATTCGGGCGGTATCCAGGAGGAGACGACGGCGCTGGGCGTGGCTTGCCTGACCCTGCGTGAGAACACCGAACGGCCGATCACGGTCGAGCAGGGATCCAACCTTCTGGTTGGGCGCGACCGCCAGACCATACTCGGCGCGCTCTATGCGAGTCTGGCGAATGGCGGAAAATCCGGGCGTGTTCCTGAACTGTGGGACGGCCAGGCGGCCGAACGGATCGCCGATCATCTTGCCCGCTGGCTCTCGGCGCGCGAGGTCGGGGTGGCGCAATGACGGAAGTGCTTTGCAACGCGCTGACGATAGACGTCGAGGACTATTTCCAGGTTTCGGCGCTGGCGCCGCATTTCCCGCGCGCGAGCTGGGATCAGGTGCCGTGCCGGATCGAGGCGAACGTCGACCGCGTTCTCGCGCTGCTGCATGAACACGGCGCGAAGGCGACCTTCTTCACTCTGGGCTGGATTGCCGAGCGCTATCCGAAACTGGTCAGGCTGATCGTCATGGAAGGCCATGAGCTGGCCAGTCACGGTTATGCGCACGAACGCGCCAGCGTCCAGACGCCGGACGCTTTTTGCGCCGACGTGACGCTTGCGAAGGCGGTGCTCGAAGACATCGCGGGCGTCGCGGTCAAAGGCTATCGGGCACCGAGTTTTTCGATCGGCAGCAGCAATCCCTGGGCGCACGACGAGCTTCTGGAGGCCGGTTACGCCTACAGCTCCAGCGTCTACCCGATCGTCCACGATCACTACGGAATGCCCGATGCGCCGCGCTTCGCCTGGCGCCTGCCCAATGGTCTGATCGAGATTCCGGTGAGCACGGTGCGTCGCTTCGGCCGCAACTGGCCAGCCGGAGGCGGAGGCTACTTCCGCTTGCTGCCCTATCGCGTTTCTCATTGGGCGATCGAGAGCGTCAACCGCCGGGATCAGCGCTCCGCGATTTTCTATTTCCATCCCTGGGAGATCGACCCCGATCAGCCCAGGGTCAAGGGGGCCTCTGCGAAGAGCCGTTTTCGCCATTACCTGAACCTGAACAGGATGGAGAGACGGCTGCGCTGTCTGCTCGGCGATTTCCGCTGGGGCAGGGTCGACGAAACTTTTCTTTCCGGGTTCTGACATGGCTCTGGTTGCGCAATCGCCGCTCGTCATCCGCTCGCTCGATGCTGCGAACCGGTCTCGCTGGGATGCCTTCGTGCGCGCCTGTCCCGAGGCGACTTTCTTTCACCTGTCTGCGTGGCAGACGCTGATCGAGCGCGAACAAGGCCATCGCTGCTATTTTCTGTACGCCGAGCGAGCCGGTGAGATCGTCGCGGTGCTGCCGCTCGCCGAAGTCAAAAGCCTGCTCTTCGGACACTCGATGGCCTCGCTGCCTTTCTGCGTGTATGGCGGAATCGCTGCCAGCGATCCCGAGGCGGTGCCGCTGCTCGAAGCCGAAGCCGAGCGCCTTGCCAGAGAGTGCGGCGTTGCGCATCTGGAATACCGTAATATTTCGCCGCGCCACGCCGACTGGCCTGGCCAGCCGCTCTATGTGACTTTCCGCAAGACGATAGAAGCGGACGAGCAGGCCAATCTCGCGGCGATTCCGCGCAAGCAGCGCGCGATGGTGCGCAAGGGGATCAAGGCGGGACTCCTTGCGCGGCAGGACGACGATGTCTCGCGTTTCTTCCCGGTCTATGCCGACAACGTGCGGCGGCACGGCACGCCGGCGCTCGCCAGGCGCTGGTTCGAAGCGCTGCGCCAGGCTTTCGGCAACGACTGTGAAGTGCTGACGGTTGAAGATGCCTCGGGCCGGCCGCTCTCTTCGGTGCTGAGCTTCTTCTTCCGCGACGAGATCCTGCCCTATTACGCCGGCGATCTGCCCGCCGCGCGGGAGCTCGCCGCGAACGATTTCAAGTACTGGTCGCTGATGAAGAGGGCCCAAGAGCGGGGCTGCACGGTGTTCGACTACGGGCGCAGCAAGCTCGGAACCGGGCCTTATGCCTTCAAGAAGAACTGGGGCTTCGAGCCGACCCCGCTCGCTTACGAATACCGGCTGTTCGCGCGCGACAGCGTGCCGCAGAACAACCCGAACAACCCGAAGTTCCGGGCCTTGATCGAGGTCTGGCGCCGTCTGCCCCTGCCCCTGGTCAATCGGGTGGGGCCCTTGATCGTTCGCAATCTGGGTTGAAGGATGACGCGTCCCGCTCTGCTCTACCTCACTCACCGGATCCCCTATCCGCCGAACAAGGGCGACAAGCTGCGCTCCTTCAACCTGCTGCGCCATCTCGCGCGCACCCATGCGGTTCATCTGGGCTGTTTCGTTGACGATCCCGCCGACCTCGCGCGCGTGCCCGAACTCGACGAGTGGTGCGAGCAGAGCTGTTGCGTGCCGCTGTCGCCGCGTTGGCGCCGCCTCGCATCGCTCTCGGGGCTCGCGCGCAACGAAGCCCTGACCCTGTCCTATTACCGCAGCCGGGAGATGGCGGCCTGGGTCGCGCGGACGGTGCAGACTTACCAACCCGCCCAGGCGGTCGTGTTCTCGTCGGCGATGGCGCAGTATCTGGCGCCCCATCCCGAACTCCTGAGTGTCGTCGACTTCTGCGATGTCGATTCGGCCAAATGGGCCGAATATGCGAACGCGCACCGCGGGCCGCTGTCCTGGATCTACCGGCGCGAGGCCAGACGTTTGCTCGCCTACGAGACGAGCGTTGCACGTCGCGTCGGCGCGGTCTCTTTCGTCTCCGAAGCGGAGGCCGATCTGTTCCGCGCCCTCTCTCCCGAGGCCGCGGCCAAGGCTTTCGCGGTCGACAATGGCGTCGATGCGGATTACTTCACCAGCGATCCGGACAGCCCGTCGCCTTTCCCGGAAGGGGAGATCCACCTCGTCTTCACCGGTGCGATGGACTATTGGCCCAACGTCGATGCGGTGCGCTGGTTCGTTCGCGAAGTCTGGCCCTACCTTGCCGCGTCGATTCCCGAGTTGCGCTTCACGATCGTCGGGATGAATCCGACGCACGAGGTCCGGGCGCTGCAGGACGACCCGCGCATCCAGGTGACCGGGAAGGTTGCCGATGTGCGTCCCTATCTGCGTCATGCCGAAGTCGTCGTTGCGCCCTTGAGGATTGCGCGCGGGGTTCAGAACAAGGTGCTCGAAGCGATGGCCTGCGCCAAGCCTGTCGTCGCATCGGCCGCGGCCGCGCTCGGCATCGATGCCGCCGATGGTGAACATTTCGTGATCGCGCGCGAGGCCGCGGATTTTGTCACCGCGATCCGCCAGCTGCTCGCCTACCCTGAACACGCTCGTTTGCTCGGGCGCGCGGCGCGAAGCCGGGTGCTGGAGCGCTTCAGCTGGGAGGCCAATCTCTCCCGGATCGATTTCCTGCTTGAAAGGCCTGATGCATGACCGAAGCCCTGGCTCTGACTCCTGTTTCGGGCGGTGCAGCTTTTCGCCGTATCGCTGGTCTGGGGCTGGCAGCCGCGCTTGTGGTGCTGTTTGTCTTCCACGAAACGGCGCTGGAACTGGCGCAGATATGGTGGCGCTCGGAGACCTTTGCACACGGTCTTGTCGTCGTGCCGATCTCGTGCTGGCTGATTTGGAACAAACGGCAGCGACTGGCGGGCGAAGTGCTCAGGCCCAGTTTCATGGCCTTGATCCCGTTAGGGCTGGGGGGCTTTGGATGGCTGATCGGCTCGGCGGCCAGCGTCGCGGCGCTGGAGCACTTTTCGCTGATCGCGATGCTGATCTCGGCGCTGTGGGCCGTATGGGGTAACTCGATAGCGCGCCTCCTTGCCTTCCCTTTGGGTTTCCTGTTCTTCGGCGTGCCTTTCGGGGAATTCCTGATTCCGGTCATGATGAAGTACACGGCCGACTTTACGGTTGCGGCGCTGCGCCTCTCCGGCATTCCGGTCTACCGGGAAGGGCTGCAGTTCGTGATCCCCAGCGGCAGCTGGTCGGTCGTTGAAGCCTGCAGCGGCATCCGCTATCTGATCGCCTCGACGATGGTCGGCGTGCTCTTCGCGTATCTGAACTACCGTAGCCTGTTGCGCCGGGCTCTCTTCGTGCTCGCCGCGCTGCTCGTACCGCTCGTCGCGAACTGGTTGCGCGCCTACCTGATCGTGATGCTGGGCCACCTGTCCGGCAACCGCATTGCAACCGGAGTCGATCACCTGATCTACGGTTGGCTCTTCTTCGGCATCGTGATCCTGGCCCTGTTCTGGGTCGGCTCGTGGTGGCGCGAAGAAGGTGAAGAGATGCGGCCTGGCGGCGAAGTCCGGGCGAACGTATCCGGGACGGGCCCGGCGCGTGTCTGGATCATGCTCGCCGCAGTGCTCGCGCTCGGCGCCCTCTGTCATCCCGCTCTCGCCTGGCTGATGGACGTGCCGGGGGATTCGTCGCGGCGGATCGAAGCACCCCGGCCCGCCCCCGGCTGGAGCCGCGAAGACGCTTTCGCGGTCGCGGGCTTTTTGCCTCACTACGTCGGTGATCGCTCGCGAAGTCTCGCGACCTACCGCTCCGGTGCTCGGGCCGTCTCGCTGCTGATCGTCCATTACGCGCACCAGAGTCCTGGCCACGAGCTCGTGCAGTGGGACAACCGCTTGCTCTTTCGCGAAGACAAGTTCTGGAGCGAAATCGAGGCCGGTCGCGACGCTATCGTGCCCGCCATAGCGGCCAGGCGAAGCCTTCTGCGCGGGGCGACGGGAAAGAGCCTTGCCGTCTGGAGCTGGTACTGGCTCGATGGCCGGCAGACCGCGGATGAATTCTCGGCCAAGCTCGCGCTGGCCGCCGACCGCCTCGCCCGTCGGCGCGACGATTCGGATGCGCTGGTCGTCTGGACCGAGACCGGGGAGAACCCGGAAGAGGCGAGGGCTGCGGTCCAGGCTTTTCTCGCGGCCCACAAGGATGCGATCCGCGTCAGCCTGCTTGGGGATCCGCCACGGCGATGAGCGATCAACGTCCGCTGATCGCCCACGTCGTCTACAGCTTCCGGGTGGGGGGGCTGGAGAACGGCATCGTCAATCTGATCAACCGGCTGCCGCGCGAGCGTTTCCGCCATGCGGTGATCGCGCTGACCGACATTGATGCCGGGTTTCGCTCCCGGATCACGCGCGGCGACGTCGAATTTGTCGAACTTCACAAGGCTCCGGGGCCCGGAGTGCTGCTCTTTCCCAGGCTCGCCGGCGTACTGCGCGCGCTGCGCCCGGCCCTCGTGCACACCCGCAACCTCGCCGCGCTCGAAATGAGCCTGCCGGCCTGGTTTGCCCGCGTTCCGGTGCGTCTGCACGGCGAGCACGGCAGGGACGTCGACGATCCCGATGGTCGGGCGCGCAAACCGCGGCGTATACGGCGTCTCTACCGCCCGTTTGTGACGCATTACATTGCGTTGTCGGTGGAGCTGTCGAATTATCTGACACAGGCTGTCGGGATTTCTGCCCAGCGGGTCGACTTGATCTGCAACGGCGTCGACAGCGAGCGTTTCCGTCCCGCTTGGGGCGCGCGCGAAGCCTTGCCGGGTTCGCCTTTCAACGATCCGGCGCTGTGCGTGATCGGAACGGTGGGGCGCTTGCAGGCGGTCAAGGATCAAGCGGGTTTGGTGCGCGCGTTTGCGCGCGTCAGGCGAAGCGGTGCTTTTCCTGCCCTGAGGCTGGTTCTGGTCGGAGAGGGAGCGATGCGCACTGAGATCGAAGAGACGATTCGCGAGGAGGGCGTCGGAGATGCGGTCTGGCTCGCTGGCGAGCGCGCGGATGTCCCGCAGGTGATGCGCGGCTTCGATCTCTTCGCTCTGCCGTCCCTCGCCGAAGGCATTTCGAACACGGTTCTCGAGGCGATGGCTTGCGGTCTGCCAGTCGTCGCGACCGCGGTCGGCGGCAATCCCGAGCTGGTCGAGGACGGCGTCAGCGGAGCGCTCGTGCCGGCCTCCGACACGCAAGCGCTCGCGAGCGCTCTGGCCGGCTATGCCTCAGCTCCGGAGCTCAGACGCGAACAGGGCAGAGCGGGGCGGCGACGCATCGAAGCGGGCTTCAGCCTCGCCGCGATGGTCGATCGCTATGAGGCTCTCTATGTCCGGGAACTTCGGCGCGCTCATGTCGCGCTCCCGGTTTGAATCGAGCGAGAGAAGGAATTGGCCATGTGCGGTATCGCTGGCGTGTTCGACCTCAAGGGCAGGCGGGAAGTCAGTCGCGAGCTGCTCGAACGCATGGCCTATGTCCAGCGTCACCGGGGACCCGATGAGACCGGCTCGCACTTCGAGCCTGGCCTCGCTCTGGCCCACCGCAGGTTGTCGGTGATCGATCTGGAGACCGGGCAGCAGCCGCTGTTCAATGAGGATGGCTCGGTCGTCGTCGTCTTCAACGGCGAGATCTACAATTTCCGTGCGCTGATCGCCGAGCTGCAGGCGGCGGGCCATGTCTTCCACTCCCGCAGCGACACCGAAGTGATCGTCCACGGCTGGGAAGAGTGGGGCGAGGATTGCGTCAGCCATTTTCGGGGCATGTTCGCGTTCGCGCTGTGGGATCGCGGCAAGCAGACTTTCTTCCTCGCCCGCGACCGGCTCGGGGTCAAGCCGCTCTTCTATGCGCGGCTCGAAGACGACACCGTGATCTTCGGCTCCGAACTCAAGGCCTTGCTGGCCCATCCGGGTTTTCGGCGCGAGATCGATCCCGAGTGCGTCGAGGACTATTTCGCGCTGGGTTATGTCCCCGAGCCGAGGACGATCTTCAAGGGGGCGAAGAAGCTCTCGCCCGGCCACACTCTGTGCCTGCGCCGTGGCCAGAGCGCCCCCGAACCGGTTCAGTACTGGGATGTCCATTTCACGCTCGACAATCCGATCAGCTTCGAGGATGCCTGCGGCGAACTGATCACGCGGCTGCGCGAAGCGGTGCGCTTGCGGATGGTTGCCGATGTGCCGTTGGGCGCCTTCCTGTCGGGGGGCGTCGACTCGGGCGCCGTCGTGGCCGCGATGGCGCATCTGTCTCCCGATCCGGTCAATACCTGTTCGATCGGCTTCGACGACCCGACCTTCAACGAGTCGGCCTATGCGGCCAGGGTGGCCCAGCGTTACCGGACCCGCCACTACTCCGGACTGGTCGCGTGCGATGATTTCAGCCTGATCGACGAGCTGGCCTGGCTCTACGATGAACCCTATGCCGACAGCTCGGCGATCCCGACCTATCGGGTCAGCCAGCTCGCCCGCCGCCATGTGACCGTGGCCCTGTCCGGCGATGGCGGCGACGAGAGCCTTGCTGGTTACCGGCGCCATCGCCTGCACCGCAACGAGGAGAGGATGCGCGCGCTGCTGCCGCTGGGCCTGCGCCAACCGCTGTTTGGCCTGCTCGGCCGGATCTATCCGAAAGCGGACTGGGCGCCCCAGAGTCTGCGCGCAAAGACCACTTTCGAAGCTCTGGCCCGCGATTCGGTCGACGCCTATCTGCACTCGGTATCGGTGATGCGCGCCGAGCAGCGCCGGCAGCTGTTTTCAAACAGTTTTCGCACGGGCCTGGCCGGCTATACGGCGGCCGAGGTTTTTCACCGTCATGCCGCGCAGGCCGGCACCGACGATCCGCTGGCGCTGATCCAGTATCTGGATCTGAAGACCTATCTGGTCGGCGACATCAACACCAAGGTCGACCGCGCCGCGATGGCGCATTCGCTCGAAGTGCGCGCTCCGCTGATGGATCAGGAACTCGTGCAGTGGTTCGCCAGCCTGCCTTCGCACTTCAAGTTGCGTGGTGCGGAAGGCAAGTTCCTGTTCAAGCGTTCGCTCGAACCCTATCTGTCCCGGGAAACCCTCTACCGTCCCAAGATGGGTTTCGCCGTGCCCCTGGCGCGCTGGTTCCGTGGTCCGCTCCAGGATCGGGTCAGGCAGGCGCTGCTCGGCGAACGCCTCGCCGATACCGGCTGGTTCAACCCCCGCTATCTGCGCCATATGGTCGATGACCATCAGTCCGGAATCAAGGATTACAGCGCGTCGATCTGGTCCGTGCTGATGTTCGAAGCCTTCCTGCGCAATCTGGAGGGCGGAAAGATCGAGAGGCTTGCGGAAGAAGCTCCGATGCAGGGCGAAGTCCTTCCTTGCTGAGGCACGGGTTCGCTTCTGACGGTTTGCTGGCGGAGGAGTTGTTTGCAAAAGGCCTGAGATGAAAATTCTGCATATCCTCGATCACTCGATTCCGCTGCACAGCGGCTATACGTTTCGGACCGCGGCGATCCTGCGCGAGCAGCGGCGGCTGGGCTGGGAGACTTTTCATCTGACTTCGCCCAAACAGGGGAGAACCGCGGCTTTGCGCGAAGAGGTCGATGGCCTGGTGTTTTACCGGACGCCCCTGCCCGCAGGACACTGGACGCGACTGCCGCTGCTCGGCGAAATCGGCCAGATGCGGGCGACCGAGGCGAGGCTGGAGATGCTGATCGCACAGCTGCGGCCCGACATCCTGCACGCGCATTCGCCGGTGCTCGACGCGATCCCCGCGCTGCGGGTGGGGCGTCGTCACCATCTTCCCGTCGTCTATGAAGTGCGGGCGTTCTGGGAGGACGCCGCGGTCGATCACGGCACGACCCGGGAAGGCAGTGTCCGCTACCAGCTCACTCATGCGCTCGAAACCTGGGCTTTGCGCCACGCCGATCATGTGACCTGCATCTGCGAAGGTCTGCGTGCCGATATCGTCGGGCGCGGTGTTCCGGCCGCCGGGGTCACGGTGATTCCGAACGCGGTCGATGCCGAAGCCTTCTCACCCGGCTCGGCGCCGGATGCCGCGTTGCGCCGCCGTCTGGGGCTCGATGATGCCGAAGTGATCGGTTTCATCGGCTCCTTCTATGCCTATGAAGGGCTCGATCTGTTGCTCGACGCCTTTCCCCGGGTGCTTGCGCAGCGCCCGTCCGCCAGGCTGCTGCTGGTCGGCGGCGGTTTTCAGGAAGAGGCCTTGCGCGTCCAGGCCAAAGCGCTGGGCATTGCCGACAAGGTCGTGTTTACCGGCCGCGTTCCCCATGACGAAGTCCACCGCTACTACGATCTCGTCGATGTGCTGGCCTATCCGCGTCATGCGATGCGCCTGACCGAGCTGGTCACTCCGCTCAAGCCGCTCGAAGCGATGGCTCAGCAGCGCATCTTCGTCGCCTCCGATGTCGGCGGACACAAGGAGCTCGTCCGCGACGGCGTCAACGGTGTGCTGTTCCCGGCCGGCGATGCGGCGGCTCTGGCCGCGACACTCTCCCGGCTGCTCGCCGAGCGCAGCCGCTGGCCGGCTCTGCGCGCGGCCGGGCGTGCCTTCGTCGAGCGCGAACGCACCTGGCAGAGCAGTGTTGCGCGCTACGCGGCAATCTACCGCACGCTCGCCCCGACCGCCGCATGACGATACGCACGCTGCTGTTCTCGACGCTGTACCCGAGCGCGAGCCGGCCGGAGCACGGCATCTTCGTCGAGACGAGGCTGCGCGAACTGCTCAAGAGCGGGCGCGTCGAGGCCCGGGTTCTCGCGCCGGTGCCCTGGTTTCCGTCCTCTCACCCGCGCTTTGGCGAATGGGCGAAGATGGCCGCGACGCCCGCACTCGAGCAGCGCTTCGGCATCGAAGTGCGCCATCCGCGCTATCTGCTGCCGCCAAAGGTCGGCATGAACGTCGCGCCGCTGCTGCTCGCGCTGGGCGCCCGGCCCGCGCTCGCCCGACTGATCCGCGAAGGTTTCGACTTCGATCTGATCGATGCGCACTACTACTATCCGGACGGGGTCGCCGCGGCTCTGCTCGCGCAGTGGTTCGGCAAGCCTTTCATCGTGACCGCGCGCGGCACGGATCTGAGCCTGATCCCCGAGCACCCGCTGCCGCGGCGGATGATTCTCTGGGCGGCGGCAAGGGCCGGCGCTTCGATCGGGGTCTGCGCGGCGCTGATGGATAGGCTGGCCGAGCTCGGCGCCGATCCCGCCCGCCTGCATGTGCTGCGCAATGGCGTGGATCTCGAGCGCTTCCGCCCGCTGCCCCGGCCCGCGGCGCGGCGCGCTCTGGGCCTTCCCGAAGAGGGGCGGCTGTTGGTCTCGGTTGGCCATCTGGTCGAGCGAAAAGGTCATCACCTGGCGATTGAGGCACTGGCCGGGCTTCCCGATTGCCGCCTCGTCATCGTCGGCGACGGCGAGGAGCGGGGCGCGCTTGAGCGCCAGGCCCGCGCAGCGGGGCTGGCCGGGCGCATCCTCTTTGCCGGAGCCCGGCCCAATGCCGAGCTCGCGCAGTGGTATAGCGCAGCCGATGCGCTGATCCTCGCCTCGTCGCGCGAAGGCTGGGCCAACGTGTTGCTGGAGAGCCTCGCCTGTGGAACTCCGGTCGCTGCGACCCGAATCTGGGGGACGCCCGAAGTCGTCCGCGATCCTGTTGCCGGAGAGCTGTTCCTGCCGCGCAGCGCCGAGGCGCTGGCGGCGGCGGTGCGCAGTGTGTTCGAACGCAATGCGGATCGCGCCGCAATCCGCCGCTACGCCGAAGCCTTTGCCTGGGACGAGACGAGTCGGGCGCAGATCGCTTTGTTCGAGACGCTGCTCGCCGCCCGCGGCAGGCGCGTCGCTTTTTCCTCAGAAGCATGAGCGCGCCCGTGACGCTTCTGGCATTCGCTTCGGCCGAGAGCTGGCACACTGGTTCCGAGGGCTCTCCCGCGCTGGGCGCCCGGTGCACTGATTTGCGAGGATGCCTTGCGTGACATTGTGATCCTGCTGATGGTTTTCGGGCCCATCCCCTTTGTGCTGACCCATCCGTCGCGGGGAATCCTGCTCTGGGTCTTCGTCAGCCTGCTCAATCCGCACCGCTTCTCATGGGGGGCGCTGTACTCGCTTCCGGTTGCCGCAATCGCCGCGGCGGCGGTCTTCATCGGACTCGTGATGAGCCGCGACGAGAAACGCCCGCCCTTCGGGGTGGCGCAGATCCTGCTGATCCTGCTCTCGCTGTGGATCTGCGTGACCCAGGCCTACGCGTTCTTCCCCGAACCTTCGTGGGAAATGGTTTCGCGGGTGTTGAAGATCTATCTGATGACGGTCGTCGCGATGTGCGTGATCGTCAATGAGCGCCAGATCAAGGAGCTGGTCTGGGTCATGACCCTGTCCATCGCCTTTCTCAGCACCAAGGGGGGAATTTTCACGCTGCTCTCCGGCGGCTCCTACCGGGTTTATGGGCCGTCCGTCTCCTTCATCGAGGACAACAATTCTTTCGCGCTCGCCGCGCTGATGATCGTGCCTCTTCTGATCTTCCTGGCGGGGCAGGTCAGCAATCGCTGGGCGAAATGGGGCCTGCTTCTCTGTGTGCCCTTTTCGGTGCTCTCCTCGGTCGGAAGCCATTCGCGCGGAGCCTTGTTGGCGCTCTTCGCGATGGTTCTGATGTTGTTCATGAAAAGCCGCAGGAAAATCCTGCTGCTGATGGTGGTTCTCACCGCGCTTCCTCTTCTGGTGGCTTTCCTGCCGGCAGAATGGTTCAACCGGATGGAGACGATCCAGACTTACGATCAGGATGCGTCGGCGATGGGCCGGATCAATTCCTGGCACATGGCCTTCAATCTGGCCTGCGACCGGATCACCGGAGGGGGGTTCGCGCTGGCCAACACCTTCGTGTTCGGACTCTATGCGCCGAATCCGAACATTCCTCTGGCCGCGCACAGCATCTACTTCGAAGTCCTCGGTGAGCACGGTTTCATCGGCCTCTTCCTTTTCCTCGGAATAGGAATTACCGCCTGGTCTCAGGCTGGCTGGGTCATCCGCCACGCGCCAGCGATCCCCGAGTTCGCGTGGATGGTGTCTCTGGCGCGGATGCTTCAGGTCAGCCTGGCCGTTTTCGCGGTCGGCGGCGCGTTCCTGAGCATGACCTATTGGGACATGCCTTACTACGCGACCGTCGTGACCGTTGCGATGAAACGCTTGCTGCGCGAACGGATGCTCGCTGTCCGCGCAGCGGATTCGCCCGCAATCCTGCCCAAGCCCGTTCCGCCCGGGCTGTCCACTGCCTCGGTGCGCTGCTGATGCTGATCCGTTCCTGCCTGAAAGCCCTGTCTCCCGCCGGACGCCGCGCCCGGCTGTCGATCTTCCTCTGGCACAGGGTTCTTCCCGAGCGCGACCCGATGTTCCCCGGCGAGATCGATGCCGCGCGCTTCTCGGCCGCGCTGGGCTGGATATCCCGCTGGTTCAATGTGCTGCCGCTCAGCGACGCGGTGACCCGGCTCAGGGAGGGGAGTCTGCCCGAACGCGCCGCCGCGATCAGCTTCGACGACGGCTATGCGGACAATCTGACCGTCGCCGCGCCGCGGCTCAAAAGCCAGGGTCTGCCGGCGACTTTCTTCGTTGCCTCCGGCTACATCAACGGCGGGCGGATGTGGAATGACAGCCTGATCGAAGCGATCCGCCGCTCGCCGCTCAGCGAACTCGATCTGGGCCCTTGGGGGAGCTACTCGCTCGCGGACTGGGGCGCGCGCGGCCGCAGTGCCCAGACCCTGATCGGGCGGATCAAGTATCTGCCGCCTCTGCTGCGCGAGCAGGCCGTGCGCGAAATCGCGACCTCGGCTCAGGCGCGCCTTCCCGAAGATCTGATGCTCAGCCGCGATCAACTCAGGGTGCTTTCAGCTCAGGGCTTCGAGATCGGTGCCCACACGGTCAGCCATCCGATTCTCGCGGGCCTGTCCGATCACGACGCCCGGGAGGAGATCTGCGCCGGACGGCGCGAACTCGAAGCGATCATCGACCGGCGCGTGGGCCTGTTCGCCTATCCGAACGGCAAACCGGGGCGCGACTACACGTCCCGTCATGTCGCGATGGTCGAGGCGCTGGGCTTCGATGCGGCGGTCTCGACCGCCTGGGGCGCTTCGGCGTCAGCCGACGAGCGCTACCAGTTGCGTCGCTTCACCCCCTGGGATGCGAGCCGGCTGCGCTTCGGCCTGCGCCTCTTTGGCAACCTCGCGCGGCCGACCCGTCAGGCGTTGGTCTGATCGCCGGAGCTCTTCAGCTGCGGCTCATCGCTTCCGATTTATCCATGCAGCGGGTGATTGCGGCGATCACCGCGGCGCGAAAGCCCTTCTCTTCGAGAACCTGGACCGCCTCGATCGTCGTGCCCGAGGGCGAGCAGACCATGTCCTTCAATTCGCCGGGGTGTTTGCCGGTTTCGAGCACCATCTTCGCCGAGCCGAGCACGGCCTGGGCGGCGAAACGGTAAGCCTTGTCGCGGGGCATCCCGCCCAGAACCGCCGCGTCAGCCATCGCCTCGATGAACATGAACACATAGGCCGGAGCCGAGCCCGATACGCCGGTCACTGCGTGGATCAGCTTCTCGGGGACGACCTCGGCCTCGCCGAAGCACGCGAAGATCGCCTGGACCGCCGCGAGATCCTCGTCGCTGACCAGCGCGTTCGGCGTCAGCGAGCACATTGCGGCATTGACCAGAGCCGGAGTGTTCGGCATCGCGCGGATCAGCTTGCGCGGCCCGCCGAGCGCCGCTTCAAGGCTCGTCAGCGTGACGCCGGCCGCGATCGAGACCACGATGCAGTCTGCCTTCAGCGCCGCCGCCGCTTCTTCGAGCACCGTCGCGACCGCGTAAGGCTTGACCGCGACGAAGAGGATGTCGGTGGCGCGGGCGAGTTCCGTCAGCGAGGCCGCGGCCTGGACGCCGAACTTCGCGGCGACCGCCGCCGCTTTGGCCGGGTCGGCGTCGAAGACGATCAGGTCGGCGCCGCTCGCCAGACCGCTCGCGACGATGCCGCCGATGATCGCGCCGCCCATGTTGCCGGTGCCGATGAAACCGATTTTCTTGTTCACTGTTTTGCCTGCTGCGTGCCGGGAAAACGCGAGTTTACCCGGCTCGCGCACGGGCAGGGAATCACACTTCGACCGGGCGTTTCGGGTCGGAGCACCATTCGCTCCACGAACCGGGATAGAGGCGTGCGCCGGGCAAGCCGGCGATCTCCAGTGCCAGCAGATTGACGCAGGCGGTGATGCCTGAACCGCACTGGCAGACGACTTCCGAGATCATCCGCGGCTCGGTCAAAGCCCGCCACTCCGCGGCGAGCAGGGCCGGCGGCTTGAAGCGGCCGTCGGGCGACAGGTTGTCGCGGAAGAAACGGTTGCGCGCGCCGGGGATGTGGCCGCCGACCGGGTCGATCGTCTCGTTCTCGCCGCGGAAGCGCTCCGGAGAGCGGGCATCGACGATCAGCCAGCGCGGCGCCTCGATTTCGGCCAGCAGCTCGGCGGCGCTGACCGTCTCGGTGAGCCGGTCGACCGCGATCGAACCTGCCGCGGGGCGGGGAGGCTCGGCTTTTTCGAGCGGGAAATCGTCGGCGAGCCAGGCCGAGAAGCCGCCGTCGAGCACGACGACGATGTCGTGGCCAATCCAGCGCAGCAGCCACCACAGCCTTGCCGCATACATGCCGCCCGCATCGTCGTAGGCGACGATCTCGGAGTCCTTGCCGACTCCGTAGCGGCGCAGCAGTGCCGCGAAAACTTCAGGGTCGGGCAGCGGATGGCGGCCGTTGCTGCCGGTCCGGGCGCCCGAGAGCTCGTTCTCGACATCAAGGAAGAAGGCGCCCGGGACATGGCCGGCCGCATAGGCGCGGCGGCCATAGCCGGGGTCGGCCAGATCGTGGCGGACATCGAAGATGATGCGGCGGGGATTGGGTTCGGCGAGCGCTTCCGCGCTGATCAAGGGACTGTTCATGTCAGGCTTCCTCACTGTCCAGCCAGGTGCGGGCGTTCGATTCGTCGTCGAAGAGGCGGATATCCGCCTCGACGAGGGCTTGTTCGAGCCAGGCGCCGATCGTGTCGAATTCGTTTTCGGTCAGCACCGCGATGCGCCCTTTGAGCTGCGCATGGCGCCGGGTGAAGTGGTAGTCCTCGATCGCGGCGTCGAGCGTCAGACCGTCCATCGCCCGCAAGTCGACGAAAGCGCACAGTGGCGCTCCGCCGGCCACCTGGGCCTCGATCTGCTGTTCGAACAGATGGAAATCGTCCAGCGTCAGCTTTCCGAACACTGCGGCTTCAACGCGGCCGTCACGCACTTCTGCGGTGATCATGGCGAGCTCCAGGTGGGCAGGATTGCGTCATTATCCGCGCGGCTTTCGCGCTTGATCTCTGCGCAGCGTCAAGGCCGTGAAGCTGATCGTGGACTTTTTGTGACGGATGGCCGGTGGCCGGTGTTTTGTTGTGCCCCCGCGCGATCGCTTGTGCGAGGTTCGCGCCGTGACAGAACTCCGCCCGGCCGTAGGCGTGGGCGTGGTATATGTCTCTTCAGGGTTGGTGCGCACTTTGCGGTCGTCGGAACACGGAGGCAGTCGTGAAAGTGAGAACTTTTTTCGCCGGCATCTTTGCCGTGATGTTTCTTCTGGCGACGGTTCCGTTCTCGGTCAGTCATTTCGATGCCCGGTCCCGGGAGCGGACAACGCTGACCCTGCAGAAACTCAAGGCTTACAACGACTCGATCATGGCGGTCGGGCTGCAGATCCGTGGCATCCAGAACGGCTTCATCCGCGCGACGCTGGAGAAGGCGGCTTCCGGTCCGGACATGGACAAGCTGCGGGCGATCGTCAAGGAGCGCAACTCGGGGCTGGACGAGCTGATCGGCAAGTCCGAGCAGAGCTTTGCCGCGGCGGCGGAGTCTGCCGACACCGCGGGGGGCGATGCGCTGAACCGGGAAAACCTCAAGCGCTTTCTCGACGCGGCGCGCGACTACCAGAAGGCGGTCGGCAATGTCTTGGCGCGCGATGACTTCTCGACCCGGGCGATCGACGAAGTGGCGCCGTTCATCAATGCCGGGCTCGCGGAAGTGGGCAAGGAGATCAAAGCCAGCAATGCGCTGATCGCGATGGCCAGCGACCGGCTGCTCGCCGACGGCCAACGCTTTCAGTGGGTTTATATCCTGGCCAACTCGCTGATCCTGGTCTTCATCGTCGCGGCTTTTCTTCTGATCGATCGCAAGGTGTTCCGGCGGCTCGCGATCGCACTGGTCCAGGTCGAACGGGTCAAAGAAGGTCACCTGGATCTCGATGTGGGCAGCGCGGGCAAGGCCTCCGATGAGTTTTCGTTGCTGCTGCTCGCGATTGCCAACATGGCGGCCGAGCTGGGCAAGCTGATCCGCGAGATCGATGCGAATGGTTCCCGCCTGCTGGAGAACGCGGAATCGATCAGCGTCGTTTCCGACAACGTCGTCAGCGCGGCCGCTCAGCAGTCTGACGCGACCTCCGCGATGGCGGCGGCGATTGAGGAGCTGACCGTCAGCAGTGCCCATATCGCTGACCGGGCGACCGACACCGAGCGCTACTCGTCGAGTTCGGCGCAGACCTCGATCGAGGGGGTCGATCATCTGGATCGCGCGAACGAGGCCATCCTGCTGATCGCCCAATCGGCGGACAGCGCTTCGCGGCAGATCGAAGCTCTCTATGCGCGGGCCGGCCAGATCTCGAACATCGCCTCGGTGATCAAGGAGATTGCCGGTCAGACCAATCTTCTGGCGCTCAATGCGGCGATCGAAGCGGCCCGTGCCGGAGAGCAGGGCAGGGGCTTCGCGGTCGTTGCCGACGAAGTCAGGAAGCTCGCCGAGCGCACGGCGAACTCGACCAGCGAAATCGAACAGATGATCGCGGGCGTTCAACAGGACACCCGCGCCGCGGTCGAGGCGATGGGACAGATCCTGCCTGAAGTCGAAAAGGGCAAGCAGCTGACCGCGGCGGCGGCTCAGTCGCTCTCCTGCATCCGCGACGAGACGCAGCAGACGCTCAGGCAGATCCAGGAGATCTCCAGTGCGATCCGCGAGCAGAGCGCGGCGAGTTCCCTGCTCGCGCAGCAGGTCGACGTGGTTGCGCAGATGGCCGAGAAGACCGCGACGACGAGCCGCTCGTCGAGCGATATCGTCGAGCAGCTGCGGCAGATGGCCCGCGATTTGCGCGCGCGGATCAGCCACTTCACCGTCTGAGGGGGGCGGAGTTCTATCTGGCCGGCCGGCGTGACAGATGGCCGGCGAGGATGCCGCTGGCGATGACGACCGCGATGCCGGCCAGCGAGAGCGGGTCGAGCGAGTCGTCGAACGCGAAGACGCCGATCAGCGTCGCGAAGACCACGGTCGAATAGGACAGCGCGGCCGAGAGCAGTGTTTTCCCGTAGCAATAGGCCCGGGTCATCGCGAGCTGGGCGCTGATGCCGAAGACGCTGACGCCGAGCATGATCGCCAGCTCGCGCCCGGACCAGGAGAAGGGATGGTGCGCGCCCATCAGCGCGAACGGAGCGCTGCCGACCGTGCAGACGACCGAGAACCAGAACACGGTCCGCCATTCGGGTTCGTGGGCTTCGCCGAGGCGGCGCACGTTCAGATAGGCGAGGGCCGAGATCGCGGCACCGGCCAGACCGTAGAGCGCGCCGACCCACGGCGCGTGGGCGAGGCTGGGCTTGAGAAGCAGCGCAACACCGATCATGCCCAGCGCCAGAGCGCCCCAGATGCCGGGGCGGAAGCGCTCGCGGGTGACGAGCGCGACCAGAACCGCGAGCCACAGCGGCGATGTGTAGTTCAGCGTGAAGGCGGTCGCGATCGGCAGGCTCACGATCGCGAAAAAGTACAGCACCTGGGCGATGAAGCCGGACAGGCTGCGGGTCAGGTGGATGCGCCACAGCGGCGTCGTGACGCGCTCGCCGATCGCCGCCGCATAGGTGCCGATCGCGAGCGCCGAGACGAGGTTGCGCCAGAACACGAATTCGATCGCGCCGAAGCTGTTCGAACCGAACTTGATGCTGGCGCCCATCGCCGCGAAGAGCAGGCTGGCCGTCAGCATCCACAGCGAGGCGCGCAGCGAACCCTTCATGCCGGCGTGATAGAGCCGAGCACGCGGGGACCGCGCGCGCCGCTCGCTTCCGGAAGATTGCCCGGCAAACCTCTGAGGGTCTGCCGGGCGAGCCACGCGAAGGCGAGCGCTTCGAGATCGTCCGGCGAGAGCCCCAGTTCTGCGGTGCTGCCGACCGTGCCGGGCAAGAGCGCGGCGAGGCGCTCCATCAGACGGGTGTTGTGCACGCCACCGCCGCAGACCCAGGTTTCGTCGGGTTTGCCGCATTCGCGCGCGATCGCGTCGCAAATCGTCCGGGCCGTCAGTTCGAGCAGCGTCGCCTGCACGTCGGCGGGATCGGCTCCGGCCGGGATCATCGGTTCGACCCAGCCCAGATGGAATTCCTCGCGGCCACAGCTCTTCGGCGCGGCGAGGGCGAGGAAGGGGTGGGCGAGCAGGCGATCGAGCAGCTTGGGCAGAACGGCCCCCTGAGCGGCCCAGGCCCCGCCAGCGTCATAGGTTTTGCCGAGGTGGCGGGCGGCCCACGCGTCGAGCAGCATGTTGCCGGGGCCGGTGTCGAAGCCCCGGGTCGGCCTGTCCGGGGCGAGATCGCTCAGATTCGCGATGCCGCCCACGTTCAGCACGATCCGGTGGCGCCCGGCGCTTCTCAAGACCTGGTCGTGGAAGGCGGGAACCAGCGGTGCGCCCTGGCCTCCGGCCGCGATGTCGCGGCTGCGAAAGTCGGAGACGACGGCAAGCCCGGTCAGCTCGGCGATCAGCGCCGGCTGGTTCAGCTGCAGGCTGTAGCCGGCCGCAGGCTGGTGGCGCACGGTCTGGCCGTGGCAGCCGATCGCGCGGACCGCGACCGGTTCGAGGCCGGCCTGCGCGATCACGGCGAGGCTCGCTTCGGCGTAGCGCCGTGCGAGTTCGACTGACAGTTCGGAGGCGCGGCGCAGCTCGTCGTGTCCGGCGAGGTTCAGTTCGAGCAGCGACTGACGCAGCGCCGCCGGGTAGGGCAGGCAGGTGCTGGCGAGCACCCGCGGTATCGCCGGGGCGAAATCGGCGAGCACGGCATCGACTCCGTCGAGGCTGGTGCCCGACATCAAGCCGACGAAGAGTTCGCTCATTCGGCCCTGGCCTTGTGGCTCGGTTCGGTCAGCTTGAGTTCGGCGAGCAGGCTGGCGCTGCGCTGGCGGAAGCTGGCCAGATCGCGGCCGGCCAGAGGCGGCGCGTCGGGCAGCACGACCTTGAGCGGATCCCGCGGCTCTCCGGCGACCCGATATTCGTAGTGAAGGTGAGGGCCGGTTGAGGCGCCGGTCATGCCGACCAGGCCGACCGTGTCGTCCTGATGGATCTTCTCGCCTTGTCTGACGCTGATCTTCGACAGGTGGCCATAGGCGGTCTCGATGCCGCCTGCATGGCGCAGCACGACCAGATTGCCATAGCCGCCGCGTTGTCCGGCGAATACGACCTGTCCGTCGGCAGTCGCGCGGACCCGGGTGCCGATGGGGGCCCCATAGTCGACGCCCTTGTGCTGCTTCCAGGTCTTCTGGATCGGGTGAAAGCGCATGCCCATGTTCGACGTGACGCGCGAGAACTCCAGCGGAGAGCGCAGGAAGCCGCGGCGCAGGGAGCGACCGTCGGCCGCGTAGTAATCGCCCTTGCCGCCTTCAGCGTTCTTCCAGACTGCCGTGTAGTGGACCCCGGCGTTGACGAATTCGGCGGCCAGGATGCGCCCGGTGCGCACCGGCAGGCCGCGGTTGCTCATCACTTCATAGACGACGCGGAAGCTGTCGCCGCGGCGTAGATCGCGGTGGAAGTCGATCTCGGAGCCGAAGATCTCGGCGAGGCTGACCGCGATCGAGTCGGGCAGGCCCGCTTCGTCGGTGGCGCCGAACAGCGAGCTCGCGATCGTCGCGGCTTTGGCCTGGGTGCTCAGTTGCAGCGCGAGCGGCTGTTCGGTCAGGTGAAGTTCGCCTTCGCGGCGTTCGAGCAGGATCAGGTGATCGGCATCCTTGCCGGGGAGTTCCAGGCTCAGGAGCTGGCCATAGGCGGTCGTCGAGGCATGGACGTTCTGGCCGGGGACGAGGCGGCGCAGCGCGTCGCGGGCGGCAGGATCACTGCGCACGAAGCGTTCAGCTTCGTCGTCGTCGATGCCGAGGCGGGCCATCACGCCGGCGATCGTATCGCCGCGGCGGATCCTGTCTTCGTGGTAGTAGGCGGAGTCCTCGGACTCGGTGATCACGGCTGGAGAGAGAGCGAGTTCTTCGACGACGGTGCGCTGTCGCGGCAGCCCGACTTCGGAGCCCGGGATCACGGCGACCGCGGTCATCATCCCGAACAGGGAGACACCGGCTGCGGCGATCCCTGTCCAGAACAGGGCGGGGGTTTGCTCTCTAAGTTCTCTCAGCCGCGCTAGAATTATGGTTTTTGCCTTCAGGCTCATGATCTTGGGTGCGCGGAGATTGGGTCCGATAGTAGCAAATTTCACACACGGGCGAATTTCATCGATGGCAAGCATTCAGGAACAACTCGAACTGATCCGTCGCGGCAGCGAGGAGATCCTTCTGGAATCCGAGCTCGTCGAGCGGCTCAAACTCGGACGTCCGCTCAGGGTCAAGGCCGGCTTCGATCCGACCGCCCCCGATCTGCACCTGGGACACACGGTGCTGATCAACAAGCTGCGTCATTTTCAGGATCTGGGTCACCATGTGATGTTCCTGATCGGCGACTTCACCGCGATGATCGGGGATCCGACCGGCAAGAACACGACCCGTCCGCCGCTCTCGCGCGAGCAGGTTCTGGCGAACGCCGAGACCTACAAGGCCCAGGTTTTCAAGATCCTCGACCCCGAACGCACCGAAGTCTGTTTCAACTCGACCTGGTTCGACGGCCTCGGCGCGGCCGGCATGATCCGGCTCGCTTCCCGCTACACGGTCGCGCGGATGCTCGAACGCGACGATTTCGCGAAGCGCTACGGCAATCAGCAGCCGATCGCCGTCCACGAATTCCTGTACCCGCTGTGCCAGGGCTATGACTCGGTCGCGATCAAGTCGGATGTCGAGCTGGGGGGCACCGACCAGAAGTTCAACCTGCTGGTCGGCCGCGAGCTGCAGAAGCAGGAAGGTCAGACGCCGCAGATCGTCCAGATGATGCCGCTGCTCGAAGGGCTCGATGGCGTTAACAAGATGTCCAAGTCGCTGGGCAACTACATCGGCATCACCGAGTCGGGGCGCGACATGTTCGGCAAGCTGATGTCGGTGTCCGACGAGCTGATGTGGCGCTACTACGATCTGCTGTCCTTCCGCTCGAACGCCGAGATCGCGGCGCTCAAGCAGCAGGTTGCCGAGGGACGAAACCCGCGCGACATCAAGGTCGAACTGGCCCAGGAGATCATCACCCGCTTCCACGACCGCGCCGCGGCTGAGGATGCGCTCGCCGACTTCGAGGCGCGCTTTCAGCGCAATGCGATCCCCGACGATCTGCCCCAGCTCAGTCTCGCCGCGCCCGCCGAAGGCCTGCCGGTGCTGCAGGTGATCAAGCTAGCCGGTCTGACCGCCAGCACGTCCGAAGCGATCCGGATGATCGGGCAGGGCGGCGTGCGCATCGACGGCGAGAAGCTCGAAGATCGCGGCCTCGTCCTCGCGGTCGGCGCGAAAGTCGTGCTCCAGGTCGGCAAGCGCAAGTTCGCCGAGGTGACGATCACCGCAGCCTGATGCCCGAAAGGCATTCCTCACGCAGAGCCACAGAGCCGCAGAGAGAGTCAAAAGCGTTCTTCATGTGCTTCTGGCCACCCAGCCGGACAAGGGGCGGAATTCCTGAGTGCCGGTTCGGACGCAGCTACCTGTTCTGAAGAGGGGCTCTGCGATCTCTGCGGCTCTGCGTGAGATCGATTTGTTCTGTGCTTCAGTCCGCCTTTGCGGCGATCGTTTCGCGGATCGCGTTCTCGAAGTCGGTGACGACCGCGTTCCAGCCCAGGGGCTGGACCCGGCGGCGCGCCGCTTCGCCGAGCCGGCGGCGCAGGTCCGGATCGGCTGCGAGGCGCTGCGCGGCTTCGCTGAAGGCTTCGGGCGCGTCCGGGGCGATCAGCGCTCCGGTCTCGTCGGTGCGGATCAGCAAGGAAGCGGCCGCGCTGTCGAAGGCGACGACCGCAAGGCCGCTGGCCATCGCTTCGACGGTGACGTTGCCGAAGGTCTCGGTCAGACTCGGAAACAGGAAGAGGTCGGCCGACGCGTAATGGGTCGCCAGATCGACTCCGTAGCGGGCTCCCGCGAAGTGGTGGTCGGGGTGGGCGCGCGAGAGCCGCTCGCGCTCGGGGCCGTCGCCGACCCAGATCATCCGCGTGCCGGGAAGCCTGGCCGCGAGCTGTCGGTAGGCGTCCTCGGCGACTCTGAGGTTCTTTTCGGGGGCGAGGCGGCCGACGTAGAGCACGGCGACTCCGGCTTCCTCCAGGCCCCAGTTGCGGCGCAAGGCGCCATCGCGCCGCATTGGCGAGAAAAGGGCCGTATCGACGCCGCGGCCGACCACGCACAGACCTGGGATGCCGTGGGTCGCGAGCTCGCCGGCCAGTTCGCGGGTCGGTACCAGCGTCGCATCGGTCCGGCGGTGGAAGTGGTGCAGCCAGCGGGCGATCGTGCCGGTCATCACCGCCGCGCCGTAATGGCGCGAGTAGCGGTCGAAATTCGTGTGGTAGCCGCTCGTGACCGGCAGGCCGAGGCGGCGCGCGGCATTGAGCGCCGACCAGCCCAGCGGCCCTTCGGTGACGATATGGACCGCATCGGGCCGCGCCTCCCGCCACAGCCGTTTGAGGCGGGACGCGGCCGGAAGGCCGAAGCGCAGCCCGGCATAGCCGGGGATTTCCAGGCCGCCGACCAGGATCTCGCCGGCGAGCGGCGTCTCCCGCCGCATCTGCCGCGGACGGATCACCTCGATGCGGTGGCCGCGCTCGCGCATCCCGCTGACGAGGCGTCCGACCGTCATCGCGACGCCATTGACTTCGGGCGGATGAGTTTCGGTGACCAGCGCGATTTTCAGCGCGTTGTCCATGATTTCTCCGGGTGGGTCAGGCCAGCAGCACGCAGAGCCAGACCGCGACGACGTTGACGAGGGCGACGAAGACTGCGGCGCTGCCGATGTCCTTGGCGCGTTTTGACAGGCGATGATCTTCGAGCGAGATCCGGTCGATCGCGGCTTCGATTGCCGAGTTGATCAGCTCGACGATCAACACCAGCAGCACGCTGGCGATCATCAGCGCCCGCCCCAGGGCTCCGACCGGCAGCAGGCAGGCGGCCGGGATCAGCAGAGCCGCAAGCAGCGCCTCCTGACGGAAGGCATCTTCATTCTTGTAGGCTGCGCGAAACCCGTCCATCGAGTAGTGGAAGGCGTTCCAGATCCGCGTCAGGCCTGTTTTTCCCTTGAATGGGCTTTCCATATCGGCTTCGTTTCCGTTTTTTGAGCGATTTCGAGACGATACAGCTCGGCGAGGCGGTCGGTCAGATCCTCGTCCGACCAGGATCGGGCCAGTGCTTTCGCCTGGGCGCCCAGCTCGGTGCGGCGCTGCGGATTGGCGACCAGAGCAGCCAGCGCGGCGCCGAAGTCGGCGACTTCAAAGCGGGGAACGATCGCGCCCCGGCCCTTTTCGAGCAGATCGCGAGTCCCCATCTCGGCCAGCGCGACGACCGGCAGCCCCACCGCCATCGCTTCGAGCAGCACGAGGCCCTGGGTTTCGGTGACGGACGCGAAAGCGAACAGGTCGGCCGCCGCATAGCAGTCAGGCAGTTCGTGTTCGCGATCGAGATAGCCCAGGAAGCGGACGTGGTCCTGCTGGCCGCGCTGCGTCACATAGTCCTGCAGGTCGGCCTGGGCGGGGCCTTCGCCGGCGATGACCAGCAGCAGCTCGGGGGTCGTCTGACGGGCGTGGGCGAGAGAGTCGATCAGAAAGCGCAGGTTCTTCTCATGCGCGACGCGGCCAACGAAGAGCGCGACGGGCTGCCCGGGCGGGATCCGGTAGCGGGAGCGGAAGCGGGCGCGATGGGCGCTCTTCTCGCCGATCGCGAACTGCGCAAGCGGAATTCCGGTCGGCAGAACGTGCAGCGGACTCTCTATCCGGTATTCGCGCAACCGCTTCTCCATCGCCTTTGACGGGACGATCGTCGCGTCCAGCGCATTGCACTGGCTGCGAGAGATTCTTCGGGCGAAGGCGCGCAGCCAGGCTTCGGGCAGGTGGCGCGCGTAGAGGTGCAGGTATTCCTCGAACAGCGTGTGGTAGGTCGCGATGACCGGGATCTGCCGCGCGCGCGCCGCCGCGATCCCCGCGTAGTGCGCCGAGAACGGAGTCTGGATGTGGATCAGATCGGCCCTTTCTGCCGCCTCTCTGACCGCGCAGCGCATCGTGTGGGGAAGCACGATCCGGTCCTCGGGGTCGCCCGGGATCTTCCATCCGGGCAGCCGGATGATCCCCTGCTGTTCGGGCTCGTCGTCGTAGGCCGGCGCGATCAGCGTGACGTCGATCCCTCTTTGGGCGAGACCGCGGCGGTGGGTCTCGATCGCGGTCGAAACGCCATTGACGCGCGGAAAGTACACGTCGGAGACGAGCAGGATGCGCATGTTCAGATTTCCTCGGCCATTTCCGGGACGGGGTTGGCGAAGCTTTTGCGTTCGCCCCAACGGATCAGTTCGAGCCGGCCGTCGTGGTGTTCAACGATTGCGCTGCACGAATCGACCCAGTCCCCGCAGTTGACGTAGGTCAGCGCGCCGATCTCGCGGATCGCCGCCCAGTGGATGTGGCCGCAGATCACTCCGTCGAGGCGGCGCTCGCGGGCGGCGCGGATCACGTTCTGTTCGAAATCGAAGATGAACTGCAGCGCGCGCTTGACCTTGCGCTTCGCATAACCCGCCAGCGACCAGTAACCGGCGATGCCGAGCTTGCGCCTTGCCCACGAGATCGCGATGTTGATCCGCACGAGCA